>CBFGSY010000108.1:0-7452 GCA_965651545.1 uncultured bacterium | reverse complement strand
CCCGGCAATGCCTGACGCGACGGCCGCACCGGCGAGGGCGACCCCCGTCCCCAGGAAGCGGCGACGGTCGAAGTCGAGCATCCGCGCCGGCTGGGCACTGCGTGGCGCCGCCAGCCGCAGCAGCCGCGGCAGGGTGAAGATCGAGATGCCGACGGAGAGGGCCGCCGTCAGCCCCGCCAGCAGGATGTCGACCAGCGGGTCGCGCAAGGCGGCCCCCAGCGCCAGCACGCCGAGTCCGATGAACCCGGCCTGCGCCCAGCGCTCGGATCGCCGGGCCAGCACGCCGAGGAACGCCGACAGGACCAGCGCCCCGACCAGCACCGCCACCTCGAGTGCCAGCTTGTCGTTCGTGCCGAAGAGGTCAACGACCAGCTGCTTGGCGTTGGGCGGTTGGAGAGCAACGACCAGTGAACCGATCGCCAGGATCGGCGATGCGGCGCCCGGCAGCAGTCCGGCCACCAGCTCGGCGAAGCCCAGACCCAGGCCGCCGGCGATGACGCCGCTGGCGGCGGCCAGCAAGCGGGATGGGGGGCGGCGTGGTCCAGCGGCGGCCATGGTGACGACGATTGTGCGGCGCAATGGTGACGCGCGTACGAAGGGAACCTCCCCGGCGTACGCTTGGCAGGTGCCTCCGCCACGAATCCTTCTCGCCGCCGGTGCCTCCGGAGCGGAGGCCAGCATGACGCCGTATCTGAACGGTCTTACGGCGAAAGGCCTGCCGGCAGAATTCGTGGTGCTGCCCAAGGGAACAGCCGAGCGGGCGCTTCCGGCCTACCGGGCGGCGCTCGCGGACGCTCCGGGCAGCGTGATCGGTGGCCAATCGTTCGGCGGCCGCGTGGCGTCGCTGGTCGCGGCCGAGGAGCCGCCTGCCGGCCTGGTGCTCCTGTGCTACCCGCTCCACCCGCCGGGTCGCACGGAACGCTGGGTCGAACGCAGCGACCACTGGCCGCGCATCGGCTGCCCGGTCCTGATGCTCTCCGGCGACCGGGATCCGTTCGCGCGGATCGGCCTGCTTCGCGAGGCGGCGGGCCAGCTGACCAACGGCGAGCTGCACGTCTACGGAGGGGTCGGCCATGGGCTGCAACCGGTGCTGGAGGACGCCGTGGAGCGGATCGCAACCTTTGCTCGCTCCGTGAACAAGGACCTACACTCCGCTCCGTGAGCGCAGCGTCCGTCGCGTGCCCCAGCTGCGGCACCGATACCCAGCCGGCTGAGCGGTTCTGTGGCCAATGCGGAACCGCCCTGACGTCCGGCGCCGCGCCCGAGATCGCGCGCACGGTGACCATCGTCACCTCGGACCTGCAGGGATCCACCGCCCTCGGCGAGCGCCTCGACCCGGAGTCACTGCGGGAGGTGATGACGACCTACATCGACGAGATGCGGGCCGTTTTCGAGGGCCACGGCGGCACCATCGAGAAGATCATCGGCGATGCCATCGTTGCCGCCTACGGGTTGCCCAAGGCAGCGGACGACGACGCGCTGCGGGCGGTCGAGGCCGCCGCCGAATCGCAGCGGGTGCTCGCCAGCCTGAACAACGTCCTGGAGCAGCGCTGGGGCGTGCGCCTCACCGTGCGGACCGGCGTCGCCACCGGTGAGGTGGTGGTCGGCGAAGCGAGCGCTGGTCAGCACGTGCTCACCGGCTCGACGCTCGCCATCGCGACCGCCATGGAGCAGAACGCTCCCGCGCAGGAGGTGCTCCTGGCCGAGTCGACCTACGCTGCCGTCGAATCTTCGATCGAGGCCGAGCCCCGACCTGCCGTGCAGCCGAAGGGCCGATCGGAGCAGGTGGCCACCTACCGGCTCATCTCCGTCGCCGAGCGCCAGGCCGAGGCCGCAGGTGGCGATGAATCCACGGGACGAGCGTGCCGGACGTGTGGCGCCGACAACGGCGAAGTCGATCAGTACTGCACGACGTGCGGATCGCACCTTGCGGAGCAGCGCCGTATCAGCGACACGCGCAAGACGGTGACGGTCGTTTTCGCCGACCCCAAGCCAACGACGGCGGACGGCAGCCCTGCCCCGCCGGAGGCCATGCGGGACGTGATGTCGCGCTACTTCTCCGCCATGCAGCGGGCCCTCGAGCGGCATGGGGCGACTGTCGAGAAGTTCATCGGCGATGCGGTCATGGCGGTCTTCGGCCTCCCGGTGCGGCACGAGGATGACGCGCTGCGGGCCGTGCGGGCATCGCTCGACATGCAGGCCGCGCTGGAGCCGCTGAACGCGTCCTTCGAGGCCGAGTACGGCATCACGCTGCAGAACCACATCGGCGTGAACACCGGCGAGGTCGTCGCCGGCGACGCCAGCCTTGGGCAGCGCCTGGTGACCGGAGACGTCGTCAACATCGCCGCCCGCCTGGAACAGGCCGCCGGCTCGCGCGAGGTGCTGCTTGGCGATCTGACCCATCGGCTCGTCCGCGACGCCGTGGTGGTGGAGGCCGTCCCACCGCTCACCTTGAAGGGCAAGTCGGAGCCAGTCCCGGCACACCGGCTCGTCAGCGTCCAGGCCACCGGCGAGGGCGTGCAGCGCCGCCACGACACCGCCATGGTGGGACGCGAGGCGGAGATGGCGGCGCTCCTCGGCGTGATCGGCGAGGCCATCACCAACCGTGCCTGCCGGATGGCAACCGTCGTGGGCGACGCCGGTGTCGGAAAGTCACGCCTCGTCCGCGAGTTCACCGCGTCCGCGGGCGACGCGACCGTCATCCGCGGCCGGTGCCTGCCGTATGGCGACGGCATCACCTTCTGGCCGCTGCGCGAGGCGGTCCGCGAGCTGTGCGGTATCGGCGCAGATGAGGGACAGCAAGAAAGCATGGCGCGCCTGCGGGAGCACGTGGCGGACCCCGCCGTGGTGGATCGGCTGGCATCGGTCATCGGCCTCTCGCAGGACCCCTTCCCTGTCCCCGAAGTCTTCTGGGGCGTCCGGAAGTTCCTGGAGGAGATCGCCCGTGACCGGCCCGTGGTGCTGGTCATCGATGACATCCATTGGGCGGAGCAGACCTTCCTGGAGCTGATCGGTCACCTCGTGGAGGCCGTCGAGAGCGCACCGGTCCTGTTGCTGTGCTCGACGCGTCATGAGCTGCTCGAGCGGCAGCCCGAGTGGGCGACGGTGCCGGGCAGCCTGCGCCTGGTGCTCACGCCATTGACCGATGCCGACGCGGCCCGCGTGGTGGACGGCCTGCTGGGCGGCACGGATATTGACGCCGATGTCCGTGGCCGAATCGTTCATGCAGCCGCCGGCAATCCGCTCTTCGTGGAGCAGCTGCTGTCGATGCTGATCGACGAGGGCACGCTCCGGCGCGATGACAACCGCTGGGTTCGGGTTGGCGACCTTTCCGGCCTCAAGGTGCCGCCGACGATCGAGGCCCTGCTGGCCGCGCGACTCGACATGCTCGAGCGTGACGAGCGTGAGGTGATCGAGCCGGCGGCGGTGGTTGGGCAAAACTTCGCGGTCGCGGCGGTCGCTGATCTCGTCCCGGTGCCGATCTCACCGGCCGTGCCCGCCCACTTGCAGACGCTCACCGGCAAGCAGCTCGTCCAGCCCCAGGAAGTGAGCGAAGAGTACGAGGCCGGGTATCGGTTCCACCACCTGCTGGTTCGTGACGCGGCCTACAACGGGCTGCTCAAGCGCGCCCGCGCCGACCTGCACGAGCGCTTCGTCAGCTGGGCCGAGACGTTTAACGCGGCTCACGACGTGGACAACCGGGAGTTCGAGGAGATCCACGGCTATCACCTGGAGCAGGCGTTCGGCTATCTGAGGGAACTCGGCACGCTGGACGACCACGCCCAGTCAGTTGGGGTCCGCGCCTCACAGAAGCTGGCGTCCGCAGGAACGCGCGCCATGCTGCGGGGGGACCTGCCCGCCGCTGCGAACCTGCTGCGGCGCGCGACCGCGACGCGTGACCGCCTCGACGCCGACCGGCTCCGGCTGCTGCCGGCCTTGGGTGAGGCACTCACCGAGCTCGGCGAGTTTGACGAGGTGAAAGCAGTGATAAGCGACGCCACCACGGCGGCCGGCGAAACGCACGACGACCTGGCGGCAGCCCACGCCAGGCTTGTTCAGCTCTATGCCGACCTATATTCGGGGGCCGCCGAGGAGGGGCAGGCGTGGAGCGAGGAGGTCGAGAGCGTCTCAGCGGCCGCGATCCCCCTGTTCGAGCAGGCCGGCTACGAGGCTGGCCTGACGTTCGCGTGGCGGATGCGGACTGGGATGTTCGGCGTCGCGCAGCGGTCGGGCGAGGTGGCGGTGGCCGCGGAGCAGGTCATCGAGCACGCGCGCAGGAGCGAGAACTCCCGGGCAGAGGTGAAGGCGTCGCTCGCCTACGCGACGGCCGCCCTGTTCGGTCCGACACCTGTCGATGCCGCCATTGCGCGGACGGAGGAGATCGTCGGACGCGTGACGGGAGACCAGTACGCGCTATCCGCGTTGCAACTGATGCTGGCCCAGCTGTACGCGATGGGCGGGGACTTCGATCGCGGGCGCGACGCCTATCGGCGTGGGGCGGCGAAGCTGGTAGAGCTGAAGGCCGGCATCTACGCGTCGTCGACTTCCCTGGCCGGCGCGCGGGTGGAGACCCTGGCAGGCGACCTCGGCGCCGCCGAGACCTACCTCCGCAGCGATTACGAGGCGCTGGGGCAGATCGGCGAGCAGTACTTCCGCTCGAGCATCGCGGCTGTGCTGGCGCGGACGGTCATCGCCCAGGGGCGAGTTGATGAGGCAGAGGAGATCGCGCGGGTGGCAGAGGAGATCGCTGCGGCCGATGACATCGACGCACAGTCCATCCTGCGCGGGGCGAGGGCGCGCATCCTTGCCGCGCGGGGAAGCCACGCCGAAGCCGTTGCCCTGGCCGGCGAGGCGGTGCGGCTCCGGGAGGAAGGTGACTTGCTTGTCGATCGCGCCGAGGCATACATGGACCTTGCCGACGTCCACGCTCTATGCGGGGAACCTGCCGAGGCCGATACAGCCCTCTCCGAGGCTCTCTCGCTGGCCAGCGCCAAGCACGATGTCGCCACCACGCGACGGATCGAGGATGCTCGACGACGGCTGGGAACGAAGGGGCGCCGGAGCCGTGAGGCCCCGACGCCCAGTGCTGCGGGCGGGTAGTTATCGGCTAAAAGTGGCCGAACTTCCCGTTGTTGTGGCTCCAGATATCGACTGTCGAGTTGTTGCCTGAGCCTGTGACCCAGAAGCACGGAGTGGTCTGACCTTCACCTGGTCCGGCCGAGCTTGGGCATAGGTCGTCGATGACCTCCTCGTGCCAGGTCCCGGCCGGCTGCTCCCACAGGTGGAGGACACCATCCACGTCGCTCGCCTTCACCCCGTTCATCTGGATCGTGACGCGGAGGAAGTCGTCGCCGAATGGCTGTTCCGAGTTGACGCTCACGTCTGACCACTGGCCGACGAAATCATCTTCTCGGGCCGCGCACTCGACCAATCCATCCGGGCACTCGAATGCAGCACCATCCTCCACGGCAATTCCGCTCGATCCGTGGTTGGAGTTGAACGCGGCGTCGGGTGCGGTCACCTGCGTGGCCTGCGGGTTCCTCTTGGTCGCGCTCAGCGTGTTGAAGACGGTCAGCAGCCCCTCGTCGCAGTCGCGATCCTCCGCCGGAATGCCGAGGTTGCAGAACGGGAACTGAGCGCCCCTGTCAGCACCCCCATCCGTCCTCACGAAGTCGAACCAGTGGTACAGGTCGCCGCGGCTATTGTTCTTGCCCGGCACGAAGCCGGAGCCGGACGCGAACTGGAAGTCGACGCAGCGCCAGGAGGCCCCCGTCGGGCTTACCCCATCATCCGAACCGGCCGGCAGGCAGTTGGCGGTGGACGTCGACGTGCCGGTGGGGAGGGTGAAGGCAGCGGTGATGCGCAGCACGTCGCCGGACTCCAACGCACCGAAGGCGCACTGCAGCCCATCGGTCGTGGTGCAGGCGTTCGCCGGCCCGCCATTGCGTGACCAGTAGGCGCCGAGCGGCGTGGCGGTGGTGGCGGCCTTCATGAAGAAGCTGTTCAGCTTGGCGGTGTCATCGTTCCGCACCCAGATGTAGAACCCGGCCACGTTGCCGGGTGACACCTGTGTCGGTGTCGCGCCGGTTCCGTGCCCGTTGGGTGCGGTGCCGGGGGTGGTGCCCCCGCCGAAGTCGATATCCGCCAGGGCAGCGGATACAGGCGATGCGAATGTGGACACGGCCAGCGAAGCCGCGATGAAAAGGATTGCAAGCAGCCGAAGCGGGCGTCGGCGATCGGACATGATGATGAGCACCCCTTTATCTGGTACGCGGCTCCCCCGGGCGCGTGGCTCGGATCGCGGTAAGTCTAGCCAGCGGCGGCCCTGAGGGCTAGTACCTTCGAACTATTCGTAACCACACCTCAGCGCACACTTGTGCACAAGACGTGGACAGCGCCGAGCCTAGGTTGCGGATGCGTTGCCCGCTGTCACCGTGGAGACCGTCTCCGTGATGAATGTGCGACCGCTTGTGTGTCAGGCCTCGATTGCCGAGAGGAACCCCCACCAGGCATCCAGGGCGGCGCGGGTTGCGGCAAGCGCCGCCTCCTCATCGGCCTCTGAAGAAGCCAGGCGGGCGATCATCTCTCGCTCCGCACCCGAGTGCTCGACGTCCAGCGTCGAGTGGACCGCGAAGAAGGAGAGCGTCCGCGCGTCGTCCACGCCGTAGCGGTTGCGCAGGCCGTTGATCTTCTCGGTCGCGACCTCGGGCACCTGGCCCTCGTAGGCGTACAGCGCCGCCACGCCGGCGGCCAGCGGCGCTTTGGTCACCGCAGTCCAGTACGTCGACAGCAGCTGCTTGGTGCCGTCATTGCGCGACGCGGAGCGGACATCCGCGCGGTCCACGCCGATTCCCTCCGCGAAGCGGAGCCAAAGCTCCGCGTGATTCGCAGCGCCATGCTCCTCGTCCCAGAGGTTGTCGAGGATGGACTGACGCACGGCCGGATCATCGGCTCGTGTGTGAAGCGCCGACAGCAGCCGCGGGAAGGTCGACTCGAAGGCGTAGTACTGGCGCGCGTACTCCTGGAGCGCCTCGCGGCTCATCGTTCCCTCGCGCCACTTCGTGTAGAACGGGTGGGTCAGCAGGTGGCGCTCGGCGATGAGCGCATCGATCCGGTCGAGCAGGGTCCCTTCTCGCAGGGTCATCGGTCTGCAGATCCTCCAGGCGTATGGGCGGTGGGTGCGACGAAGGATAGACCGATGGCTGCTCAGTCGCCGAACCACGCCGACAGGCGGTCCGCCTCGAAGCGCTCCTTCTCCTGGCGCTGTCGGTGGTTCGGGACGGTGAGCTCGACGGCCGGAGGGACGGCGTAGAAGTCGCCCTGGATCATGCTCGCCTCGTCGCTGCCCATCTCCAGGAAGCAAGCTCCGGCGCCGTCGAAGGTGGCAGTCGGCTCATCTCCGCGCAGCCATGCGGCGACTCGCGACGCCACGGCCTCCCCCTCCTTCTGCGC
>CBFGSY010000107.1:0-7480 GCA_965651545.1 uncultured bacterium | reverse complement strand
CGCCCGCCATCCTGCGCCAGCAGGAGGCTGTGGCCGACGCCCTATCGGATGCGCTGGATGCGGCCAGCGATGACCAGCTGCGAGCGCCGGGCGGCGAGGAGGACTGGAACGTGGCGCAGGCCTTCGCGCATACCACGGCCTCGCGCCGCTGGCTGGTGCATGCGGCAGCGCTGAGTGCCCGCGGGGAGTGGCCCGCGGACGAGCCGATCGTGCGGCCGGGCATTCCGGGGCAGGCCGACGCGCCCCGCGAGCTGCTGCGCAGCTACCTGGACAAGTCGCGGCGCTCGATGGCTCAGTCGGCGGCGGCGATCGCCGGCCACGAGGCTGAGCCCTGCCCGCTCGATCACCCGCTGGTCGGCCGCCTGCGCTGCGGCGAGTGGCTGCTGTTTGCCGGCGTCCACGATCTGATGCACCTGGAGCAGCTGCACCGCCTGCTCGCCGATGGCTGAAGCGCAGCCCACGCGCCCGCGCTGCGTGCTGTTGGTGGTCGAGCCGCCATCGGGCCGGGACCTCCCGCCGCTCGGCAGCTACTCGGCGGTGGCGGTGGTCGGCAAGCGGCTGCTCGCCGCCGAGCTCTCGCGTCGGCTCGAGGAGGCCGGTGCCACCGTCGTGCGCCTGCCCGAGGTGGCGCGGGGCCAGGTCGGCTTTCACTGGGGCTCGTGGTTCAGTGCGGCGGCGCGCGCTGCCCGGCGCGAGGAAGAGGCGGCCCGACGCCCGATCGATGCCATCGGCTACGCGGGCGCCGGCGCCGTGGCGCTGCTCGACGATGAGCCGCTGCGTGAGCTGGTCTCACCGGCCCCGGGGCAGGTGGTGACCAACAACCGCTACAGCGCCGACGCCTTCAGCGTCGCGGGCGATCTGGACAGCGCGCTCTCGGCCCTCGGCGCCTGCCCGACCGATAACGCGGCCGTTCGCTGCCTGGAGGATGTCGGGTTCGGCTGGCGCGACCTGGCCGACGCCCGCTGGTCCAGGTTCGACGTGGACACCCCGCTTGACCTGGCACTGCTGCGCCTGGCCACCACGCTGGAGGGCACGCGGATGCTCGACGGCGTCGTCTCGGCCTTCCTTGAGCAGGCGGAGGACGGCCTGCCGCCAGGCGCCGAGCTGACGGTTCCACGGCGCGCGGCGATCGGCGAGGTGATCCGCAGCCGCAATGCCCAGCTGCTGGTTGCGGGCCGCATCCCGTCCGCCGCCTGGACCTATCTCGAGACCGAGTCCGCCTGCCGGGTCCGCTGCTTCATCGAGGAGCGGGGCATGCGCTCGACGCGTGACCAGCAGCCGCGCTCGCTGCTGGCCGACTGGACGCAGCGCCTGGGGCCCGGCGACCTGATCGGTGAGCTCACGAGCCTGGCCGATGCGGTGATCCTGGACACGCGGGTGCTGATGGCGGCCCGAGCGGGATCATCGGACATCGCGGCCTGGCCCCCGGAGGAGGACCGCTTCGCCTCTGACTTCCTGGATCACGCGCGGGTTGAGACCGACTGGCTGCGGGAGCTGACGGAGGCGGCGGCAAAGGCATCGGTGCCGGTGCTGCTGGGCGGGCATGCCCTGGTCAGCGACGGGCTGCGACTGTTGGTGGATGCCGCCTGGCGGCGGCACTGAAGCTGCTCCGTTCATGCGTCCCGGATGGGGCTTGCGTGGCCTATTCACTGGCGGATGTACGGCCGCACGAGGCTACGCTCGTGCGCTCCCACGCATGGCTGGTAGACTGTTTCGTGAAGCGGCACGCCCGCTTTCGAGCGTGTCGCCAGTGAAGCGTCAATATCAGCCAGGCGCCTCGCGCGCAGGGCACGACAAGGCAATATCGGCCTGGAGCTGACTCGGAGCTGACATGGATCAGACCGGCTTGATCTACGTCCTCGGGTTCGGGTTCGCAGCCACCACCTTCGTCTTCGGCACGATCCTGTTCTCGTGGCTCATCACCCACCGCCGGTCGCGGCCCCAGAAGGGCCTGCCGTACGAGAGCGGCATCGACACGATCGGTGACACGTGGTCGCGCTTCGGGCTTGCCTTCTACCTGTACGCCCTGCTGTTCGTCTCGTTCGACGTCGAGATCATCTTCGTCTACCTGTGGGCGATCACGGTCCGATCGGTGGCCCTGCCGGGCATCATCGTGATTGGCGTGTTCCTTGCCATCCTCATGGTCGGCGAGCTGTACGCCTGGCGGAAGGGAGATCTCCGATGGCACTGAACCGACCCGGCCAGACCGATCTGACGGTCAAGCCGGACGAGCCGGCCCCGCCGCCGATCGTCATCCCCGACCAGGCTGCCTCCGACGAGCTGCTGCGCGAGTTCGGGATGGAGGAGCACCCGCGCGGCGGCTTCCATGGCCTGCTGGAGGTGATCCCCACCAAGGCGGACTGGATCCTGGACCTGATCCGCGCCAACTCGCTGTGGCCGCTGCTGTCCGGGCTGAGCTGCTGTGCCATCGAGATGATGAGCACCGCCACCGCCAAGAACGACATCGACCGATTCGGCATGTTCCCATTCCGCGCCAGCCCGCGCCAGGCGGACGTGCTGATCGTGGCCGGTACCCTGACCACCAAGATGGCCGGGCCGCTGGTCCGCCTCTGGGAGCAGATGCCGGAGCCGAAGTGGTGCGTGGCGATGGGCACCTGCACCACCTCCGGCGGCCGCTTCAAGCGGAGCTACTCGGTGGTGCAGGGCGTCGACCGGGTGATGCCGGTGGACGTCTACGTGCCCGGCTGCCCGCCGCGCCCGGAGGGCCTGATCTACGGCCTGATCAAGCTGCAGGAGCTGGTCAAGCAGCGCCGCGGCCAGTGGCCGACCTACGTCGACCGCGGCCCGCAGCGGCTGGCCTGGGAAGGGGACGTCCGCTGACCGCGCCCGCCGCGGCGGGAGCGCTGGTCCGCGCGCTCACCGACCGCTTTCCCGAGCTGGCCGCCGGCCTGTGGACCGATGAGGACACGGTCGAGGTCCAGGCAGATGGCGCCCGCAACCTGGAGCTGCTGACCGCGTTCCGCGACGCGCCGGAGCTGCGCTTCTGGTGGCTGGGCGACGCGGCGGCCGTCGACTACGGGCCGACCGAGCACTTCGAGGTGGTCTACCACCTGTACTCGGACCTGCACCCTGCCTGGCTGCGCCTGCGCTGCCGCGTCGACCGCGCCGACCCGCACCTGCCGAGCATCACCGGGCTGTGGGAGGGCGCCATGTATCACGAGCGCGAGATGTACGACATGATGGGGATCGTCTTCGACGGGAACCGCGACCTGCGGCGGATCTACATGTCACCCGACTACCGCAGCTTCCCGCAGCGCAAGGACTTCCTCCTGCCCGATGACGCCGCCGACTCGGCTGCGGCCGGAGTCAACCCGCTCGAGCGGCCGGAGACGTGGGACCTCTCCCGCTTCCGCGAGGAGCTCACCGTGTCGTCCTCCCCGCACACAGCCGCGCCAAACGAGCCGATGGCTGTTGAAGCCGGCAAGACCGATGCGGACAAGAGCCGCCCGCGATGACCGCCGTCGATCCCGAGACCCGCATCCCCGACCCGATCGACCTCGATCGGCAGGAGGAGGAGCGCCTCTCCGCCGCGCTGGGCCTGGGCATCGAGGGCCGGCCCGCCACGGAGTACGCCGATTACGAGACGGTGGGGATCCCGGATCGGCCGCCGCAGACCGAACGAGAAGCCGAGATGTACTAGCTCGAAGAGGGCGAGATGCTGCTCAACATGGGGCCGCAGCACCCGTCGACCCATGGCGTGATGCGGCTGGTGGTGAAGATCCGCGGCGAGATGGTGACCGACCTGGACGTCGTGCTCGGTTACCTGCACCGCGGCATCGAGAAGCTGTGCGAGAACGCCACCTACACCACCGTCCTGACCTACGTCGACCCGATGGACTACATGTCGGCCATGCACAACGAGCACGCGCCGGCGATCGCGTTCGAGAAGCTGTACGGCATCCAGGCACCGAAGCGCGCCGAGTACATCCGCGCGCTGGTCGTGGAGCTCAACCGCGTCTTCAGCCACGGCCTAATGATGGGCTTCCTCGCCCTCGACATGGGCGGGCTGACCCCGATCCTGTACGGCTTCATCAATCGCGACGAGGTCGTCGACTTGCTGTCGAGCATCTCCGGCCAGCGCATGCTCTTCAACTTCTTCCGGGTCGGCGGCGTGAACTGGGACGTGAACGACGAGTTCATCAACCGCCTGTCGAGCTGGCGCGCGAATGTCGGCAAGTCGATCGGCGACAACGAGCAGCTCATCACCGAGAACGAGATCTTCGTGCAGCGCACCAAGGGCCTTGGCGTGCTGAGCGGCGAGCGGGCCATCAGCCTGGGCGTGTCGGGACCGAACCTGCGCGCCTCCGGCGTGCCTTTCGATGTGCGCAAGGCGCATCCGTACTCGATCTACAACGAGCTCGAGTTCGACGTGATCACCCAGGATGGGGGCGACACCTACGCCCGCTACCTGCAGCGGGTCGCCGAGATCAAGCAGAGCCTGCACCTCATCGACCAGATCGTGGACCAGATGCCGCATGGCCCGGTGCAGGCCCAGGTGCCCGGCATCATCCGGCCACGCCCGGGACGGGCATTCGGCGCGGTGGAGTCGCCGCGCGGCTTCTACTCGGTCTACGCCATCAGCGACGGTGGCCCGAACCCGTATCGGTTCCGGATGCGCGATCCGTCATACATCAGCCTGCAGGCCATGCCGGTGCTGATGCCGGGCCACCTGATCGCCGACACGATGGCGATCATGGCCAGCCTCGACCCGATCATGGGCGGGGTCGACAAGTAGATGGAGCCCGGCTAGATGGAGCTTGGCGAGATCCTGCTGGCGATCGGCCGCTTCGTGCTGGCCACCACGCTGCTGCTGGTGCTCACGGTGCCGACCGCCTTCATCGTGATCCAGATCGAGCTGAAGGTGATCGCGCTCATGCAGCTGCGCTACGGTCCCAACCGCGTCGGGCCGCGGGGCATCTTCCAGAGCACGATCCACGGCTTCAAGGTGCTGGCCAAGGAGGACGCCACGCCGGACCAGGCAGATCGGCCCACCTTCACCATGGCACCCTGGATGGTCTTCATGGCGGCCGCCATGAGCATGCTGGTCATCCCCTTCGGGCCAGGGCTGGTGGCCATCGAGTCGAGCATCAGCGTCGTCTACTTCTTCGCCGTGCTGGGGCTGTCGGTGGTGGGACTGCTGGTGGCCGGCTGGGCCAGCTACAACAAGTACTCGCTGCTCGGTGGCCTGCGCAGCGCGGCCCAGATGGTCAGCTACGAGATCCCGCTGACCCTCTCGATCGTGGGCATCGTAGTGCTGACCGGTAGCCTCTCGTTCACCGAGATCGTCGAGTGGCAGCGGATCTACGGCTGGGGTTTCGTCTGGCAGTTCTGGGCCTTCCCGATCTTCTTCATCGCCGCCACCGCCGAGATCAACCGCACCCCGTTCGACATGGTGGAGGCGGACTCGGAGATCGTGGCCGGCTTCGCCACCGAGTACTCGGGGATGCGTTTCGGGTTCTTCTTCTTCGCCGAGTACGTCGCCCTCTTCGTCATGAGCGCCATCGTGGTCACGCTCTTCTTCGGCGGCTGGCTGCCGCCCTTCCTGGAGCTGCCCGGGGGCATCGCCGGGACCGTGCTGGGGGCGATCATCTTCTTCGCCAAGACCTACCTGTTCGTCTTCGTGGCGGTCTGGATGCGAGCGACCCTGCCGCGCGTCCGCGTCGACCAGCTGATGGGCATGGCCTGGAAGTGGCTGCTGCCGCTTGCTCTGGTGAACCTGTTCCTGACCGCCGCCATCGTGCTGGTCTTCAACCTGAAGCCGGTGGGAGGCTAGGCCGATGGCCATCCCCGGCGGCGGCATCGCCAAGGGCATGTGGGTCACCCTGCGCAACTTCTGGCAGCCCAAGGTCACGCGCCAGTACCCGGACGAGCGTCCGCAGATGCCGGAGCGGTGGCGGGGACGGCTGGACCTCATCTACGACCCGTTCGGCGAGCACAAGTGCGAGGTGTGCTTCCAGTGCGCGCAGGTCTGCCCGGTCGAGGCCATCGACATGAGCGGCTTCGACACCCAGGGCAACCGGATCCGCTACGGCATGCCGGAGATCTACGACGAGCGCAAGGACGCCAATGCCTGGCGTCGCGCGGGCCAGCCCGCGCGGCCGATGCGCAACGCCGTGCGCTGGGAGGAGGCGGTTGACGAGCCGTGGCTGTCCGGCGTGGTCGACGGCTTCGGCGCACGTCCCGAGTCGCTGGTGGCGATCTTCACCGCCGTCCAGGAGCGGTACGGATACCTGCCCGAGCGGGCGCTCCGCATCATCATCGACCGGATGACGATCCACTGGGCGCAGGTCTTCGGCGCGGCCGGGCTGGGCGGCTTCCGCCTGCTGCCGGCCGAGGGCCATGTGGTCACCGTCTGCACCTGCGCGGCCTGCCGCTTCTCGGGTGGCGAGGACCTGCTGGAGGCGATTGGCCAGGAGCTGGGCCTGGCGCCCGGCGAGTCGACCGCGGACGGCAGCTTCAGCCTGGAGACCAGCCCGGAGGTGGGCGCAGGCGCCATCGCGCCGGCGGTCCGGATCGACACCCTGGTGTTCGGCCCGCTGACCGCCGCGCAGGCTCGCCACCTGATCGCCGAGCGGCGACGCGCCGCCGTTCCCGCAGGCGCCGCAAGCTGACCGGATGAGCGACGCCACGCCGCGCCTCTCCCGCGAGATCCGCATCCTGCCGCGCGGTGAGCAGCGGCTGCTCGCCAATGTCGGCCGCATCGATCCCACCTCCATCGCCTCGTACCGCGAGCACGGCGGCTACGCCGGGCTGGAACGAGCGGTCGCGCACCTCGGTCCGGAGGGCGTGATCACCGAGATCGACAATGCCGGCCTGCGCGGACGCGGCGGCGGTGGCTTCCCAACCGCCGACAAGTGGCGGCTGGCACGAGCGGCCGATGGCACGCGTAAGATCGTGGTCGTCAACCTGATGGGCGCCGACCCCACCGCCCTGGGCGACCGGGCACTGGCCGAGGGCAACCCGCACCTCGTCCTGGAGGGCGGGCTGATCGCTGCCTTCGCGACCGGCGCCTCCGAGCTGGTGATGGCGGTCCGGCGCGATTGGCCGCTGGCCATCGAGCGGCTGCGGGCGGCCATCGGCGAGGCAGAGGCCGGACGCTTCGCCGGCTACCTGGTGCTCGGCACGGACTTCAGCTGCCAGGCCAGCGTCTGGGAGGGATCCGGCGCACTGGTGGCCGGCGAGGAGACCGCCCTGCTGGCGGCGCTGGCCGGCGATCGGGGGATGCCCATCATCCGTCCGCCATACCCGACCGAGGTTGGGCTGTGGGGCGCGCCGACCACCGTCCAGAATGCCGAGACCGCGGCCCACGCCGCGTGGATCCTAGCCCACTCGGCCGAGGCCTTTGCCAGCGTGGGCAGCCAGGCGTCGCCGGGCACCAAGCTGGTAAGCGTCTACGGCCGGGTGTCCGAACCGGGCTTGCTGGAGATTGCGCTCGGCTCGCCCGAGAGCGCCTTCTCGA
>CBFGSY010000106.1:0-7569 GCA_965651545.1 uncultured bacterium | reverse complement strand
GACGCTGCCCGTGGGTAGCCAGGCCGCCAGGTCATCGGCCAGCCGGTGGGCCTCGTCGTCCGTCCGCGCCACCGCGACCAGCGGGACGGATGCCGGCAGGGCCGCTCGACGCGCGGCAAGGTGCGCGGCGCGCGCGGCGGCCGGAACGCGCAGCGGCCCCGGCTCTGGCAGATGAAGAGCGAGCTCCGCGGTTGCCGCCGCGACGCGCCGGTCGGCGCCACCTCGCGTCGGCGCGGGCGTTCGCGCAGGAGGGCTGGGAGCGGTGGTCGTCGTCACGCGATCGGTGTCGCCAGGTCGAGGCCGTTGAACTCGTTCATGGTCGCCTCGATGCCATCGCGCAGCCACATCTCCACGGCATCGGCGGCAGCGGCGATCGACGCGTCGGCAAGCTCGCGCTCGCCTGGCTTGAACGTCGCCAGGACGTGGTCAACCGTTCCACGCGACGCCCCGGGACGCCCGATACCGACCCGCAGCCGGCTGAACTCGTTGCCGCCCAGCGCCGCGATGATGTCGCGCAGGCCGTTGTGTCCACCGGCGGATCCTTCGCGGCGCAGCCGCAGCCTCCCGAGCGGCAGGTCGACGTCATCGGTCACCACCAGGAGGTCCGTGGTCGGGTCGACCGCGGTCTGTCGCAGGGCTGCGCGGATGGGCCCACCCGACAGGTTCATGAACTTCATCGGCTTCACCAGCAAGACGCGCTCGTTCAGGTCCGGGCGGTCGACCTCCAGCCTGGCAGCGCCGTCCCGGACCCGACCCTGACCGGTCAGGCCCCATCGGTCGGCGAGCAGGTCGAGCACACGGAAGCCCACGTTGTGACGGGTCAGCCGATACCGCTCGCCGGGGTTGCCGAGGCCGGTGACGACTTTCACCGGCCCGATGGTAGCTGTCCGGCTACGCTGGCGAGACGGTGGCCCATCCCGATCTGCTGATCGTCGGCGGCGGCATCGTTGGCTGCTCGGCGGCCGCGTTCGCCGCGGAACGCGGCGCGTCCGTGCTGGTGCTGGAAGCAACCGAGATCGGCGCAGGGGCATCCGGTCGCAATTCCGGCGCGGTCCAGCATCCGTTCGACCCGGTGCTCGCGACACTGCACCAACGAACGCTGGAGATCTACCGCCAGCTGTCCGACGGCGACGGTGACTTCATGTTTCCCGCTGGCCCGGCAGGCCTCCTGCTCCTGACCGATGACCTCGCCGCGGCCACCACCAGGACCGCCGAGCTGCGCGAGCTCGAGCCCTCCCTGACGCCGGAGCTGCTGCGCGAGGAAGCCCTACGCGCGTTGGAGCCGATGCTGGCCGACGGCCTCTCCGCCATCCGGCTCGACACCGGCTACCCCATTCCACCCGACGCTGCCACGCAAGCGATGGCGGCACGCGCTGCGGCGGCGGGCGCGGAGATTCGCCTCGGAGAGGCCGTCGCCCGGTTGACGGAGCACGGGCTGACCCTCGCCGACCGAAGCGAGCTGTCCGCCGGCAATGTCCTGGTCGCCGCCGGTCCGTGGTCGGCTGACTTGGTCGACCCGAGCGGCGCCTGGAGGCCGATCCGGCCGACCTACGGCGTCACCCTCCAGGTCCACCTCGACGCGGCGCCGACCAGCGTCCTGGAGGAGGGGGCCGTCCACACCGTCAACCGAGCGGTCGACGAGGACGAGGTTGATCAGGACCTCATCAGCTTCTCGATGGTCAGCGTGGCAGGTGTGAGCACCGTCGGCTCCACGTTCCTGCCCACGCCGCCCGATGCCGAGGCAATGGCACCGCGCCTGCTGCGCCACGGCGCCGCCTTCGTCCCCTCCCTGGCCGCGGCACGGATCGATCGCAGCCGAGTCTGTGCCCGGCCGCAATCGGTGGACGGGCGCCCGTTCATCGGTCCGCTCGGCGATCGCCCCGGGATCTTCGTTGCCGCGGGCCATGGGCCGTGGGGCATCAGCATCGGGCCGGCGACAGCCGAGCTGGCGGCTGCCGCCATCCTGGACGGTGCAGCGATCCCATCGCCCCTCAAGGCCGCGCGCGGGGTCTGATCATCGGGCTCGCCGATCAGGCGCATGCCTCATGAGGCCATGCCGCCCACTGATGATCACTGCCAGGGATCACACGCCACCGATCGACTGGTAGACGCGTCGCCATATGGGCCATGGCGATGACGCGACGCTCTTCCGGCGGCACCACGCGACGAGCAATCGCCCCTGGCGATATTCGGGCAACTGCCGCCTCCTGTGATCCCCCACAGCGATATCGCCATGACGTGATTGTGCACTTTGCACAAACCGAGGCTCGCGGCCAGTGCCGCGCAGCCATTCCATCGGCCCATCCACCGACCCTAGGCTGCTAACACGGACACCGCACGCACGGGAGCTACGGATGGGGACGATCGACACCGGGGACACCGCCTGGGTGCTCATCTCGACCGCGCTGGTCATGCTGATGACGCCCGGCCTGGCGCTGTTCTATGGCGGCCTGGTGCGGCGCAAGAACGTGCTCAGCACGATCATGCACAGCTTCTTCATCCTCGGCGTCGTGAGCGTGACATGGGTGCTGTGGGGGTACACCCTCGCATTCGGGCCCGACAGCGGGATCGGGATCATCGGCCGGCTGGACTGGCTGGGGCTGGAGGGCGTCACCGGCGACCCGTCGGATACCTATGCGACCACGGTGCCGCACCTGGCCTTCATGGCCTTCCAGATGATGTTCGCCATCATCACCCCGGCCCTGATCACCGGAGCCTTCGCCGAGCGCAAACGATTCAAGGCCTTCGTGCTGTTCAGCATCGCCTGGTCCACCCTGGTCTACGCACCGATCGCGCACTGGGTGTGGTCACCGAACGGCTGGCTCCTCTCGCTGGGCGTGCTCGATTTCGCCGGTGGCACGGTCGTGCACCTGGCCAGCGGCGTCTCCGCACTGGTGGCTGCCCTGTTCGTGGGACGGCGGCTCGGGCTGGTGGAGTCCGCCACCGAACCGCACGACGTGCCGATGACGGTGCTCGGCGCCGGCCTGCTGTGGTTCGGCTGGTTCGGCTTCAACGCCGGCTCGGCACTCGGTGCCAACGGCCTGGCAGCGACGGCCCTGGTCACCACCAACACCGCTGCCGCGATGGCCGCCATCACATGGGTTTCCATCAGCTGGCTGCATCGCGGGACGCCATCGGTGCTCGGCGCGGCCATCGGGGCGGTTGCCGGGCTGGTGGCGATCACCCCGGCCGCCGGCTTCGTGACACCGGCGGCGTCGATCCTGATCGGCTTTGGCGTGGGGATCGTCTGCTATGGCGCATCGCTCCTCCGCCTCCGGTCGCGGATCGACGACGCACTTGACGTCTTCGCGGTCCATGGCGTGGGTGGCGCGTTCGGAGCCATCGCCACCGGTGTGTTCGCGACCGTGACCGTGAACGCGGCGGGGCGCGACGGGCTCCTCGCCGGCAACCCCGGCCAGCTGCTCGTGCAGCTGCTGGGCGTCGGCGTGGTGGTGGCGTACTCGGCACTGGCCACCGCCGGCATCCTGCTGGCGGTCAATGTCATCGTCCGTATCCGCGTGCCCGGCGACGCTGAGGAGGCCGGGCTCGATCTCGCCCAGCACGGCGAGGTGGCCTACCAGGCTTGAGGACCGAAAAGGAGGTTGACCCCGATGACCATCGCCGCACTCGTCGTATTCGGCGTCCTGCTCGCGTCGTGGTTACTGGCCCCCGCCCAGCGTCGCGAACGCCGCGCCGTCGTCGAGCGCCCAGCGCCGGAGCTGCTGCCGGAGGCCGCCTAGGCCGACGGCCGCGGGGAGATTCAGCTCCCGGCCGGTCAGCTCCCGTGCGGTCAGCTGCCTGTCGTCACCGCGTGCCCGGCACGGTCGAAGAGGGAGCCGGGCTTCCAGCCGACCTCGCGGTGACGTCGATGCAGAGCGCCCAGCACATCGTGCTCGAGGCTGCGCATGGCCTCCTCCTCGTCCATATCGGCATGGTCGTGACCGACCAGGTGCAGGCTGCCATGGATGGTCAGCAGGACGATCTCCTCCGGGACGCTCCAGTCACCGGCACTCGCCTGGCGGACCGCCTGGTCCAGGTCGATCACCACATCGCCGAGGAGCGTGGCTCCCGGCGGCGAGAAAGCGTCGTCATCGGCCAGGTGGGAGTGGCGTCCGTCGACTGACCACTCGTGCAGAGGAAAGGCGAGGACGTCGGTTGGGTTGCGCTCGCCCATGTGGTCGAAGTTGAGCCGCTCCATCTCGGCGTCGCCGGCGAGCGTCACCTCGACCTCGCAGTCCGCCTTGCCGAGCGCGGCATGCATGGTTTCGCCGACGGCCGACTCCAGGAGCACGAGCAGCTGCCGGATGGTCATGGGCTCGATGGCCGCCGCCAGCTGATCCCGTCCGACGTGGTCGTGGAAGGTGACCGCACAGCCCATGCGCGCATCCTAGGCGACCTTGCCCGGCGGCTCAAGGCTGTGGGCTGATGTCCCTCACGCCTGCTCGCGTCGTACCGGCTCCAGCGGCACCACGTTGTCCGGGTACTTGATCCGGGCGTGGTACATGCCGAGCAGCTGCTGCACGAACGCGTCCTTGATCTGGCTGATGTTCTTCAGCGTCAGCTCGGCATCATCAAGCTGTCCGTCCTCAACGCGGGCGTCGACGATGCTGTCGACCATGGCCCGGATGCTGGCCTCATCCTTGTTGTCCAGCGAACGGACCGATGCCTCCACGCCATCCGAGAGCATCAGGATGGCCGCCTCGCGGCTCTGGGGCTTGGGGCCGGGGTAGCGGAACACGTCCTTCGGCACGAGCTCCTCGTTGCCCGCGACCTCGCGCAGGGCCTTGCCGTAGAAGTAGCTCATCACGCTCGTGCCGTGGTGCTGCGGGATGAAGCCGATGATCTGAACCGGCAGCCCGTGCTCATAGGCAAGGTCGATCCCGTCGCGGATGTGGGCGCTGATGATCCGCGCGCTCACCTCGGCCGACAGCTCGTCGTGGATGTTGCGCTCCCCGGCCTGGTTCTCAATGAAGGCCAGCGGGTTCTT
The DNA here is from genome assembly GCA_965651545.1 of uncultured bacterium. Taxonomy (GTDB): domain Bacteria; phylum Chloroflexota; class Limnocylindria; order QHBO01; family QHBO01; genus DASSCW01. The sequence continues at coordinate 2,582 of CBFGSY010000106.1, read as the reverse complement.
CATCTTGCCGATGTCGTGGTAGTACGCCGCCACCCGGGCGAGCAGCGGATCGGCGCCGATCGTCTCCGCCGCGCGCTCCGCCAGGTTGCCGACCATCACGCTGTGGTGGTAGGTGCCCGGCGTCTCCAGCAACAGGCGGCGAAGCAGTCGCGACGACGGGTTCGCCAGCTCCAGCAGCTGGAACACGGTCATGATGCCGAACAGGTTGCCGATGACAGCGAACGAGCCGACGGCCAGCACCACCGCCAGCGCCGCGTTGACTGACCCCGCGGCGACGGCCTGCAGCATGCCGGCCAAGTCTCGCTGCGCGAGGAGGCCGAAGGCGACCACCACGCCGATGTTGGTCGCCGCCAGCAGAAGGCCCGCCCGCAGGAAGGCATTCAGCCGTTCGGCGCGCACGATGGCGGTCAGTGACGCGACCCCTCCGGCCAGGGTGTAGACGGCGGGCTCCAGGGCATCGTTGTTCATGACGCCGGCCAACACGGCCAGCGTGACCGCCATAGCGGCGCCGGCGGCGCCGTCGAGCAGGATGGCAGTCAGCAGCACGGTGGCCGAGGCCGGCACGACGAAGGCCCACAGCGCGCGGTCCGCCGCGAAGCGAATGGCGATGGCCGAGCCCACGAGCGCGAGCGCGAAGAGCAGCAGCGACCGGTTCCGGAACCAGATCTGCGGCTCGAAGCGCCAAAGGAAGCCCACCAGCAGGATCGACACGATGATGGCGATCAACGCATTGCCGCTGATGGTCGAGGCCTCGAGCTGCGGCCGGGTAAGGCCCAGCGCCTCGAGCGTCTCCAGGTGCTGCTGCGTGATCCCGTCGCCCGCGCGAACGATGGCCTCGCCCTCGCGGACTGTCACCACCACGTCCGGGACCCTCTCGCGCGCGACCTGCCGTGCAGCCTCGGTCTTCTCGGCGGAGAAGAGAAGGTTGGGCGCCACGTAGTCCTCGGCCAGGTCGCCGGCCAGGGCTCGATCGGCCTCGGTCAGCTCATTGGTGATGTTCGTGCGCAGCTGCTCCCGGGCATCGGTCAGCTGGTCGCTGCGGATCTCCTCAGACTGGATCGCCTCCAGGGTGGTCGCACCGGCTGTCGCAATCCGTTCCCAGGTGACCAGCGGCATCGTCGTCAGCTGCTCGACCTGGGCGTCGGTCAGCGTCGGCGCCACGCGATTCAGCTCGTCCCGCACGGCCTGGTCGTCTGCCAGCGTCCCGTCGTCGCGTCGCTCCAGGGTGCGGCTGATGCCACCGACGAAGGCCTCGTAGGCGCGCAGCTGGTTGTCCCGGATATCGGCCACCGGGGCGATCGCGTCGTACTGCGGCAGGACCTGGTCGGCTGCCTCCTCCCTGGCCTCGTTCGTCTGCGATTCGGAGACGAAGGTCTGGCTGCGCGGCGCACGGATCTCCGACTGGGCCACGTCGTTCACGGCCAGGCTCACCGTGCCGCCGCCGACGCTGACCGTCATGATCGCCCACAGGGTCAGCGCCAGCAGCCCGGCGACGATCAGGGCCCGCGCCCACGGCCCGCGACCGCCGCCGCCCTCCGTCTCTGCCAGTGTGCGCGGGATGAACATCGGCTCAGCCGCCCAGCTGCCGGCGCACGATCTCGGCCACCGCCTTGCCGTCGGCACGGCCCTTGGTCTGCGGGGTGACAGCGCCCATCACCCGACCCATGTCCGCCGGCGACGATGCGCCGGTCTCGGTGATCGCGGCGCGAACCAGCTCCTCCAGCTCCGTCTCGGAGAGCGCCCGGGGCAGGTACTCGGAGATGATCGCCGACTCCTCCTCCTCGACCTTGACCATGGCGTCGCGGCCCGCGGCCTTGAAGTGCTCGATCGACTCGCGCCGCAGCTTCATCTGCTTGCTGAGCACGTCGATCACGTCCTCGTCGGTCAGCTCGCGTCCCAGCTCGATCCGGCGGTTCTGGAAGGCGGCCATCGCCATGCGCAGCGTGCCGACGCGCCGGATGTCGCGCGCGAGCATGGCCTCACGCATGGCGGACTCGATCCGCTGCTGGAGGGACATCGGTTCAGATAGAGCGGGCGTCGTCGGTCGGTTCATCGGTTCAAACCGTTCGATCGGGCCCGCCGAGGGAGCGTCTGGCGACTATGCGCGGGTTGCCTTGCGCTTCTTGGCTTCCTTGCGCTTCCGCTTCACGCTGGGCTTCTCGTAGTGCTCGCGACGCCTTGCCTCAGCCAAGATCCCGGATTGCTGGATCTTCTTGTTGAAGCGGCGCAGCGCGCTCTCGAACGTCTCGTTCTCGCCCACGCGGACCTCTGCCAAACGTCTCGCCTCCTCTCTGCCCCGGAAATCGCGCCTGGATTGGGACCGATGGAGCGGGCGGTAACCCGCCGCATGCCGGCCCGGCGCACGAGCCCGCGGAGTCTATCAGCGAGGTTGCACACGGTCAACGCGCGCGTAGATCGGTGCGCGCGCGCACCAAGCCACGTCGATAGGCGGTCAGCTGCCGCCCGGTGGTGCTGCCAGATCGCGGCCTGATCGCGCTTAGGCTGGCGCAGCTGAGGTGGTCCTGACAGATCGCGGCCTGATCGCGCTTAGGCGCAACCGCCACCCTTATGGGAAGCGGAGG
>CBFGSY010000105.1:0-7615 GCA_965651545.1 uncultured bacterium | reverse complement strand
GCGGGCAGGTGGTCGTCATCATCGCGCTGGGCATGGTGACGATCGTCGCCATGGTTGGCGTCGTGATCGACGGCGGGTACGCGTGGGGCAAGCAGCGCGAAACGCAGAACGGCGCCGACGCGGCGGCCGAGGCGGGTGCCGTGATCCTCGCCTACAACCTCGCCGGCGCCAGCCCGGTGCGCACGGATACGGACGTCGAGTCCGCCGTCAATGGAGCCGGTGCGGCCAACGACATCGGAGACCCCGTCGCCTACTACACGAGCATCTCCGGCGACCTCCTCAACCCGGGCGGCGCGGTGGTCGGGAGCGAGGCGGCGGCAGCGCAGGTTGGCGACGGAGTCATCCCGACCGGTGCTTTCGGTGTTCGGGCATATGGGACGCAGACGTTCGACACCTTCCTGGCGCGCATCATCGGCTTCAATCAGTTCACCGCTACCACCACCGCGACCGCGGTGGCGGGCTGGCTGGGCGGAACCTGTGATGCCGATTCCGGCTGCTTCGTGCTGCCGATCACCGTGCCCACGACACTGCTTGGTTGCGATGGCAACAACCAGCCGGTCCTCGACCCTGACGGGACCCAGTGGGATCCGGAGCAGGGCGTGGTCTCGATCCCGCTGTGCCAGAACAGCCCCGGCAACGTCGGCTGGCTGGACTGGACGCCCACCGCGGGCGGTACGAGCGAGCTCGAAGACGCGATCACCGATCCCTCCAACCCAGCCCTGGAGTGGCCCGGCTGGTACTACGTGACCTCGACGGGAAACGTCAACTCCCAGGGGGTTGAAGACGCACTGAACGCCTACGCGGCCCTTGGTCGCTGGGTCCAGTTCCCACAGTTCGACAGCACGTGTGACGTCGACCCGACCCTCAGCGGTTGCCCGGACGACCACGTGGGTGGCCACGGCTCACAGCAGTGGTACCACCTGGCGGGCATGAGTACGTTCCAGTTCTGCAGCGACGACTTCCCCGATTGCGTGGCCGCTGGGTTCACCCAGGGCGCGTACATCAACGGCTTCAACGACATCTGCGATACGGGCAACGGCGGCACGTCGTGCATCACCGGCCGCTTCCTGGACATCTCGTACAAGGGCAAGGTCCAGGCGGCTCCCGGTCCGAACCCGGCAACGGCCTCGGTGAGCGTCCAGCTCATTCGCTGACGCGATTCGATCGCTTCCCCGGCGGCTCGTCACGCCCTCGGTCGTCTCTCCAACGACCGGGGGCGTGCGGCGTCCGCATGCCAGCGGCTTCGACGCGAGTTGCGGGGCGGCAGCCCGGACGGGCGTCAACATCGGGCGTTAAGGTCTATCGCAAGGTAGTACTTTTAGGCTACCGCCCGATCGATCTTGTGCCTGGAGTCCTGAGTGAGGCTGCCCCGCTTTCTCCGTCGCAGGCCGCGGTCGCGCGGTCAGGCGATGGTCGAGGTCGCGCTCGTGCTCCCGCTTCTTGCCCTGCTGCTGGTCATGGCGATCGACGCCGGCCGCCTCTTCTTCGGACGAGTAGCCCTCGAGAACGCGGCGCGCATCGGCGCCGACTACGCCGCCGGCCATGGCGACGCGTGGGATGGCGACCCGGACCCGATCGAGCAGGGGCAGATGGACCTCTACCGCACGCAGATCGCGCAGGACCTGCAGTCCCTCAATTGCGAGCTGGCCGGCGATCCCGGCGATCCCCTCGAGGACCGCGTGCCCGACCCGAACTTCGACGTCGACGGCGACGGGATCGACACGTACGACGACGGCGGCCTGGTCCTGGTCGCGCTGGACTGTGACTTCAGCCTGCTCACGCCACTCGCCGAAGCCGCCCTGGGCGGCCCCGTCACCCTTCATGCGGAGTCGCAGTTCGCGATCAACCATACCCATCCAGGCATTACCGGCGGTGCGCCTCCGCCCCCGCCGGTCGGGTGCGAGACGGGCGAGGCCATCGTTCCGGACATGGTCGGCGAGCGGATGCAGGACGCCTATGCCCTGTGGCAGGCAGAGGGATTCACCGGTCCCTTCTCGCCGGCGGTGACGAATCCGAACAAGAACAAGACAGTCCTGACCCAGTCGCTCGCCGCCGGCGAGTGCGAGCCGGAGACTTCCGGCGTCACGGTGACGCACTCGTGAGCCGCCCCTGGCATGGCGACCGCCGCGGCCAGACGCTGGTCGAGTTCGCGCTGATCCTGCCGATCCTGCTGCTGGTGCTGATAGGGATCTTCGATGCCGGGCGCGCGGTATTTGCCTATCACACGGCGAACAACGCCGCGCGCGAGGGCGGGCGGCAGGCGATCGTGGATCAGACGCTGGATCACATCCAGGGACGCGCCGCCCAGCATGCCGTGGCACTGGGCGTGGATGCCGCCGACGTGCTGGTCGACTATCGCAGCGCACAGGATCCAGAGACGCCCGGTTCGTGCCTGACCCAGGACGGTGGCCCAGCGCTGGGCACGAACGAGATCTATGGGTGCCTGGCCGTCGTGCGCGTGCCGTACCAATACTCGGCAGCCACGCCGCTCATCGGCAACCTGATCGGTCCTCGTCAGATCACCGGCGAAGTTCGCTTCCCGGTGGAGTTCAACTGCGTCGAGCCCGATAAGCCGCAATGCCCGGTCGGACAGTGATACGGAGGTTCAAGTTGCCCACTCGCGCAGGGCGGGGCCAGGTTCTCGTCATCGTCGCGCTCGGCATGGTCGCGATCATCGCGATGGTCGGGCTGGTGATCGATGGCGGCTTCGCGTGGTCGCGCCAGCGCGACACCCAGAACGGGGCGGATGCGGTCTCGAAGGCCGGCACCGTCGTCATCCAGCATTACCTGATGGGAGATGCCCCGCCGCCCTCCGACTGGGAAGTCGGCTGCGCGGTCGACGCGGCGGCCGGGGCCAACAACGTCGACGTGGACAGCGCCGTCTACACCGACCACCAGGGTCAGCCGCTGACACCATCGGTGAATGTGGGCCCCTGCGGCGGCGCGGATCCGGGAATCGCCATCCCGGCCGGAGCGCAGGGTGTCAAGGCAACGGCATCCGAGACCTTTGACACCTTCCTGATGCAGGTCATCGGCATCAACCAGCTGACGGCGACCGCCAACGCCACCGCGGTGGTCGGCATCCCACAGGGCATCCCGGGTGCCGTGCTGCCCGTCACCTTCCCCCAGGTGAGCATGACCTGCGACTCGCTCAACACGCCGTTCGAGATTCGCGAGGACGATGGAGACGGGACCTGGCAGCCCTTCGAGATCATCGACGAGGCGGACGCCGATACCACCAACCTCGCCATCGTCCCGCTGTGCGACACGGGACCGGGCTCGGTCGGGTGGCTGGACTTCGAATGCGGCCAGAACATGCAGCAGTCGATCGTCGACCCGTGCCTCACGTTCATCAACATTCCTTCCTGGATCAACACCCAGACCGGTAACGTCAACTCACTCGAAGGCGAGCTGAATGCCTACACCGGCACCACGCTGGGCGACCCCGAACCGGAGGATGCCGTCCTGGCGCTGCCCGTCCACGACTTCACATGCAACCCGGATGAGGAGCTCGAGGACTCGCAGCCGGTCGAGGACTGCCCCTCATATCCCGATTGGTCGGCGAACGGTACCAACCTGGACTACCACATCCCCTTCTGGGTGGGCTTCAAGCTCGATGCCGCGCACGTCCAGGGCGGCGACCGTGAATGTCGCCAGGCGCCCGGCACGCCGCAGTTGGTGAATCCGGAGCCGCCCGGCAAGGTGGGCTGCCTGAAGGGCTGGTTCGTGGAGCTGATCGACCAACCCGGACCGATCGACCTGGGGGTGATCAATCCTGGGGACAACGTGTCAACCACCATCGCGCTCATTGACTGAGATGGCCCGATAGCGCGCTTCCCCGGCGGCGTGTCACGCCCTCGGTTCCCAGCACGGGACCGGGGGCGTGCCGCGTCCTGGCGCTGATAGCATCCGCGCTACCCATGGCCCGATACGCCCGCGTCAGCAATCGGACCCGCGGCACCACTGTCGCCGAGCGCTGCCGGATCGCGGAGGGCGTCGCCCAACGCATCCTCGGCCTGCACCTGCTGCCGCGGCTGGAGACAGGTCAGGGCCTGCTCCTGCCCGGCGCCACGACCATCGACACCACCTTCATGGGCTACCCCATCGACCTGGTCTTCCTGGACCGATCGCGCCGCGTGACCCGCGTGGTTGCGGACATGCCGCCATGGCGGATGGTCCTGCGCGCGTACGGTGGCCGCGACTGCCTGGAGCTGCCCGCCGGAGCCGCCGCGGCCAGCCTCACCGAGGTTGGAGATCAGATGGAGCTCATTCCGGCCTGAGCTCAGCCCGGACGAAAGTACCGTGGCAGGACTACTCCGGCGACTCCAGTCTGCAAGTGGCGAGGCAAGGTGCTCTTCGTAGCCTCGGCCCAACTTCGCAGAGCAACCCGAAACAGTGACCATCTCAACCGCCCTCCAGTCCCTTCGCCATCAATCAGCGCGATCCCGCCGCGGCCAGTCAATGGTCGAGACGGCGCTGCTCCTGCCCTTCCTGCTGGGCTTCGCCGGCGCTGCGACCGACTTCGCTCGCGCCTACCAGGCATCGATCACCCTGGAGTCCGGCGTCCGCAACGCTGCCGAATACGTGGCCCTCAACAGTGCCGACTCGACCGCGGCCGGCAGCGATGCCCTGCGGGTCGTCTGCCTGGAGAGCACGAACATCCCGGGCTTCGAGCCAGGCGGCGGCCTCGACCCGGACGAGAACTGCGTCGCGCCGAACGTGACCGTCTCGACCTTCGATGTCAGCACGACGTCGCCGGGCGCATCGGTCAAGTACCCGATCGGGACGGCACGCGTGCAGGCGTCAGTCGACTTCGACACGCTGCTCCCCTATCCCTTCCTTCCGGATGGCGGTTGGACGCTCAGCGCCGACGCCACCTACAGCGTGGTGCGCGGACGATGAGCACGAAGCGCAACGAGCGCGGCCAGAGCCTGGTCGAGTTCGCCCTCATCCTTCCGGTTCTCGTCCTCCTGCTGGTCGGCACCTTCGACCTGGGCCACGTGGTGTGGACCAATGACGCGCTGGCGAACGCGGCGCGAGAAGCGGCCCGCTACGCGATCGTCCACGGCGGCTCGGAGAGCACGCCCTGCCCGGTCGGCCCTGCGCCGGTGGACCTGGCCGTGCCGCCCGCCTCGGCGGACTGCCCGTATCCATCCCCATCGGTCCAGTCGATCAAGGAGAAGGCCGCCCAGTGGATGGCCGGCGTGGACCTGCCCTACCAGGTCTGGGTCTGCTACGGCGACGTGGATGTCTGCGACTCCGATACGAACGCGGTCGACGCCGACAACACGCGCGGTACCGAAGTCACTGTCACCGTCTCCACCACGATGGGCCTGTCGGCCCCGTCGATGCTCGGACTTGGGCCGATCAGCCTCAGCGCCAGCTCGACGATGCTGGTGAACCACTGATGGGCGCGCTGCGGGCCACTCGGCGCGCCGACAGCGAGCGCGGCCAGGTGCTGATCATCGTGGCCTTCGCGTTCGTGGCCATCATCATGCTGCTGGCCCTCGTCTTCGACGGCGCCCGCGGCCTGGTGATGCGCCGCCAGCTGCAGAACACCTCCGATGCCGCCGCGCTGGCGGCGGCCAACATCATCCAGGCGCAGTCGCCGCGCGGCTGCAGCGCCACCGCCGGGCCGCCTCCGGGCGCGCCGCAGGCGGCGATCGTGGCGGCTGCCAAGGCGAGCGTCGCCATCAACATGCCCAACTATCCCCAGGACGAGGTCGTGGTCAGCTGCCCGTCCGGGTGGGACAACTACGCCGTCCAGGTTTCGCTGACCGAAACGTCGCCGACCTTCTTCGGCTCCATCTTCGGCAGCGGCCCGCTCGACGTGGTCGCGCGCAGCTCGGCCGTCAACGGTCAGACGACCGTCACCGCCTACTCGGTCATCCTGCTCGACCCGGGGCACACGACGTGGCCCAACGGGCGCCGTGGATGCCCGTCCTTCCTCCTCTCCGGTGGCCCGACGGTGACCATCGACAGCTCCCTGTACGTCGATTCGAGCTGCACCGAGGTCAACGGCGGCGCCATGTCGACGAACGGCAACGCGGCCAGCCTTACGCTGGGCACCGGTGCCCGGTTCCGCCTGGTTGGCGAGTACGCCCCGGGATCACTGACCATCTCGCCGGCGCCGCTCGAGTACCAGGAAGTCCGGCCCGACCCGCTTGCGACCCTGGTGGCTCCGTCCACCAGCGGCGTGACCGTTCGCAGTTCCGTCAAGCTGGTGCAGAACGGCGGCACCATCATCCTGGATCCCGGCGTCTACCAGGGTGGCATCCAGCTGAAGAGCTCAGCCAAGGCCTACCTGCGTCCCGGCATCTACATCATCCAGGGCGGCGGGCTGGAGATGGGCGCCCAATCGGAGCTCTATTCGATCCGGGCCGGCGCCACCAGCACCACGGCAGCCACCTGGGCAGCCGACTGCCTCAAGCCCACCTGCGGCGTCATGATCTACAACACCGGCACGGCCTCCGGCACCGGGGCCATGGCCCAGATCAAGGTGGCGGCCGGCTCTGTCGTCAAGGTACGCGCCTACAACCCCGACGCCGACGCGACCACCTGGAAGAACGACACCTACCGCAACCTGCTGATCTGGCAGGAGGCAAATCCCGTTCCGAGCAGCACCTATGAGCAGCCGATCGTGCAGCTCACCGGTGGCGGTGGCGTCGACATCAGCGGCACGCTCTACGCGCCCTCGGCCAAGATCCAGATGGGCGGCTCGTCCGGCGGTTCGGGTGGAGACTCGATCGACCTGACGCTGCAGTTCATCAGCTGGGACCTGGAGCTGTCGGGCAACTCGAGCTTCCACTTCCGGTACAACGAGAACGAGTTCGCCAGGCCGCTCGACTACGGCCTGGTGGAGTGACGCCAGCTCGATAATCGGGCGGTAAGCAGCCGATAAGGGCGCCGCGCAACCATCCCCTCGGGATGGACCTGCTCGGCGCCCTTCTGCCAGCCGCGTGCGTCGGCTGCGGCAGGTATGGCGCCCTGCTGTGCCCTACGTGCGTGCGTTCGCTGCGGCCACCGGGGCGGCCGGCTGACCGCTTCCTGGCGGCGGATCCAGGCGTCGTCATCGGTGATGCGCTCGAAGTCGGCGTGGCCGCCTTTGCCTACGAAGGGCCCGTGCGCCGCGCGCTGGCCGGCCTGAAATACGGTGGCGCGGCCAGGGTGGCGACCGCGCTGGCGGCTCGGGCCCAGGAGCGCCTGTCGGAGTTGCGCGAGCTGGCAACCGAGCCGGCCGCGCTGGTGCCGGTACCGGTTCACACTCAGCGGCTCCGCCAGCGTGGCTACAACCAGGCCGCGCTGCTGGCCACCGCCCTCGGTGGTCGGTGCCGCATCCGGGTTGCGGACGTGCTGGTGCGCGAGCGCGCGACCACTCAGCAGCACCGGCTGGACCGCGCCGCGCGCCTCCGGAACCTGCGAGATGCCTTCGCGCTGAGGGCCGGCGGGCGGCCACCGCCAGTCGTGATCCTGGTCGACGACATCCTCACCACTTCTGCCACGCTGGAAGCGTGCGCCGGCGTGCTCAAGGCGGCCGGCGCCGGCCGCGTGCTCGGCTTCGCGCTGGCCCGCGAGGTGTGACCGGCGGTGCTACCGTAGCCCTTCACCGCAGCGA
>CBFGSY010000104.1:0-7698 GCA_965651545.1 uncultured bacterium | reverse complement strand
ACCGTCTACGCTCGACCGCCGAGCTTCGGCCGAACGTTGGAAATTCAGTTCGAGAACCGATCGGGCACGGAGCTCGCGACCGCACAGGCCGAGATCCGCGTCCTGGAACGCACCACCGGCCACGTCGCCATTGTTGGCGACGGAGGCGGCAACCTGCGCCCACAGCTGATCGCACGGGCAGCTGGCCTGCCGGAGCCGATACCGCTGGCGGCGGCGGACATCCCCGAGCGCCCGGAGCCGCTGCGCGGTATCGAGGCGATCATCTGGGCCGGGGACTCCGGCAGTCTGACCGAGGCGCAGCGGCGCTCGATCGAACGATGGATCGCGGCCGGCGGCCAGCTGGTGGTGCTGGGCGGGCCGGACTGGCAATCGCGGGTCGCGGCCTTCACCGATCTCCTGCCGGTTGAGGCGATCGGCGCCGTGGACGGGACGCCGGTGTCGCCACTGTACGAATGGATCGGGGCCGACGTACCGGACGATGCCGCCACCGCCACCGCTTCGTTCGGGACCCTGCGCCCGGGGGCGGTCGAGCTGGTTGGCGGAGAGGGCGGCGCCCTCTTCGCCGCGATCAGCCGCGGAGCTGGTCGCGTGAGCTGGCTGGGCATCGACCTGGCGACGCCGCCGTTCCGTGCCTCGCCGGGCGCCTCGCTCCTCTGGTCGCGGTTGCTTCCGGATGATCGGCTCATCCAGCAGTTCGTCGGCCCGCAGCCGATCGACGACCAGGTGGCCGGCGCGATGCTCCAGGCGCTGAGCAACCTGCCCTCGCTGGAGGTGCCGCCTGCCGAGCTGCTGCTGGCCGTGCTGGTCGGCTACATCCTGCTCATCGGCCCGGTCAGCTACCTCGTCCTCCGCCGGCTGGACCGGCGCGAACTGGCCTGGATCACCGCGCCGCTGCTGGTCGCCGTCTTCTCGGTGGGCACCTACGGGCTGGGCTCCTCGATCAAGGGCAGCGACATCATCGTCAACGAGATCGACATCGTCCGCTCCACTGCCGGCGGCACGGCGGCATCGGTCTCGAGCTTCGCCGGTGTCTTCTCGCCAACCCGTGCCAGCTATGACCTCACGGTGCGCGGGGACGCGCTCTTCTCCGGCCTGCGCAACATCTTCGTCGACGGCGAATCGACCACTCCCTTCGATTACGCCACCGAGCAGGGCGACCCGTCCCACCTGCGCGGCCTGGCGGTCAGCGTCTTCGGCCTGGAGGCCGTTCGCGCCGAGACGGTGATCGCCTACACGCCGAACCTGGTCGTCGAATGGTCGTTCGTGCCAAGCGGTGTCGAGGGGCGCGTGACGAACGAGGGGGAAGTCCCGATGGAGGATGTCGCGGTCGTCAGCCAGAGCGGCGGCATCATGGTCGGCACCCTGGACCCGTCGGAAAGCAGGGCCTTCGCCTTATCACTCAACGACTTCGGCGGGGCAATGGCTTCCCAGCAGGTCTACGGTTTCTCGAGCGGGAACATCACGACCGCCGCCGGGCGGCGGATCCAGGCCAGGCGCCAGGTGATCGACGCTCTGGTCGGATTCAGCGAGGGCGGGTTCCCCGGACGCCTCGGCAACGCGTCGGGCGGCATCGACGCCGGCCCGTTCGTGCTGGGTTGGCAGGTTGACGCCTCACCGATGCCGGTCGAGATCGATGGACATCGCGTGCAGCGCTACGTGCAGTCGGTCGAGGTGCTCTCCGGCAACCCTCAGTTCGGGCCCGGCACCGTTCGCGTCGAGCCGTCCCAGATGGTGACGGCCATGATCTCCAGCGCCGGAACGGTGGGCGAGCCAGAGCCGGGTTGGGTGACGATCGGCGAGGGCGAAGCAGTCTTCCAGGTCAGCCTGCCGCTGGAGGCGACGGGCATCGTGCCGAGCGAGGTCGAGCTGATCGCAGGCAGCGACCCGGGGATCATCTTCTTCAACCGGGGCAACATGCAGGCCACGCTCCCGCGCGGGTACCGGCTCGCCGCATACGACCGGGTGGCTGGGGAGTGGTTCGACGTCGGCGACCTGTCGCTGCGCAGCCACTTCACCGTCGAGCAGCCGGCCCGAGTGCTGGACCGCGGCAATCGCATCCTGGTGCGAGTAACCGGCAGCGATATTCCAAAGGACTTCGGCCAGAGCACCGTCTTCGTCAGCGCCAGCGTCGAGGGGGTCATCTGATGGCGCCGATCATCGAAACCCGGGGCCTCGTCAAGCGCTACGACCAGGAGCTGGCGGTGGCCGGCGTTGATCTCGTGGTGGAAACCGGCGAGATCTACGGCCTGGTGGGACCCAACGGCGCGGGCAAGACGACCATCATGCGCATCCTGGCCACGCTGCTCGCCCCGACCGCCGGCAACGTCCTGGTATGCGGCATCGACGCGATGGGATCGCCGGTCGAGGTCCGCCGGCGCATCGGTTACATGCCCGACTTCTACGGGGTGTACGACGACCTGCGGTCCTGGGAATACCTGGACTTCTTCGCGCGCTGCTACGGCGTGCCGGCGGCCCGCCGGGCGACGATGGTGAGTGAGCTGCTCGAGATCGTGGGGCTGACCGACAAGCGCAACGCGTACGTCGAGGCGCTGTCGCGCGGCATGCGCCAACGCCTCTGCCTGGCGCACACGCTGGTCCATGATCCGCAGCTGCTCATCCTTGACGAGCCGGCCTCCGGTCTTGATCCGCGGGCACGGGTCGAGGTTCGCGAGATCCTCCGCACGCTGCGTGATATGGGCAAGACCATCCTGGTCAGCAGCCACATCCTCCCGGAGCTGGGCGAGCTGTGCACCTCGGTGGGAATCATCGATCACGGGCGGCTGCTGCGCTCCGGCCGGATCGAGGACATCGAGCGCTCACTGCGCGCCGCCGCCATGCTGCGCATCGACCTGCTGTCGGACGCGGAGGCCGCCATGGCGTGGCTGGGAACCGACCATCGGGTCGACAGCGTCCTGCAAGGTGAGCGATCCGACGGCGTGACACGCCTGGAGCTCGCGTTCGACGGAGGGGCCGATGCCCAGGCCGATCTGCTGCGTCGCATGGTCGAGGCGGGCCACGCCGTGGCCAGCTTCAGCCAGGCGACCAGCGGGCTCGAGGAGATCTTCCTGCAGGTGACCGGCAAGCAGGAGGAATCGGCCGCATGACGGCGTCCACCACACCGGCAGTCTCCCGCCAACGCTCTGGGCTGGGCGATTTCCTCGCGAGCGTGGCCACCATCATGGCAATGGAGGTCCGGGGACGTTTCCGCCGCCGACGGGCCTTTGTGGTGCTCACCATCTACCTCGCCGTGCTTGCCCTGATCGCCTACGGCGCCTACGCGGTCGAGGCGCCAAAGGCGCGCGAGGCCGCGGAGTTCACTGGCTTCTTCGATACGATCGGCACGCCAAATGCCTCGGCCCAGGTGGGCCAGGCGATCTTCACCGTGCTATCCCTGTTCCAGCTGCTGCTGGTGTGCTTCCTGGCACCCGCCTTCACGGCCGGTGCGATCAGCCTGGAGCGAGAGAAGCTCACCCTGGACATGCTGGTGGTCACCCCACTGCGCCCCGGTGGCCTGGTCATCGGCAAGCTCTTCTCCGCGCTCGCCTTCGTGATCCTGATGCTGCTGGCGGGCATCCCGGTCTCAGCCCTGGTGCTCATGTATGGCGGCGCATCGGTCGATGACCTCCTGCGCCAGCAGGTGGTGCTCTTCGCTTCGGCCATCGGCTGTGGAGTGATCGGCCTCTTCTGGTCCGTCCTCCTGAAGCGGACGCAGGCGGCGACCGTGATGACCTACACGACGATCATCGTGCTCGCCATCGGGACGCTGCTGATCTGGCGCTTCTGGACGGCGTCGGCCACCTACGACCCGGAAAACGTCTTCGGAGAGGTGCGCACCGCGCCCGAACAGCTCCTCTACGTCAATCCGGCGGTGGGGATGATCGAGGTCCTTGCGAACACAGAGCTTGAATACGGTGACTTCAGCCAGATCCTTGACCAGCTTCGCGGCCAGAGCTCGAGCGTCGTCTGCGACGGAGCCAACTGCGTCCCCAGCGATCTGCAGCTCAACGACAAACGGAACCAGGGCGGGTTCGATGAGCCTGGCGCGGTTGGCCGGGGCGAGGTGTTCGCGGTGGGGCGGCCAGAAGCGCCGGAGCTCATCTCGAACCACTTCTGGCCGCGCAATGTCGCGACCCTGGGTGTGATCTCGCTGCTGCTCACCCTCGCATCGATGCGCCTGGTGGTGCCGGCGGGGATGCGCTGGCGACGCAGCAGGTCGAGCCAGGCGGGGGCGGCGGAGGGCAGCCCCATCGTCGAGGACGTTGTGTCATGAACGATCGCGAGCTGGGACGCGCGCTCGCAGCGCGCCTGGGAGCCGACAGCCTCTCGCGCCTGCGCCGCCTGCAACGTCGTCTCTGGCTGCGTCGTGCTGTGCGCTTCGGCGTGATCGCGATTGCATCCGTCGCCGGCGGACTGGCATTGGTGCAGCTGGCGGCTCGCAGCGTCGCGCTGGAATGGGCCACCGCCCTCATGGCCGCGCTGGCCGCTATCGGCATCGTCACCTGGTCGGTGGTGGCCTGGCGAGCTCGCCCATCACTGATGACGGCAGCACGCCGCTCGGACGAGGAGCTCGTGCTGCGTGAGCGGCTGGGAACGGCCGCGGAGCTGGTGAGACGCCCTCTGTCGGAGGACACGCCCGCGGAGCAGGCGGCGATGGAGCAGCGCCAGCTCGCCGACACCCGCGCCCGCCTCTGCGAGGCCAACCTGCGCAGCGCTTTCCGGCCGAGGATCGATCGCCGACCGGCGCTCCTGGGAGTCGCCGCAGCGGCCCTGGTGCTGGTGCTGACCCTCTGGCCGAATCCGCAGAACGACATCCTGCGTGAGCGCCAGGCGGCACGAGACGCCAGCCGCGACGTCGCCGAGCGCCTGGAGGAGGTGGCCGACGAGGTCGAGCGAGAAGGAGCCGACGATCCGCGCCGCGATGAGCTGGTCGAGCAGCTGCGCCGCCTCGCTCGCCAGCTGCGCGAGGACGGCGCGGACCGCCAGGAGGTGCTGGCCAAGATCGGCTCCGTCCAGGAGCAGCTGGCCAGGCTCACCGATCCGCAGGCTGCGGCCAAGGACGCGGCGCTCACCCAGCTTGCAAGGGAGATCTCGCGCGCCGCGACCGGTGACGAGAACGCGAACGAAGATGGCGACCCTGAGCAGGCCGCGGAGGACCTGGAGAAGCTCAAGGAGCAGGTCGGCAGCGTGAGCGGCGCCCAGGCCGCTGCCCGCGCCGAGCAGCTGCGCCGCGCTGCCCAGGGTGCCGCAGCCGCCCATCCCGATCTCGCCAGTCAGCTGGCGAAGGCCGCGGATGCCCTCGAGAAGGCCGCCACCACCGGCAGCGAGGAAGACCAGCAGGCGGCGCGCGACGCCCTGCAGCGGGCCGCGGACGCCCTGCGCCAATCCAGCAACGATCGACAGCTGCAGCGCGCCATCGCCCGCAGCCAGTCGGCCCTCCAGGACGGCGCCCGCCAGGTGGCGAGGGCCGGCCAGCCGCAGGCTGCCGCGTCCGGTCAGCCCGGCTCCTCGGGTCAGCCGGGCTCATCGGGCCAACCAGGCGCATCGGGCCAGCCGGGAGCATCGGGCCAGCCAGGCTCATCCGGTCAGCCCGGCGCATCCGGTCAGCCCGGCTCATCCGGCCAGCCCGGCGCATCGGGCCAACCGGGTTCCTCGGGCCAGCCGGGCTCATCGGGCCAGCCCGGTGCATCCGGCCAGCCAGGTGGGCAGCCCGGTGGGCAGCCCGGTGGCCAGCCGGGAGGACAGCCGGGCGGTCAGCCCGGCCAGGGCGGTCAGCTGGGCAGCGGCGGCGGAACGACAGTGCGCCGCATCCCGGGCGGCGGCCTGCGCACCGGCGGCTTCAGTGGCCCGACCCAGGGCAACAAGGCCTTCGACGTGCTGGGCCTGGACGACGTCTTCACGCCATGGGATCGCATCGGGCAGCCGGGCGACCCGAGCTTCATCGCCGGCCAGGGAGGCGATGGCGGGCCGGACCAGAGCGGCAGTGGCAGCGGCGTGGGCTTCGACAATGACGCGCTCGTCCCCTACCGCACGGTCTTCAGCCTGTTCAACAACTTCGCCAACCATCAGCTGGATCAGGCACAGGTGCCGATCACGCTGAAGGACCTGGTGCGCGACTACTTCACGCGGCTGGAGCCGACCGCCGACTGAGCGAGGGACCGATGACCGAGCAGACCACCACCCAGGCCGCCCCGATGCAGATCGAGCCAGAGCGCTTTGCCGAGCTGGCAAACGCGATCGAAGGCGAGGTTGGTCGTTACATCGTCGGCCAGCAGCAGCTGGTCCGCCAGACCCTGATCAGCTTGCTGGCCGGCAGCCACGCCCTGCTGGAAGGCGTCCCGGGCCTGGGCAAGACGATGCTTGTCCGGACCATGTCCGAGGCGCTGGAGCTCGGCTTCAGCCGCATCCAGTTCACGCCAGACCTGATGCCGGCGGACATCGTTGGCACCAACATCATCGTCGAGGAGGAGGGGGAACGCCGCTTCCGCTTCCAGCAGGGACCGATCTTCAGCAACCTGGTCCTGGCCGATGAGATCAACCGCGCCACCCCCAAGACCCAGAGCGCCCTGCTGGAGGCCATGCAGGAGCATCGGGTCACCGTCGCCAAGCAGCAGTACACGCTGTCGGAGCCGTTCTTCGTGCTGGCCACCCAGAACCCGCTCGAGATGGAGGGAACCTATCCGCTGCCAGAGGCACAGCTCGATCGGTTCTTCTTCAAGGTGGATGTGCCGTTCCCCAGCGAGGACGAGCTGATCGCCATCATGGAGCGCACCACGGGGGCGGAGCGGATCGCGGTGCAGCCGGCGGCGTCCGGCGCGGACATCCTGTCGATGCAGGCGCTCGCCCGCGACGTGCCGATCGCCAGCCACGTCATGGCCTACGCGGTGCGGGTCCTGCGCGCCACCCATCCGGACAGCGAAGAGGCGCCCGATCTGGTGACGAAATACGTTCGCTATGGCGGCTCGCCCCGGGGCGCCCAGGCGATGGTGCTCGGCGCCAAGATCCATGCCCTGCTCGACGGCCGCTTCAACGTGGCATTCAGTGACGTGCAGGGAGTCGCCCCACCGGCCCTGCGGCACCGGATCATCCTCAACTTCGAGGGAGAGGCGGAAGGGATCAGCACGGACTCGGTGGTCCGGGCGATCCTGGCCGAGACACGCACCGAACCGGTCGAGTAAAGGCCCCGCACGGGCTGATCTCGGTTGACCCAGATGCCTGTTCTGACGACGTTAGGCTGGCTCTACTTCGTTAGGCGGGGCCCCGCGGCCGGTCGACGAGCGTGGCCCCGGGCGCGGGCCGACCACTTGGCCGCCATCGTCCCATCTAGCGTGGTCAGGGCAGGCCGTTGACGGCAACTGGCGGCATGGCGCGGCGTAACGTCGTCAGGACAGGCCGATGACGGTGCCCGCAGCTCGACCCGCGGAGGCTGCCGGCGAGAACGCCGACGTCCTCTTCGACGAGGGCTTCCTGCGCCGGCTCGAGCAGCTGGAACTGGCCTCGCGACGGCTGACCGCGGGCCGCATGAAGGGCGAGCGGCGATCGATCCGCCGCGGCCAGAGCGTCGAGTTCGCCGACTACAGGAATTATTCGGCCGGCGACGACCTGCGTCAGCTGGACTGGAACGTCTACGCGCGTCTGGAACGGCTCTTCATCAAGCTCTTCGTCGAGGAGGAGGACGTGACGGTGCACGTCCTTGTCGAC
>CBFGSY010000103.1:0-7992 GCA_965651545.1 uncultured bacterium | reverse complement strand
AGAATGGGCGAGCGACGCCGTGCACGAAGCGGCCAGCGTCTCCGGGGCAGATGCAGTCGAGATGAGCCCGCCGGTGGTCGACATCCTGGCCACTGACGTCAGCGACCTCCTCGCGCAGATCGACGCCGGGGCCCGCGCCGACGGGCGGCCATTCGCCTTCCACGACGAGCCGCTGCCACAGCTCAGCGGGCTGGAGATCCGGACCGCCGAGATGAATGTCGGGCAGGCCTTCCTGCATCTTCTGTCGGACCCGAACGTGGCGTTCATCCTGTTCACGATCGGCTTCTACGGGATCGTCAGCGAGCTCTTCCACCCGAATTTCTTCTCCGGGCCGGTGGGCGCCATGGCGCTGGTGCTGGCCTTCATCGGCTCCAACAGCCTGCCGCTCAACGTTGGTGGGCTGGCGCTCATCCTGCTCGGCATCGGCCTGTTCGTCCTTGAGCTGAGCGTGACCTCCTATGGCCTGCTGACCATCGGTGGCGTGACCTCGATCGTGCTCGGTGCGTTCGCCCTGTGGACGGGCGTCAATCCGGAGGAGGACGCAATTCGCGTCTCCATCAGTCCGTGGCTGCTGGCGGTCGTCGTTGCCCTGTCGCTGGCATACGTGTTCGGCATCGTTCGCGCCCTGCTGGCTATGCGCCGCCAGCCGGTCATCCCGCGCCCGATCCTGGCGCTGGTCGGCGCCGGTGGCGTGGCGCAGACGCTCATCGCGCCACGTGGGATTGCCTACGCGGGCGGCGAGGCGTGGTCGGCGCGCAGCACCGGCCCCGAGATCGAGCCCGGCAGCGCGGTGAAGGTGGTGGGCGTCGAGGGCCTCGAGCTGATCGTCGAGCCGGGCGCGGCGGCGGAAGAGGCGAATGCGGACATGGCGGCAGGCGACGTGCAGCACGACGCCAAGCCATGAGGGAATCGATCCGCGAAACTCCTCACCTGACCGACGCGCCGGTGACCGTCATCGGCCGTGCACAGCGTGGCGAGCCCTCGGGCGTGGCGGTGGTCGGAGATGCGACCGGCGGGCTGGTGGGCTGGTTCCTGGATGGCGTGACGCAGCGGCTCGAGGCGCGCGGTCATCCCGTGCATCGACCGAGCGGGCGTGACGCGGTCGCAGTCGACGGCGATGTGCGGGTGATCCTGAACGCCATCCCGGCAGGGGCTCCGCAGAGCTTCCGGCGACGCTCGCGGGACATCTTCGTGGTCGGCCTCGCCGAGCTCGAGGACCGTCCGGACGACATGCTGCAGGCCGGCTACTCGCTGCTCGTCCGCTCGCTGTCCAACGTCTTCATACCCATGGTGCGCGACGCCGAGGGCATCGACGCCCACTTCATCACCATGGAGCAGGGCTTCCACCGCTTCGTCCACGACGGCGACGACGGAGCGTTCTTCGACTCGGTGGTCGAGCGGCTGGTCCCGCTGGCCGAGTCGCGGCTCGTGATCGAGAACGAGTTCCTGCCCGACCTGCCGCCGGACCTGTGGGGCGGCGACGAGCACACGGAGGCGATCCATCGGGCCGGAAAGAGGATGGGCGAGCTCAACCTGCTGCCCGCTCCCTGGCCCATCGACGAGCTGCTCTCGCCGGACGACCTTCGCCACGTGATGCGCCTCTTCGGCATCGGCGGCCTGTCGTATGGCAATGCCAGTGCCCGGCACGATGGTGATCGGTTCTGGATGAGCGCCAGCGGTGTCGACAAGAGCCACCTGCGCGAGGTCGGCACCGAGATCCTGCTGGTCACCGGCTACGACCCGTCGACCGGGGTGGTGCGCCTCTCCGTGCCACCCAACGTTCGGCCGCGGCGCGTGTCGGTGGACGCCATCGAGCATCTGACCATCTACCGCGAGCATCCGGAGGTCGGCGGCATCCTGCATGTCCACGGCTGGCTGCCGGGCGCCGTCTCCACCGAAGTGGTCTATCCGTGCGGCACCGAGGAGCTGGCGCTCGAGGTCGCGGAGCTGGTCCGGCAGGCCCCGGACCCATCGCGCGCGGTCATCGGCCTCAAGGACCACGGCCTGACCATCACCGGCCACAGCCTGGACGAGATCCTGGAGCGGGTCGGTCCGCGCATCGTGCGCCGGGTGCCGATGGACTGACCGAAGACCGAGCTTGGCCCGATCGCATCGCGGCCTGCGGCTGCGCTTCTCGGCCTCGGCAGTGAATGAACGGGCGTTGCGGCTCCTTGGCCCGCGGGTCCCGTGGCTGTCGGGCGGCTGGATGCCCTGGCTGCAGCTGCACCGATACGATGCGCCCCGGCTGCCCAACGATGACTGGGTCCGCCTGCGACCGATCCTGTCCGGCATCTGCGGGACTGACCTGGCGCTGCTGACCGGCCACGCCAGCTCCATCCTCTCGCCGTTCGCCTCCTTCCCGGCCGTGCTGGGACATGAGGTGGTCGCCGCAGTCGAGGAGACCGGCGAGCGGGTGGTGGTCGATCCGATCATCTCGTGCGCCATGCGCGGCATCGAGCCTTGCCGCTGGTGCGCGGCCGGGCAGGCGCGCCTCTGCCTGAAGCCCACCGAGGGCGCCATCTCCCCGGGTCTGCTGATCGGCTTCTGCGCCGATCTGCCAGGTGGCTGGTCGGACGGCATGATCGCGCACCGCAGCCAGCTGCACCCCGTCCCGGAGCAGCTCTCCGACGAAACGGCCGTCCTGGTCGAGCCGCTCAGCGTGGCCATGCATGCAGTGCTGGCGGGGCCGCCGCTCGACGGCGAGCCGGTGCTGGTGATCGGCGGGGGATCGCTGGGCCTCTGCACGGTGGCCGCCGTGCGGCTGGTCGCGCCGGCGAGCGACGTGGTGCTGGTGGCGCGTCACCCCGCGCAGCGCCAGATGGGGGAGCGGCTGGGCGCCGCAACCACCCTCGGCGGCCGCGGCGGCGGCGGCGCGGCCGCGGGCCGCCCCGCCCGCGCCCGGGCGCCGCGGGCGGGGGGGGGGGGTGGCGCGCCACCCCGCGCCGCGCCTGATGGGGGCGCGGCGGGGCGCCGCGCCCCCCCTCGGCGGCCGTGCCGGCGCTGTCGCGGCCGCGGTCCGCCATGCCGGCGCCCGGGCGCATCGGTCTCTTCTGGGAGAGACGGTGTTGAGCGGCGGCTTCGAGCAGGTCTACGACGCTGTGGGCAGCCAAGCCAGCCTCGCCGAGGCGATGCGGGTCACCGGACCCGGTGGCCGCCTGGTGCTGGTCGGCGGGCCGGCCCACATCGGCCGGCTGGACTGGACGCTGGCCTGGACGCGGGAGCTTCGGATCGAGGGAACCTACACCTACGGCAGCGAGACCTCTCGGCCGGGAGCGCCCCACACCATGGACGTTGCGCTGCAACTGCTGGCGGCGCATCCGGAGCTGCCGCTGGAGAAGCTGGTGACGCATCGGTTCAGGCTGGAGGAATGGCGGCGTGCGATGGGGACGGCGCTGGGTCGCGGACGATCCGGAGCGATCAAGGTCGTGCTCGAGTCGTAGCCACGTGAACCACGTTGTTGCGAGGCCGATAGGTCGGTCCAGGTTTCAGGTGAGGGGTGGTCCATGTGTCAGATAGCCGATGCATCGGGCTGCCATGCGCACGAACGGCGCATCGACGTGCCTCTCGCGCTCAATCCGGACCGATAGATCGGCCAAACAGCACCCGGCCGCGGGCTCGGGTGAAGGTCAGACCGATGTATCGGCCGGGGTGTGCATCTGAGAAGCACGCCGCGCGTATGCTGAGCTGACTCCAACATCGCTGAGGTGCCACCCGAGCCATGGATGATCCTGTCCTGCTGGCGATCCTGATCGCCGGCATCGCGGTGCTGCTGTTCCTGATCTGGAGCACCATCAACATCGTCCGCCAGTACGAGCGGCTGGTGATCTTCACCCTGGGGCGGGTGACCAACGGCGCCGCCGGCCCCGGTCTGGTGCTGCTGGTGCCGATCATCCAGCAACCGGTGCGAGTCGACCTGCGGGAGTTCTACATCGAGGTTCCGCAGCAGACCTGCATCACCAAGGACAACGCACCGATCAGCATCGACTTCCTGGTGTACTCCAAGGTCTTCGACCCCGAGCAGTCGGTCACTGCCGTCACCAGCTTCTCAGGTGCCAGCCAGGCGCTGGCGGCGACGACGCTGCGCGCGGTCATCGGCGATATCCCGCTCGACGACGTGCTGGCCAAGCGCGAGGAGATCAACCACATCCTGCGCGCCAAGCTGGACGAGGTGACCGAGCGCTGGGGCGTGAAGATCACCAGCGTCGAGATCCGGGAGATCGTGCCGCCGCGCGACATCCAGGACGCGATGAACCGCCAGATGAGCGCCGAGCGCAACCGCCGGGCGGTGATCACCGAATCGGAGGGCACGCGCCAGGCGACGATCAACGTGGCCGAGGGCGACAAGCAGTCGAACATCCTGCGCGCGGAAGGAGAGCGGCAGTCGCAGATCCTGCGTGCCGAGGGATTCAGCAACGCCCTGCAGACGATCTTCGCCGCCGCGCGAGGCGTGGACGAGAAGACGATGGCGCTCCAGTACCTGGAGGCGTTGAAGGCGCTCGCCGCAGGCGAGTCGACGAAGTGGATCGTGCCGATGGAGCTCAGCGAGCTGACGCGGCCGATCACCGGCGCGATGCGGACGACACGCGCTGGCGGCGAGGGCTCCGCATCCACCGGATGAGCTGATGGCGAGCTTGCGGAGCGGCGGGCGTCGCAGCCTGGCCGCCTGGCTGGGCCGAATCGTGGCGGCCGCGGCGGCGGGCTACCTGGGCTTCGTCACCGTCGAGGGCTCGCGGCGGGTCGTGCGTCCGGGGCGGAAGGCGCTGGAGCCGATGGAGGAGGGTGAGCCCGGGTCACCGGCTGACATCGGCCTGGCACACGAGGACGTGCGGTTCACGACCGATGACGGATTCACCCTCGACGGCTGGCTGATCCCGGCCGGACGGCAGACGCGAGCCGCGGTCGTCCTGATGCACGGCTTCTCGTGGCATCGGCTGCCGTGGCTGACCGAGTTCGTGCCATGGATCCAGCCGCGGTACAACATCCTGCAGTTCGACTTCCGCGGGCATGGCAACAGCGACGATGCGCCGATCACGCTCGGCACACTGGAGGGACGGGACGTGGCCGCCGCCGTGCGCTTTCTGCAGGGGCGCGGGTATGGCCCGGTGGCGCTGATGGGCATCTCGATGGGCGCCTCGGTGGCGATCATGGCGGCGCCGGACCTGCCGGTGGCCGCCGTGGTTGCCGATGCCGCGTACGCGGAGCTGGAGAACCCGATCGCCAACCGATTGCGGGAGGGCCGCTATCCGCTCGCTCGGCTGGGGGCGCGGCTGGTGGTGGCCGCCGCATCGGTCCGTGCCAGGACGTGGCTTCGATCGCCGATCCAGCGCGTGGCGCATATCGCGCCGCGGGGCCTCCTGCTGATCGCCCCGCGTGAGGATCGGCTGATCGACTTCACGCAGAGCCAGCGCCTGTTCGCTACGGCGCGACAGCCGAAGGAGCTCCTGGTGGTCGAGGGCGCGGCCCACAGCGACGCTCATGCGGTGGGCGGAGCCGAATACGAGCACCGCGTGCTGCAGTTCCTGGCGCATCACCTGGACGGGGCGACATCAGGATAACGCTGCCGGGCGCCCGTATAATCGCCGCGGCGCCTCGGTCCCTGCCCCGCGAAGCGAGACCCGATGGCGCAACCGTTTGTCTGAACCTGCCAGGGATCCTTGATGGCTGCCACGAAGGTCCTCGTCGTCGATGACGACCTGAACATCCAGCGCGTCCTGGTCTTCACCTTGAAGCAGGAGGGCTTCGACGTCGTCGTGGCCTCCGATGGCCAGGCGGGCGTGGAGATGGCCACCTCGGCACAACCGGACCTGGTCCTGATGGACGTGGCCATGCCCAAGCTGGACGGCTACGCCGCCACCCAGCAGATCCGAGCCGCAGAGGCCGATGGACGGCGGGTGCCGATCATCATGCTGACCAGCGAGGCCGATGTCGGAGAGCGGGTCAAGGGCCTTCGCGCCGGTGCCGACGACGACATCGTCAAGCCGTTCCATCCGCTGGAGCTGATGGCCCGCATCAAGGCGCTGCTGGCGCGGGGTGGGACCCTGACGCCCGCCGCCGGCACCGAGGCCGCCACCCTCGGCCAGCTGGTCCTCTTCTACGGCGCGAAGGGCGGCGTGGGCACCACCACCATCGCCATCAACACCGCGATCGCCATGACCCGCGAGCTGCGACGGCGCACCGCCCTGGTGGACGCCAACCTGCAGTTCGGCGACATGCGCGTCTTCCTGGACCTTGGCCTGGAGACCGCGTCGATCCTCAATGCCGTCAGCGAGCCTGACCTGGACACGGACCTGCTGCGCAAGCTGATCGTGCGCCACCACTCGGGCATCGACCTGCTGCTGGGGCCGCCCTCGCCGGAGGCCGCCGACATCGTCATGGAGCGGCAGCGCACCGACCCCACCACGGTGACCAACCTGCTGAACCTGTTCAGGAAGATGTACGACTACACCTTCGTGGACATGGTCAAGACGATCGACGACTTCAACCTGCAGCTCTTCGACGAGGCGGACGTCATCTTCGTCGTCATGACCGCGGACCTCTCCTGCCTGAAGAACGTGCGCTCGGTGCTCGAGACCATGGACCACCTCGGCTACGAGAAGGGCAAGGTCCAGCTCGTCCTGAACCGATCGAACGCGTACACCGGCATCAACGTGAACAACGCCGAGTCCGCGCTGAACCGCAAGGTGGACTTCCAGGTCATCAACGAGTACCGCGGAGCGATCAGTGCGCTGAACTCGGGCGAGCCGTTCATGTCGTCCCGGCCCGATGGCCCCCTGGGCCGCTCCGTCTTCGAGTTCTCCAAGCGGGTCGACGAGCAGCTGGCCGCCAAGGAGACGGCGCCCGCCAGGGCCTGACCGACCGCGACCCTTGGATAACCGGGCGCTAACTGCCCGGTAAGCGCCTGCCCGATAGCCTCGCGCCGCCGGTCGCCGCTGGAGTTGGGAGGCGAGCAGGCGGGCGGCCGGCACTGATTCGTCATCCCGCTCGCCTCGTGGAGCCCGATGGATGCTGGCCGAGATCAAGAGCGCGTCGCTGCTCGGCGTGGACGGCGTGCCCGTGCGGGTCGAGGTGGACGTCGCCTTCGGGCTGCCATCGCTGACGATCGTCGGGTTGGCCGGCAGCCAGGTGCAGGAAGCGCGAGAGCGTGTCCGGTCGGCGCTTCGCAACAGCGGCTTCGAGCTGCCGGCGAGGCGCATCACCGTCAACCTGGCGCCGGCTGACCTGCCGAAGGACGGCACCGCGTACGACGTGGCGATCGCCGTCGGCATCCTTGCCGCCTCGGGACAGCTGCCTGACATCAGCCGGCTGGCAACGACCGCGCTCCTCGGCGAGCTGGCACTGGACGGCGCCGTGCGGTCGGTGACCGGTGTGATGTCACTGGTCGCGGCGGCCCGGGCGGCAAGCGTGCCCCACGTGATCGTGGCGGCCGGCGACGAGGCCGAGGCTGCCTGCGTCAGCGGCATCGTTGCCCTGCCCGCCGCTCGCCTGGGCGACGTCGTGGCGCACCTGGCCGGCGTCCGAGAGCTGGCGCCGGCGGTAGCGATGCAGCCGGCCCCGTGGCAGGCACCGGCCGGGGTTCCCGACCTGGCCGAGGTGGTCGGACAGGCCAGCGCGCGGCGCGCTCTGGAGATCGCCGTGGCCGGGCGCCACAACCTCGCGCTGTCCGGGCCGCCGGGCGTCGGCAAGACGCTCCTGCTGCGCAGCGCCGAGGGCCTGCAACCTCCGCTCGAGGACGCCGAGGCGATCGAGGTCAGCCGCATCTACTCGGCGGCCGGCCTGCTCGACCGGCGCCGGCCGATCATCCGCCAGCGGCCCTTTCGGGCGCCGCACCACACCGTGTCGACCCAGGCATTGGTCGGCGGCGGGCCACGCGTTCGCCCGGGCGAGGCTTCGCTCGCTCACCGTGGCGCGCTGTTTCTCGACGAGGCGCTGCACTTTCGGGTCGACGCGCTGGACCCCCTCCGCCAGCCCCTGGAGGCGGGCAGGGTGACGATC
>CBFGSY010000102.1:0-8131 GCA_965651545.1 uncultured bacterium | reverse complement strand
ATCGACGACGGCGACCTGGACCCGGAGGCGACGGTCGCCGACCTGACCGCCATGGTCGAGGCGGCGCGCGACGCCAAGCGGGAGACCGGCATCTTCGGCTGGCCACTCAACCCGCTGGTACGGGCCGTGGGGATCGGCATCCAGGGGCTCTTCATGCTGCCTTTCTTCGCCCTCAGCTATCGCATGCGCGTCTCCGGCCGGGAGCATCTGGCCGGGTTGAAGGCACCGGTCCTGTTCACGCCGAACCATCACCTGCACAACGACGTCGGCATCATCCTGACCCGCTTCCCGCTCGGCTGGCGCTGGCGACTTTCGACGGCTGCCGCGGCGGACGACATCTTCGGCAACCCGATCCGCGGCTTCGGCGCGGCCCTCATCGGCAATGCCTTCCCGCTGGCACGCGAGGGTGCGATCCGGCGCAGCCTGGAGCTGCTCGGCGCTCGCCTCGACCGCGGCTTCAGCGTGCTGATCTTCCCCGAGGGCAAGCTCACCGTTGGCGGACCGATGCAGCCCTTCAAATCTGGCACGGGCCTCCTGGCAGTCGAGGGAGCCACGCCAGTCGTGCCGATGCGCCTCAAGATCCACCGCCTATCGCGCCTGGACGCCGGGGCGAGCTCCAACGGCGAGCGCCGACCGTGGCGCGGCGATGTGGAGATCGTCTTCGGCGCGCCGATCCACTTCCCTTGGGGCACGCCGCACGATGAGGCCACCAGCCGGCTCGAGGAGGCCGTGGCCGCGCTATAGGCAAGGAGGAGACGATGGAAGTGCAGCCCGGCGTCTACCGATCCTCGATCTCGACCGACGCCTGGGAGGTGGACCCGGAGGTCGGCGGCGAGATGCACGTCCTCTGCGAGGCGGAGGGCGTGGAGGTGGGCCTCTCGCGCTACGCGTCACACGCGACCGACGAACCGATCGTCTACTCGCCGCCCGGTCGTGAGACGGTCCTGGTGCTCGAGGGAGCGGCAAGCATCACCATCGACGAGGGCGCTCCGATCCAGCTGGCGGCCGGCGACATCGCCTCCCTGCCGGCTGCCTCGCGCACGGT
Organism: uncultured bacterium; assembly: GCA_965651545.1. GTDB lineage: Bacteria > Chloroflexota > Limnocylindria > QHBO01 > QHBO01 > DASSCW01. The sequence continues at coordinate 7,086 of CBFGSY010000102.1, read as the reverse complement.
ATGGCGGATCACCCAGACGCCATTCAAGGAGTTCTGGGTCATGGGGCCGCACGACGAGGACGTTGCCTGAGGCGGTGCCCTGTAACGCGCCGGAGGGGGGCGGCCGGGGTTATCCGCCCGAGCATCTGCATCACCGCGTCGGTGGTGCCGGCGTCTGGGCGGCAATCTGAGATTGCGCCGGCAATGGCCCGGCGACCGCAGAACAAGAAAGGCCACGCCCATGCTCCGCAGTGCCCGACTGCTCTCCGCCATCCTGCTGCCAGCCTTGTTGCTGACCGCCGCACCGGGCGTGGCCGGCGCCTCGGTCATCGACGACTACGCGCGCGTCATCCGCTCGCGGCACGCCAGCGCGGCCTTCATGCAGATCGACGGTTGCCGCCAGGTGGAGCTCTTCATCAGCGCCATGGACGCCAAGTTCGGCAGCCAGCCGGGGCCGGTCAACAAGCAGGGCTTGATCGGCGTCTTCTATCTCGAGCGCGACGCCTGCGCCGAGCCGGGGCCGAAGGGCTACCCGGTCGTCGCCATGGCCGACGGCCAGTCCCTCGACCGGTTAGGTTCCAGCACGCGCTTCGGCTCTGCCTGGGCTCGCGCCACGCTGGACGGCACCGATGGTGACGGCAACCCGGTTGAGATCAAGCTGGACATCGCGTGGTCGGCGCTGGAGGCCTTCGAAAAGTCGCGGGTCAGCGGCAATGCCTGGTTCCCGGCCAACGCCCAGCGGGGAGCCCACGTGCACACCTTCTCCTTCGGCCTGCGCGCGCCGGCGGCGGCCTGGGGCGAGGTCTCGATCGACGGCGAGGCGATCAGCCTGTCGCCCACCTTCGCTGCGTCGCTGGAGCAGGTTCGTTACTTCTGCCAGGTGATCCAGCACCCGCACGGCGGCTTCGACGTCGACTGCTGAGCCTCGTTGTGGCGGATCTGCCGGTCTTGGGCGTTTTCAGTTTGCGGCCGGCGGCGTATGCTGCCGGCGGTGGCCCGTGACGAGAAGCTCGACCTGCTAGGTCGGATCCCGCTGTTCAGCGGGTTCGACAAGCGCCGGCTGCAGCGGCTCGGGATGTTGGCCGATGAGGTCGATGCACCAGCCGGCACGGTCCTCATGCGGCAGGGCGAGAGCGGCGCCGACATGATGGTCATCGTCAGTGGCAGCGTGAGCGTCGAGCGCGATGGAGCTCGGCTGAATACGCTGGCTGCCGGCGATTTCTTCGGCGAGATCGCCCTGCTCGCCAGCGGTCCACGTACGGCAACGGTGACGACCCAGGAGCCGAGCCGGCTGCTGGTCATCACTCACCGCGAATTCCACTCGATGATGGACGAGTTTCCGGAGCTCGCCGCGCAGGTGATGAACGCGCTGGCGCATCGCATCCGGCGCCTCGAGCCGGACGCCCCGCACTAGAACCCCCGGCACGGCTTGACGACATCTGGCACAATCCCCGTCGTCCTCTAAGTCGACTAAGTTGCTCAACATGAGCAGATTGATCTTCAAAACCCAGTCTGGAGGAGACTCAATGGCGCTACTGACGACCCGGGGCTCGCGAGCTGGCATCCTGCTGGCGGGGGCACTACTGCTCGGTTCGTGCACAGGCACCCAGGGTGCCGCCGCCTCCTGTTCACCGGCCGAGACGCCGGTGTTGACGCTGGCGGCCTACAGCACTCCCCGCGAGGCGTACGGAAAGATCATCCCTGCCTTCCAGACGTTCTGGAAGGAGGAGCATGACGGGCAGTCGGTCATCTTCCAGGAGTCATACGGCGGGAGCACCACGCAGTCGCAGGCGGTCGTCAACGGATTCGCGGCGGACATCGTGGCGCTCTCCTTGGCCCCGGACGTCGACGTGATCGCCGATGCCGGCCTCATCACGCATGACTGGACCACGGAGACCGACGGCGGGATCGTGTCGACCTCGGTCGTCGTGTTCGACGTCCGACCGGGCAACCCCGATGGCATCGAGAACTTTGACGACCTCACGGCCGACGGCGTTGAGATCCTGACGCCCGACCCAGCAGCGAGCGGCGGGGCGCGCTGGAACATTGTGGCCGCCTACGGCGCCGCTGAGCGCGGCAAGGTGCCGGGTGTCAGCCCGGACGATGAGGGGACCCAGACATTGTTGGAGGGGATCTTCGGCAACGTCACCGTGCTGGACAAGAGCGCGCGCGACTCGATCAAGAACTTCGAGTCCGGCAATGGTGACGTGGCGATCACCTACGAAAACGAGGTCTTCACCGCTCAGAAGGCGGGCCTGCCCGACGAGATGGTGATTCCGCCGTCGACGATCCTCATCGAGAACCCGGTCACCATCGTCGACAAGAACGTCGATGCCCATTGCGTGCGGGAAGTCGCCGAAGCTTTCGTCGAGTACCTGCACACTGATGAGGCGCAGGAGATCTACAAGTCGGTAGGCTTCCTGCGACCGGTCGACCCGGAGGAGGCGGCCGCCGGCGACGGCGACACGTTCGCTCCCATCACCGACCTGTTCACCGTGGAGGACCTAGGAGGCTGGGACTCGATCAACGAGAAGGTCTTCGGCGATCCGGACGGAATCTTCACGAAGGCCTTCGCAGCTGCCCAGGGCTCCTGAGCCGATGACCGCTCCCGCTGTCCAGGAGCTCCCGGGCAACCGGGGAGCGGCCGGCGCAGATCGCACGGCCGTAAGGCAGCTGCCGTGGGGCCGCTGGGCGCTCCGCCTGGCGGCTCTCGCCTATCTCGCAATCGCCATCGGCCTGCCGACCGCTGCAGTCGTGAGCCGCGGCTTCGGCGAAGGGTTCGGCGCGCTGGCGGACGCCCTCGCGGAACGCGGTGCCTGGGCCGCCATCCAGCTGACGTTGGTGGCGTCGGCCATCGTCGCCGTCATCAACGGGGTATTCGGCACGCTGCTGGCCTACGTCCTGGTGCGCTATCGGTTCCCAGGCCGCGGCGCGCTCGCAACAGTGGTGGACCTCCCGTTCGCGATCCCAACCCTCGTCACCGGCGTCATGCTGGTCGCCCTGTACGGTCCGAGCAGCCCGATCGGCGGGGCGCTTGCCCAGGCGGGCATCCAGCTCATCTTCACGCCGATCGGGATCGGTCTGGCTCTGCTCGTCATCACCCTCCCGCTCGTCGTGCGAGCCGTGGAACCCGTCCTCCTGGAGCTGGATCCTGCGGAAGAGGAGGCATCTCGCGTGCTGGGTGCCTCGCAGTGGACGACGTTCTGGCGCGTTGTGCTCCCGGCGCTCCGGCCGGCGATTACGGCCGGCGTCCTCCTCTCGTTCGCCCGCGCGCTGGGCGAGTTCGGCTCAGTGGTAGTGGTCGCCGGCAACCTGACCGGCAAGACACTCACCGCGCCAGTCTTTATCTTCCAGCTCACCAGCCAGTTCAAATACGCGGAGGCGGCCGCCGTCTCTGCGCTCCTCTTCGCAATCTCCGCTGCGTTGGTCATCGGCACCGACCGGCTCGTCAATCGGAGGTCAGAGGCGTGAGCGGCCAGTCCCCCTGGATCCGGCCGGCGCTCATCGTCGTGGCTGCCGCCTATGTCGCGCTCCTCCTGCTGGCGCCGCTGGCCGGGATCGTCGCCACGGTCGCCGGCGCTGGCCTGGGTACCATCCTCGACACGCTGGCGGCGCCGGACGTCATGCATGCCTTCTGGCTCACCGCCCTGCTGACCGCACTGACCGTTGTCGTCACTGGCGTCTTTGGGATCATCACCGCGCTGGTCCTGACCCGCGACCGCTTCTGGGGTCGCCGCCTGCTGACCGGCATCGTGGACCTTCCGCTGGCCGTCTCCCCGGTGATCGTCGGCGTCATGGCCGTGATCCTGTTCGGCCGAGGCGGCTGGATGGAACCGTTCTTCACGGCACAGGGGATCCAGGTCCTGTTCGCCTTGCCGTCCATGGCACTCGTCACCATGTTCATCTGCATCCCATTCGTGATCCGTGAGCTCACGCCCGTCCTGATCGAGCTGGGGACTGTCGAGGAGGACGCCGCGCGGACCCTGGGCGCCTCATCGCTCCAGGCCTTCTTCCGCGTCACGCTGCCGAACGTGCGTTGGGCGCTCCTCTATGGGATCGCGCTGACCACCGCCCGGGCGATGGGGGAGATCGGTGCCGTCCTCATCGTGAGTGGCGCGATCCAGGGACAGACCGAAACGGCGACGCTCTACATCTTCCGAGCCCTGGAGGAGCGGCAGGATGCATCGGCCTACGTGGTCGCCGTGGTGCTGGCCGTGGTGTCGGTCGTCCTGCTGGCGGGCATCGAGATTGCAAAGCAGCGCCAGGCGCGCTTGAGGGAACGCATATGAGCTCCAGCATCGTCGTCGAGGGGCTGACGAAGCGCTTCGGCTCGTTCACAGCAGTCGACAACGTCAGCTTCGTCGCGGACGAGGGCAAAATCACGGCGCTGCTCGGGCCAAGCGGCTCCGGCAAGAGCACGGTCCTTCGCGTCCTCGCTGGCCTCGAGACGCCCGATGCCGGTCGGATTCGGGTTGGGGATCAGGAGATCACTGGCAGGAGCGTTCAGGAGCGGCGCTTCGGGTTCGTCTTCCAGCACTACGCGCTGTTCCGACACATGACGGTCGCCGACAACGTCGCCTTTGCCCTCTCTGTCCGACGCGAGCCGAAGGATGCCATCCGCCGCCGTGTCAATGAGCTTCTCGAGCTCGTCCAGCTGACCCCATTTGCACCTCGCTATCCGGATCAGCTGTCCGGTGGGCAGCGACAGCGCGTCGCTCTCGCGCGCGCCCTGGCGGCTCGACCGGAGGTTCTGCTCCTGGACGAGCCATTCGGTGCGCTGGACGCGCGCGTGCGACAGGAGCTCCGCAGCTGGCTGGATGAGCTGCACCGCGAGCTGGGGGTGACCAGCGTGCTCGTGACACACGATCAAGAGGAGGCCCTGGAGCTGGCGCACCGTATCGTGGTCATGCACCGCGGCCAGCTCCAGCAGGTCGGGCCGCCGCACGAGATCTACACGAAGCCCGCCAACCCGTTCGTGGCCGGGTTCGTGGGGGCGGCGAACGTGATCCGCGGGATTGTCATGGAGGGCAGGGTCGCCTTCGACGCCTATTCGATCGGGGGCGCAGACCATCTGGCGGACGGCACCGTCGCGCACGCCTTCGTCCGCCCACATGCAGTCCATGTGGCTCGCATCCCGATGGATACCGCCAAGCTGCCTGCCCATATCGAACGCGCCACGAACCTCGGGCCGGTCACCAAGCTGCACCTCAGGCTGGCGGACGGCCAGCGGGTTGCCGCCACGGTAAATACCGATGAGGCCTACGGCATGGCCGATGGGATGGACGTGTTCGTCGACCTGCGGGAGGCGAAGGTTTTCGAGGAGGAGGCCGCCGCCGAAGTCGAGGCGGTGATCACGGATGATGCGCCGATGGTGGCGGCCAGCTAGCGCCTGCCCCGAACCCGGCCGAGGCTTACCCACGCCTCCGGCGCGCGGGTCAGCTCATCCATCCGCGGGGGCAGTGTGCCGTCAATCAGGTCCTGGACCGATGTCGTCTCGAGGAGGTCTCGCAAGCTGGCGCGGACCGCGATCCAGACATCGCGCAGGTGGACAGCGGGGCCGGAATACTCGACCTGCTCCGGCCGGGAGCCGCGCACGTTGGCCATCGGTCCATCCACCGCGCGGATCACGTCGGCCAGGCTGATCTCGGCGGGTGGACGCGCCAGCAGGAAGCCGCCGGCGGCGCCGCGCTGGCTCTGGACGATGCCCACGTGCTTGAGCTCGAGCAGGATGTTCTCCAGGTAGTCCATCGGGATCTGCTGGGCGGCGGCGATCCGCTCCCGCTTGAGCGGCCCGGAGTCGGTGGCGGCCAGCTCGGCGACCGCCCGCAGGGCGTAATCGGCCTTGGCGGAGACACGCATCCGCTCAATTCTGCCATCCGGCGCCCTCAGGGCAGCAGATCGCCCCGTGCGATGGCCTGAGCCGCCGTGGCCGCAATTGCCGCGAGCCTGGCTACCAGGGCCGGGTCCACGTTGGCCGCGGTGTCACAGCTGAGGTGATAGCAAGCGTCCATCGGCTGGCCGGCCGTGCCGCCGAACTGCTCCCGCTGTTCGTCGGTCTTCGGCTCGCTGGCGCCGCTGAACAGGCCGCCGGTCGGGATGCCGGCATCCTGGAACGCCGCGTGATCGGACGCGCCACCCACGTCGATCGGCAGGGACCCTATCCCGGCGGCGTCAAGCGCCCTGACCAGGAAATCGCTGATTGCTTCCGACCCTGCTGCCGCGCGAGCCTCCTCGTAGACGAACGGCACCTCGTTCTGGGTGCCCAGCATGTCCAGGTTCAGGTAGGCGGCCATCGCCTGCCGGTCCTCGACCGACAGGCTCTCGACGTACGCGCGCGAGCCGTACAGCCCGTACTCCTCACCCGCCCAGAAGCCGAAACGCAGCCGGCCGCCCTCGATGCCGTCCGCCGCGCTTCGTGCGATCGCCAGCACGGCGGCCACGCCCGAGCCGTTGTCGTTGATGCCCGGCCCGTCATGCACCGAGTCGAGGTGCGCGCCAAGCATCACAACGCGCGCCGGGTTGCCATCGCTCGTCTCGGCCACCACGCTCTGCACCGCGGCCGGCTCGGTCGATACCTGGACGCTCAGGCGGACCCTGGTGCCCGCGCCGGCGGCGTCCAGCAGCTCCTCACCCATCGACGACGAGGCGGCCAGGACCGGGATGGTCACGTTCGGGAAGAAGAGGGTCGGGCGGAGTACCTCATCCCGGGGCCACGCCGGATTCGGGGCGATCAGCGCCGCCGCGCCCGCCTCCTCCGCGTTCATGACCACGACGCGCCGCAGGCATGGGGCGCCCGGGGCCACCACTGCGATCTTCCCTCGAGGAAACTCCGCGAAGTCGTCCGCCTCGCATCCTCGCGCGCCCTCACCGCCGGGCGAGTCCGGGAAGCCGACCGGGACACGGCCGGCGACCTGCGTGAGTACGGTGTCGAGGACCAATGCGCGTTCGCGTTCGGTGAGCCGCGCAGCCTCACCGAGCACGCCGAGCGCCGTGAAGCCGGTGACACCGGCGCCGATGAAATGTTCGACATACCGCCGAAGGCTCTCGACGTCGACGTCCCCACTCTGATGGAACGGCGTCGCGAGCACCGAAAACACCCCCTGCACG
>CBFGSY010000101.1:0-8191 GCA_965651545.1 uncultured bacterium | reverse complement strand
GACGGCATCTACGAGCGCCTGGACGAGGTGAAGGGCAAGCTGCGCGAGCGGCTGGCCGAGCACCGCGAGTCGGCCTTCATGTCGCGCGAGGTGGGCCGCATCATCACCGACCTGCCGGTGGAGCTGAACCTGGACGAGGGGCGCACCGGCCGTTATGACCGCCGGGCGGTGGCCCAGCGGTTCCGGGAGCTGGAGTTCCGGACGCTGATCGACCGGCTGCCGCCGTCGAGCATCGCGCCGACGGGCCATGGGCCCGCTGAGCAGGAAACCGGCGGAGGGCTGCAGCTCTCGCTGGACCTGCTCGGCGGCAAGGCCGAGGCGGGTGCCGTGCCGGGGGCAGGTGCCGTACCCGGGGCAGGTGCCGTACCGGAGCAGGGAGCGCGCGAGCGCCCGGACGCGGTCAAGGATCCTGGCGGGGCGATCGAGGCGGTCGAGCCGCGGGTCGTGACGAGCGACGCTGACCGGACGGACCTGGATGGGTGGCTCGAGCAACGGGCCGAAGGCGTGGCGCTAGGCTGGGCCGCCGGCGCTGGTCGGGCGCTGGAACGGCCACTGCAGGGGATCGCGCTGGCCGGCGAGGACGGGTCGACCTGGTATCTGCCGTGGAGCGACGATCGGCCTCTGCCAGCCTGGTTCGACCGTGACGACCGTCCGCTGATCGCACACGACCTGAAGGCGCTGGTCACCATGCTGGCCGCGCGCGGAGTGCAGCTGACAGGCCCCGCCTTCGACACGCTGGTGGCCAGCTACATGGTCAATCCCGCGCTGCGTGCACAGACGCTGGACGACCTGGCCGCCAACCGCTTCGGCGCCTCGCTGCCCGACAAGCTGGCGGCCGAAATCACCGACGACGCCATCGTCGCCCCTCGTGCGGCGGCCGAGGCGCTCACCAGCCTGCTCGCGCGGCCGCTCCTGGAGACGGAGCTGGTGGAGGGCGGGTTGATGGACCTGTTCCGCGAGGTGGAGATGCCGCTGCTGCCGGTGCTGGCGCGCATGGAGCTCGCCGGCGTGGCCATCGACCGCGACCAGCTGGCCGCGATGAGCGTCGAGTTCGGTGCCACCCTGGCCGACCTGGAGTCACGGATCTACGAGCTGGTCGGGCATCCGTTCAACATCGGGTCACCGAAGCAGCTGGAGCAGATCCTCTTCCATGAGCTGGGGCTGACCGGCACGAAGCGCACGCGGACCGGCTACTCGACGGACGCATCGGTCCTTGAGGAGCTGAAGGACAAGCACCAGGCGGTGGGCCTGATCCTGGAGCACCGCCAGATCTCGAAGATCAAGGGCACCTATGCGGACGCCCTGCCTGGCCTTGTGGGCAGCGACGGACGTTTGCACACAACCTACCAGCAGGCGGTGGCGGCCACCGGCCGGCTGTCGAGCGTGGATCCGAACCTCCAGAACATCCCCATCCGATCGGCGCTGGGGCGGCGCATCCGGCGGGTCTTCGTGGCGCCTCCTGGCAAGCTGCTGCTGGGCGCCGACTACTCGCAGCAGGAGCTGCGCATCCTGGCTCACGTCTCCGGCGATGCAGGCCTGAAGGCCGACTTCGCGGCGCATTCGGACATCCACCTGGCGGCCGCGGCGCGGGTCCTGGGCGTCAAGGCCGAGGACGTGACGCCGCATATCCGCAGCGTCGCCAAGATGATCAACTACGGGATCGCCTACGGGCTCTCGGACTTCGGGCTGGCCGACCGGCTGAAGATCCCGCGCGAGGAGGCGCAGCGCTTCATCGCCGACTACTTCACCGCCTATCCGGGCATCCGCCGCTACACGGTCGAGATCAGGATGCTGGCGCGAGACCAGGGGTTCGTGACGACGCTGCTTGGCCGGCGCCGCTACCTGCCGGAGCTCTCGGCGCGCAACGGCGCCCTGCGCTCCGCGGGCGAGCGGATGGCCATCAACATGCCGATCCAGGGCACCGCCGCCGACGGCATGAAGATCGCCATGGTCCGCCTGGATGCGGCACTTCGGGAGCGGAGGCTTCGCTCCCGGATGCTGCTGCAGGTCCATGACGAGCTCGTCTTCGAGACCGATGACGAGGAGCTGCCGGCGCTCGCCGCACTTGCCACGGAGGTCATGGAAGGCGCGTTGCCGCTGGACCCGCCGCTCGAGGTCGCGCTGAAGGTCGGCACCGACTGGGAGAACATGGACCGATACCTGCGCGACGACGACGGCTCGTGGCGCCGCGTTCCAAAGTCGGCGGTCGAGGTCGCCCAGGAGGAGGCGGAAGAGGCGATCGCCGAGCCCCTCTCCGCGTGATCTGAGTGGCCGCTGAGCGGCTTGTAGGTGCGGCCTGCCGGTCAGACCGGCACTGTGACGAAGGAGCGGGCCGCGATCGCCGGGCCAGTCCCGTTGCTTCGCCAACGTGCCGGTGACACCGGCACCGTGACGGGGGACGAGCCCTGGGATACCCCCAGCCGCCGTTGCGGCCGCTGCAGTGCCGATCACACCGGCACCATGGAACGCACCGGCACCGCGCAACGCACCCGCAGCACGGAACGCCGGAACGACGCTGCCGGGCCGCGTAGAAGTCGGCTTCAATGCCTCAGGCAATGAGCGCCGGCGCGTGCGTGGCACACTGGATCAATGCCTGAGCTCCCGGAAGTCGAGACCGTCGCGCGCGACCTGCAGCGCAAGGTGGCCGGCGCACGGATCACCGACGCCGAGGTGCGCTGGGAGCGGACGATCCGGCACCCGCAGCCACCGGAGCAGTTCGTTGCGGAGGTGAGTGGCGCCGAGATCAGCCGCGTGGGTCGCCGCGCGAAGACGGTGCTCATCCACCTTGCCGATGGCCGGGTCATGACGGTGGCACTGCGCATGACCGGCGCGCTGATCGTGACCGATGGAGCGGCGCCCGACGATCCTTACGCCCGCGTCGTCTTCCGCCTGGCCGATGGCCGGCAGCTGCGATACCGCGACGTGCGCAAGTTCGGGCGCATCGGCCTATGGGAGGGCGGAGGCCTGCGGCAACGGCGCCGGCCCGGCAGGACGCGTCGCGTCGCCGAGGCGGTGGCGCCGTACCGGGTCGGACAGGTGTTCGCGCGCCACGGCCCAGAGCCGCTGGCGACGTCATTCAGCGCCGCACGGCTCGCGGAGCGGCTGCGCGGCCGCAGCGCACGACTGAAGTCGCTGCTGCTCGACCAGAGCTTCGTGGCCGGCGTCGGCAACATCTACGCCGATGAGGCGCTCTGGCGCGCGCGGCTGCATCCCATGCGGCGGGCCGACACCCTGACGCCGGACGAGGTGCGGCGGCTGCATCGGGCCATGCGGAGCGTGCTGCGGCAGGGGATCGACAACCGCGGGTCGAGCTTCGGCGACTACGTCGACGCCGACGGAGAGCCGGGCGACAACGCGGAGCAGCTGGCCGTCTACCGCCGGACGGGCGAGCCGTGCCTGCGCTGCGGCACCCCCATCCAGCGCGTGGTGATCGGGCAGCGCAGCACCCACTTCTGCCCGTATTGCCAGCGGGCGCCGGTCGAGGGCTGAGCGGCGCATGAAGGTCATCGGGCTGACAGGCAACATCGGCTGCGGCAAGAGCACCGTGGCCGGCTGGCTGCGGGACATGGGAGTGGCAATGCTCGACCTGGACGCCGTCGCTGGACAGATTAGGAACAACGATGCCGAGGCGCGGCGCCGCATCGAGGCGCGGTTCGGGACGATCGAGGCGGGCAAGCTGGCGGCGATCGTGTTCACCGACCGGGACGCGCTCGCCGACCTGGAGGCGATTCTGCACCCGCTGGTCCGCAACGAGACGCGCGCCCGGCTGGCCGAGCTGGAGGCGGCCGGAGTCGAGGCGGCGTGCATCGAGGCGATCAAGCTGCTCGAGTCCCCGCTCCACGACCGATGTGACAGCACCTGGGTGGTGCGCTGCGAGGAGGCCGATGCCGTGCGCCGGGTGGCCACGTCGCGCGGCCTGACCGAGGAACAGGCCCGGGCGCGACTTGCCAACCAGTCACCGCAGGAGGCGAAGGTAGCGGCCGCCGACATCGTGATCGATGGCTCGGCACCAATGGAGGAAACCCGTCGTCAGGTCGAGGCCGCGTACGACAAGGTGATCCGTTCCTGACGACCGCGAACCGTCCGAATTCGCGTCACCTGCGCACAACGGGCCCGACTGGGTCTCCGAAGCGCTCAGATTCTGCTGTGGTACGCATCCGAACTCCCCACGGCCGTGCCGCGGCTGAGGTGCGTACCTGGTGAGAATTTGGACGGTTTGTCAGCGCCACTCCGGGTCACGGCCAGCGTGCCGCCGGCCCGCGAGGGGCCGGCGACCGCCGTGCCGTCCGGGGATGGACGCCCGGGTCGTCAGCGCCGGTCGGCGTTCTCCTGGACGAAGGTCGGGGGCAATGGAACCGGGAAGCCGTACTCGTCGATCAGGCGGTCGATCGTTGAGCCGTCGGTCTCCGCCGTTCGGTCGTCGACATCGGGCCGCAGCACGAAGGTGAACTGCCCGCCGGCCGCGGTCAGCTCGGTGATCTTCTCGGCCGTGGCCAGGTCCGTGCGCAGGATGTAGAGCCCGCCGTTCCGCGCCAGGATGGTGAGCGACTGCAGCGTCACCTTGGTCGACGGACCGGGAATGAAGTCGTCCTGCGTCCTCGACGCCTGCTCGGCCGTCTGCCCAACCTCCGGGTTGATGGCCATGGTGACGATCAGGTCGACGAGCTGGCCGGGCACCAGGGTGCCCGCCACGGCTCGGTCATCTGGCACGGAGATGCTGACTGCCCGCATGTCCGGCCCCTCCGGGTCGAAGGCCTCGCCCGGCTCCAGGATGGAGTACGCCTGGCCGGTCGTGCTCGAGGCAAGCATGTTCTGGGTGAGCATCTGGCCGGTCAGGATCGGCACGCCGGAGACGCGGCCCAGCACCTCGTCGATGCGCGTGAAGGCCGTCTCGTTGGTCGTATCGGAGACCACGGGGCGCATCACCAGGTCCCCCTCCTCGATCGGCTTGCGGCTGGGAATGTCGCGGGCGGCGACGACCACGTCCCGCATGACCGTGTCGTCCCCCCTGGTCAGGACGCTGGCCTGCAGGGCGACGAACACGATGCCCGCCACGATGAGGGCCATGACGATGCCCACGGCGATGTAGAGCTTCGATCGCTTGCTGTTCTTGTCCGAGTACTCGAGTTCCACGACGGCAGTTCTCCTTGGATTACCAGGGCCGGAGCCGGGCACGCTGCGCGCGCCGGAGGTTTGAATCGTTCTGGTCGGCATAGAGGCCGGTCACCGCCCGGCCCGAGATGGCGTTCGAATTGAGGTCGGTGACCTCGAAGACTCCGAACCCGATGAGGTCCACGTAGCTGCCGCCGCTGGCGGCGGTGGCCACGGTGAAGGTGATCGGCTGCAGGTGGACCACCGGCTGGCCGTCGCCGTTCGTGCCGTAGCCGCGGACGTCGAATCGGTAGCAGCCCGGGGACAGCCCCACGCTGTTGATCGTCAGAGTCGACAGCGCCCCGTTGCCGGAGGATGCCGGCGTGACGGAGGTCGCGCTCAACGTCAGCTGCCCCGCGCCGATGGTCGCCGCCCCGAACGAGCAGTCGGTGAACGAGCCTGCGTCGACGCCCAGCGTGACGGCGCTGCCACCGGAGCCCCACCTGGTCGCGCTGGCCGAGGTGGTCGAGACGTAGATCGGGATGCTGGCCGAGCCACCGACGGCGGCGATGTCGGCGCTGGTGGTGGAGTTCGCCAGGCTGAAGTCGCGGACGGCACCGCCCACCTTGACCGGCACCACCGATTTTCGAGTCTGGAAGTAGGGGTTGCCCGAGTGGCCCTCCAGCCAGACGGTGTAGATGCCCGCCGGGATGGTGTTCGTCTGGATGGCGCTCATGCTCACGGTGGTGCCGTTCTTGTTCGGGATGAAGACATCGGTCGACCACGTCGGCTGGTTCATGTCACCGGCGGCCGGAGGGGTGACCGAGGGATCGGGCAGGATGTCCCACTCGGGGTGGCCGATGGCGGTGGCACCCGCGTCGCCGTGCAGGTGGAGCGTCACCGTGCTGTTGAACTCGTCGTTGCGGGAGACTGTGAAGTTCGGGCCGCTGATCGGCGTGCTGGTGGTCGACGGCAGGGTGATGACGCTCGGCGGCGCGATGGCGAAGTCCGGGATCTGCATGACAGTGCCGTTGTAGACACCGAGCAGCAGGCGGTCGCCGACGCCGAAGACGTCCTCGAAGTTGCCGATCACCATGGACGTGTCGTTGCCGAGCAGGACGGCGACCTGATCGTTCGGGTCAGGGGGGCTGGTGATGGACGGGAACATCGGCCCCGGGTAGCCGGTCACCAGGTAGTCGCCCTCGATGTCCTTCAGCGTGTTCTCGGTGATGCCAGAGGTGACTCCGTTGTAGTAGACCCGCGAGGTCGTCGACTGGAAGTTCCTGACGTCCAGGGCCACGAAACCGCGGAAGTCGGCCTCGTTGGACGCCTTCGCGCCGGGGCCGTACAGCTCGAAGACCGGCCCCGGGTCTGCCTCGCTGGCCGGTGTGCGGCCGTTGTAGCCGAGCACGCTGAATGGGTCGACGGCGCCGCTGGTGCTCGTCCCGGAGGTGGCCAGGAAGTCGGTGAAGCCGGAGCCTGGGCCGGGAGCCGCCGTGTAGCGGCGCGCCACGATCGGGATGGCCGGACCGCCCTGCAGCTGGCACTTGGCCCGGGCGCTGGTGTCGAGGGTCGGCATGCCGAGGACGCGGGCCAGCGTCGTCTCGACCGACGACCAGATGGCCACCCGCACGGTCGTGCTGCTGATCAGGATCCCGCTCAGCAGGTAGGCCGGGTCGCCGGCGTGGCCGTCCTGATAGATGCGGGCGTTGTCAGGCGCGATCTGGGCGGTCGCGCCTGCTGGCGAGCGCTCGATGTTGATGCGCGCCACGTTGCGCCCTGCGGTCGCGGCCGCAGTGTCGGAGGCGCCTTCGATCAGCGCCTGACAGGCCGCCAGGGCGGCGGCATCGGCCGCCGTCTGGATGTGGCGCTGCTCCGCGTTCTGGCGTCCGACATCGATGGCCAGGCCCGCGAAACCGAGCATGGCGACCAGCACGATGGCGAAGATGACCAGCACCTGCCCCTGGGCGACCCCCTGCGCGACGCCCTGGGCGACGCGCTGCCCGACGCGCTGCCCGACGCGGTCCATCAGTTGACGACCATAGTGGCGGTCGCGTTCTGGGTGAAGCGGCCGTTGGAATCGGTGGCCAGCAGCGCGCCGATGAACGGCACGATGATGTCCGACCGATACGTCAGCGTGATGCGCACCAGGCACGCCTCGCGCGTGTCCGGGCTGCAGGTGGTGTCCGGATCGGTGCCATCCGGGCAGTCGCCATCGGGGGTGGTGACGTGGTCGCAGTAGGTGATGGCCAGGTCGCCATTCACCTGTCCGTCGCCGGCCGGCGTCGGGCAGGATCCGGTGCCGGTCACCGTCACGCTGAAGTGCGGCGCCGAGGTGCTCAGGAAGCCGAAGGCCTGCTGGGCGGCAGCGACCGCCTCGCCGCAGCGCGCGGCGTCATTCCATGCCTTGGTGCGTGAGAGGTCGTAGACGTAGATGGTGGCGGCACGTGCCGACTCGCGGGCGGCGTTGGTGAGCGTCACGTTGGCGCCGAACAGGAGGCCGAACTGGATGATGCCCACCAGCAGCAGCAGGACGGGAAGCAGCACGGCGGCGAACTCGACGAGCGCCTGTCCGCGGCTGGATGCAGGCGGAACCACTCGTCCGGCCCCAGGCAGGGCCGGACGGGCACGCCGGAGGCGGTTCTGGGCACGCGGGCGCATCGAGGGAAATGTAGGAATGCGCCGGCATCGGTCCTATAGGCCGCTCGGGTACTCCGGGATCGGTACCGATGGAGGTTTCGGTAGAATCTGGGTACCCCCGGCACGCTCCCATCACCATCCCGAGGTCTCCCGTCGACCATGCCCGAACTGAAGGTCAGCGCCCCCTATGAGCCGACCGGCGACCAGCCGCAGGCCATCGCCGACCTGGCCGAGGGGGTGGGCGCCGGACTGCGCCACCAGGTGCTGCTGGGCGCCACCGGCACCGGTAAGACCTACACCGCGGCCAAGGTGATCGAGACCGTCCAGAAGCCGACCCTGGTGATGGCGCACAACAAGACGCTGGCCGCACAGCTGTACCAGGAGTTCAAGGAGTTCTTCCCGGAGAACGCGGTCGAGTACTTCGTCAGCTACTACGACTACTTCCAGCCGGAGGCCTACC
>CBFGSY010000100.1:0-8262 GCA_965651545.1 uncultured bacterium | reverse complement strand
CTGATGCCGGTCAGCTATGCCGCGATCCTGGGAGGCGTGGTGACGACCATCGGCACATCCACCAACCTCACCGTTTCGGGCCTGCTGACCGAGGCCGGCATGCCGCCACTGGGCCTGTTCGAGCCGACCGCGGTAGGGCTGCCGATCGCCGCCGCCGGCCTGGTTGTCATGGTGCTCCTTCTGCCGCGGCTGCTGCCCGACCGCTCGCCGGCGGGCGACGCCCTGACCGAGGCGGGCCGTGACTTCACCGTCAGCATGCGGGTGGAGCCGAATCGCGACGCGGATGGCTCGACGGTGACAGAGGCGGGCCTGCGACGGCTGCAGGGTGTCTTCCTGGTCGAGATCCAGCGCGATGGTCGCTCCATCGCGCCGGTGGCTCCGGATGAGGTTCTCGAGGGCGGCGACGTCCTCACCTTCGTCGGAAGGGTCGACAACATCGTCGACCTCCAACGGGTACGCGGGCTGGCCTCCACCGAGGCCCGTCAGATCACCAGCCTGGCGGGCAACGTCCATGCCTTCTACGAGGTCGTGGTCGGTGCCGGCGGCGACCTCGTCGGTCAGACCCTGAAGCAGGTGGATTTCCGGGCGCGTTATGACGCGGCGGTGATCGCCATTCACCGGGCCGGGCATCGGGTCGAAGCCAAGCTGGGCGATGTCCCGCTGCGCGTCGGCGACACGCTGCTGATCCTGTCCGATCCGGCCTTCCGCGCCCGGTGGCGCGACCGCCCGGACTTCCTCGTCATCGCTTCGCTGTCCGGCATCTCGCCTCGGCAACCGAGGCGCGCCTGGTTGATCGGTGGAGTCTTCATCGCCTTTGTGCTGGCGACTGGCTCCGGGATGGTGCCCATCCTCCACGCCTCGATCGCCGCGGCGATGATCGTCGTCGCGACCGGGGTGCTGACCGTCCGCCAGGCTCGCGACGCCGTGGACCTGCAGATCGTGGTGCTCATCGCCTCGGCCTTTGGACTGGGCGCGGCGGTTTCCTCCAGTGGCCTGGCTGAGGCGATCGCCGGCGGGTTGGTGGGTGCGATGTCACCCCTCGGCGCGATCGGGGCGCTGGCGGCGATCCTGATCGGCACGATGGTGCTGACGGAGCTCCTGTCGAACAACGCCGCAGCGGCTCTGATGTTCCCGATCGGGGTGGCGACCGCTGTCACGATCGGCGCCGACCCGCGGCCGTTCGTCATCGCAATCATGCTGGCCGCCAGCCTGTCCTTCCTGACGCCGATCGGCTACCAGACCAACCTGATGGTCTATGGCCTTGGTGGGTATCGTTTCGGCGACTATGCCCGGGTTGGCATACCTCTGAACGTGGTCACCATCTCGCTGAGCCTGATCCTGATTCCGATCGTCTTCCCGTTCTGACCCGTGCCCGGCCAGGCCTGCTGCCGTCAGCGGCCGCCGTGGGCCAGCATGGCGGGCAGCGTCCGGGCCAGGATCTTGAAGTCGAGCCAGATCGACCAGTCGTCGATGTAGACCAGATCCTGCTCGACCCAGCGGTCGAAGTCCGGATCGTGGCGCGCCTCGACCTGCCAGAGGCCGGTGATGCCGGGCTTCATCGAGAGGCGGCGTCGGTGCCAGATGTCGTACTCCTCGACCTCGCCGGGCAGTGGCGGGCGGGGCCCGACCAGGCTCATCGAGCCGGTCAGCACGTTCCACAGCTGTGGCAGCTCGTCGATCGAGCTGCGGCGCAGGAATCGGCCCAGGCCGGTGATCCGCGGATCGTTGGTCGCCTTGAAGGCCGCGCCGTTGCGCTCGTTCAGGTGCTGCACCTCGTGCAGGCGGTCCTCGGCGTCGGGGACCATCGAGCGGAACTTGAACATCGTGAACGGCCGCCCATGGAGGCCGATCCGCGTCTGCCCAAAGATGACCGACCCGTTATCGGCAAGCCGCATCGCCAGCGCGGTGAGCAGGAACAGCGGGCTGAGGATGACAAGGCCGATTGCCGAGCCGGCGATGTCGATCAGCCGCTTGAAGACCAGGCTCACCTCGCGGTGTCCGTCGTTGACGATCGAGCGGACCATGAACCGATCGAATACCTCTTCGACCGCGCCGGGCAGCCGCTCGTCCACCAGGTCTGTGGCGACGCGCACGGTCTTGCCTTCGCCGGCGGCGAGCCCGGTGATCGGCTCCAGGTAGCGGGATGCGCTCTCGGGCAGGCAGACGCCGAGCTCGTCGACCACCTGGGCATGCAGGATGTCCTCGATCTGGTCGATCTCCCCAAGGATCGGTCGGGTGACGACGGGTGGCGGCTCCAGTGGCGCCGACAGGTGTCCGATCACCTTGATCCCCAGGCCGTGGTGTCGCTCCAGGTGGTCAGCGAAGTCCTGGGCCAGCTGACCGGTGCCCGCGATGACCATGTAGCGCTCGTTGTGCCCACGCCGCCGCAGTGCTTCGAAGGCAGCGCGCAGGCCCAGCCGCCCAGCCAGCGTGACCGTTGGCTCGGCAATGAAGAGCAGTAGGAGGAAGAGGCGGCTGACATCGTCCTGGTTGAAGAGGAAGAGGCTCGACAGGGTGAGGGCGATGACGATCAGGGTGGCGCGGATGACGTCGCGGATCTCTGTCCACACCTTCCAGCGCGGCGATAGCCGATAGAGCCCCGAGCTCCACAGGACGACGACCCAGATGGTGGCGAACAGGAGGGCGGCGACAGGCGGCTCGACGTCGAGTACGCGCCACAGCGCGGCGGCGTTGCCATCTCGGTACCTGAGCGCGGCGACGACCAGGAAGACCCCGGCGGCAACGGCACCGTCAAGCGCCATCAGCCCGATGCGCAGGGCCATCAGGTGACGTCGGATCATAGGCTGGCTAGAAGGTCTGCATTCGGCATGCCGCGCGATACTCTACACGGTAAGCGCTTGCCTGCCGCGCACGAGTGGGCGCCATAGGTCGGCCCGTGGCGCCTCGTCCGCCCGGCTACACTCGCTCAGGTGGCCCGCATCCTCGTCGCCGAGCCGATCGCAGCGGCCGGCCTGGAGATCCTGACCGCCGCCCATGACACCGTGGTGCGCAGCGGCCTGCAGCGCCCCGCACTGCTCGAGGCGCTTGCCGACCCCGATGGCTGGGACGCGCTGGTCGTCCGCTCCCAGACCCGCGTCGACGCCGAGCTGCTGACGGCAGGCGCCCCCCGGCTGTCGGTCATCGGGGTGGCCAGCGTGGGGACTGACCGGATCGACCTGGCCGAGGCGACGCGCGCCGGGGTGATGGTCGTCAACGCACCCACCGGCAACACGATCGCCGCCGCCGAGCACACCATGGCGATGATGCTGGCCCTCCTCCGCCGCGTCCCGTCCGCGGACGCCTCCGTTCGGGCCGGCGACTGGGATCGTGCCCGCTTCACCGGGGCGGAGCTGCGGCACAAGACGCTCGGAATCATCGGCCTCGGCAAGATCGGCAAGGCGGTCGCCCGGCGGGCAAGCGCCTTCGAGATGAGGGTTATCGCCCACGACCCGTACCTGACCGACGAGCAGGCCACCGAGCACGGCGCGCGCCTGGTCGGCCTGCCCGAGCTGCTGCTGCGGGCCGACGTCATCAGCGTCCACACCCCGCTGACGACCCAGACGCGCGGGCTCATCGGCCATGCCCAGATCGAGGCGATGAAGCCGGGCGCGGTGGTCCTCAACGTGGCGCGTGGTGGCATCGTGGACGAGGTGGCCCTGGCAGCTGCCCTGCGGGATGGTCGACTGGCGGGAGCCGCCGTCGACGTCTTCTCAACTGAGCCGATGGCTGCCGACAACCCGTTGCGCGGCGCGCCGAACACGGTCCTCACCCCGCACCTCGGTGCGTCGACCGCGGAGGCACAGGACCGGGTGGCCGTCGAGATGGCCGAGCAGCTCCTGGAGGCGCTCGCCGGCGTGACGCCCACCTATGCCGTCAACGCGCCCTCGGTGGCGGCGGACGTGGTGCCTCGCCTGCGGCCTTACGTGGAGCTCGGGCGGCGCCTCGCCATCCTGGCGCGGCAGCTGTCGCCGGCGGCCTTCGACTGCATCGCGCTGACCTACGCGGGCGAGATCGCCGATTGGGACTGCTCGCCGATCCGCACGGCCGCCCTGGCCGGCATCCTGGAGGCTGTCACCGATCAGCGCGTGAACGCGGTCAACGCCGACCTGGTCGCCCGCGAACGTGGCCTCACCGTGCGCGAGACACGGACCGATGCCTCGGATCCGTGGGCTTCCCTCGTGACCCTGGAGGCCGGCGAGGGCGAGTCGCTGCTTCGCCTCTCCGGCTCAACCGCCCACGGCCGCCCGCACGTGGCGGGGCTCGATGGCTTCCAGATCGACGCCGAGCTGGCGGGCCTCATGCTCGTCACCCGCCACCACGACCAGCCGGGGATCGTGGGCTCGGTGGGCACCGCCCTCGCCGACGCGGGCGTCAACATCTCCTCGCTCGAGCTGTCCCGCCTCTCGGCCGCCGGCGAGGCGATGATGGTCGTCAGCGTGGACTCCGCGGTCCCCGAGTCCGTTCTCGACCGCCTGCGCGCCGTCCCCGGTATCCGCGAAGCCCGCGTCGTGGAGCTGCCGCCTCTACCCTGAGGGCGGCCGCCCCTTGGCTTGCGCTGTCAGAGGTCTCAGTGCGGCCGTGCTGCACAGCCTCACGGCCGCACGAGCGCGCACAGCCGCACGAGCGTAACTGCACGGCCGCACAGCCGCACGGCCGCATTGAAGGCTCTGACAGTCACGGGAGCCCCCGCCTGACCCTCCCCTCCCCAGCCTCACGAGCCCGGTCACCGGCACCGATCGGGTCTATGACCTCGCGAAAGGTATCCACGGCCATCCGATCCGAGGTCCACTCCCGGCCCTGACGGAAGGTGTCGGGGACGGCGGCGTATTCAAGGAGAAACTGCTGAATGAGCGCATTCACGGATTTGCCTGCAAAACCGGCCCGGACGCGCGCCCAGAGCAGGGTGTCGGCATCCACGCGCAGGGCGATATTGGTCTCCGATGGCCGTTTCGGAAGGGACATCCGACCAGCATGCGGGCCGCCGCTTATCGGCTGGTTATCATCGGCTCAATGAGGCGGAAGCCGTTCGCGTCCAGCGCGGACCTGGCCGAGAAGGAGGCGACGCTCGAGGAGCTGGCTCCGGGCGTCTTCGCCTACACCGCGCAGGGCGACCCGAACGTCGGTTGTGTGATCGGGACCGAGGCCATCCTCGCCATCGAGGCCCGGGCGACGCCGGTCATGGCGCAGAGGTGGATCGACGTGGTGCGGACCGTCACCACAATGCCGTTCGGTGACCTGGTGCTGACCCACTACCACGCGGTGCGGGTGCTCGGCGCCAGTGCCTTCAGCGCGCGGCGGATCATCAGCACGCGGCAGACGGCGGAGCTGATCGAGGAGAGGGGAGCGCAGGACTGGGCGAGCGAGCAGGGCAGGATGCCGCGCCTGTTCGAGGGTGCCGATGGCATCCCCGGCCTTACACGGCCGACCGAGACGTTCGACGGTGAGCTGGCGCTGGATCTCGGCGACCGGACAGTGGAGCTGCGGTTCCTGGGGCGCGGGCACACCAGCGGCGACCTGGTGGTCTGGCTGCCGGAGGAGCGCATCTGCTTCGCCGGGGACCTGGTCGAGGCGCAGGCCGCGCCCTACATGGGGGACGCGCATATCGCCGACTGGCGAGGCGCGACGCTTGACCGCGTGGCGGCGCTCGGCGCTGAGCAGATGGTCGGCGGGCGCGGCCCCGTCGTCCGGGGAGCAGCCGTCCCCCAGGCCATCGACGACACTCGCGCCTTCCTCACCGCCGTCTTCGACGGAACGCGCGCCGTGCGCGACGCGGGCGGCACGCCGCGAGAGGCGTATCGGTCCACCCATGCTGCCCTCGCGCCGCGTTACGGCAGCTTCCCGATCTTCGAGCACACCATGCCATTCAACGTGCAGCGGGTATGGGACGAGCTGGAGGGGATCGACCATCCGCGCATCTGGACGGTCGAGCGCGATCGCGCCACCTGGGACGAGCTGACCGCCTGACGGCGCGCCGCGGCCTATCATCGCCACATGCCGGCGCTGGACGCCCAGGTCGCGGTGGTGGGTGCGGGACCGATCGGCATGACCCTGGCAGGTCGCCTGGCGCAGCGCGGCCTCAGCGTCCTGCTGCTGGAGCAGCATCCACGCCTCACCGGGGAGGGCTCCAAGGCGCTCTGCATGCAGCGCGAGACGCTGGAGATCTGGGCGAGGTTGGGCATCGGCGAACTGGTCGCGGAACGCGGCGTCCAGTGGGAGGTGGGGCGAACCTATTTCCGGGACCGCGAGCTCTTCAGCGTGCGGCTGCCGTCGAGCCAGGCAGATCATTTCCCGCCGTTCGTCAACATCAGCCAGACCGAGGTCGAGGAGATGCTGCTCGGGCGGCTGCAGCAGCTGCAAGGGGTCGACCTGCGTTGGAGGCATCGGCTCACCGGCCTCCGCCAGCACCACGATGCGGTGACGCTCAGCTGCGTGACTCCAGATGGAGAGCAGACGTTCCGCGTGGCGTACGCGGTCGGGGCCGATGGTCCGCACTCGTCGGTCCGCCACCTGCTCGGCGTCGGCTTCCCGGGGCACAGCCACGACGACCTGTTCCTCATCTGCGACATCCGCGCCAGGCTGCCCTTCCCCAGGGAGCGGCGCTTCTTCTTCGACCCGCCGTGGAATCCCGGGCGCCAGGTCCTGGTCCACCCGCAGCCGGACGACACCTGGCGCATCGACTGGCAGGTTCCGTCCGGGACCGATGTCGAGGCCGAGCGCGCTTCCGGCGCGCTGGATCGGCGCATCCGGCAGGTGGTGGGTGAGGCCGCGGACTACGAGCTGGTCTGGGCCACCGCCTATCGGTTCCACCAGCGCATGGCGCCTCGTTTCCGCGTCGGCCACGTGCTGCTGGCGGGGGACGCCGCCCACCTGATGAGCCCGTTCGGAGCACGCGGCCTGAACTCCGGGGCGGCAGATGCCGAGAACCTAGCCTGGAAGCTTGCCCTGGTGGTGGGGCAGCGCGCGCCGGAGGGGCTGCTGGACAGCTACGACGCCGAGCGCCGCGCCGCGGCCCTCGAGAACCTGGCCATCACCGATGCCAGCATGCGGTTCATGGTCCCCCACGGCATCGCGCGCCGGCTGGCCCGCAACGCGATCCTACGCGGCAGCATCCGCTCCGAATTCCTGCGGCGGCGGGTGAACTCCGGGAAGCTCTCCCAGCCGTTCACCTATTCAGGCTCGCCGGTGGTGGCGCCGGATCATGGCGATGAGCGGCTGCCGCCCCACGGTGCGGTCGCTCCCGACGCGGCCTGCAGCGCGATGGTTCCTGACGCGGACGGCGTGAGCCGCCTCCTGGACCTAGTCGGTGGCGAGTTCCTGATCCTGCTGTTCGGCGGCGGCAGGCCGGATGAAGCCGCTGCCATGGCCATTCGAGCCGCGGGCCTCGCCTGGCCGGCTCCATGCCGGATCGCGGCGCTAGGTCCGGATCGGCCCCTCCGGAGCGTGACCGTGCTCGAGGACCGCGCGGGGGAGCTGCAGCGCCACTACGGCGCGGCCGGCCCCCGCGCCTGGCTGATCCGACCCGACGGCCACCTGGCCGGCAGCTTGCCGCTCGCAGCACGCGATACGGTGGATCGGCTGCCGGCCCTCCAGGCAGTGGCCATCGGCGATCGAAGGCGTGCCGCGTTGGAGCCGCTGGCGCCTACGGAGCCGATGCTTCGCGCCGCCGGGCGACGAAGATTCCGACGAGCAGGCTGATCAGTATCAGCGCGATCCCGAGTGGCACGGCCGCTGTCGCGAAGTCGCCCTGCTCATGGGACATGGCGCCATCCGGAATATCGGCGGCCTCGACGACGACCGTTCCCTCCATGTCCGGATGGATCTCGCAGATGTAGTCGAACGTCCCCTCGTCTTCGAACGTGAAGGAGAAGCTCTCGCCCGGCTGCATCTCGCCATCGAAGCTGCCGTCCCCGCTGGTCGCCGTATGCGGCACCGAATCGTTGTTCGTCCAGGTGACGGTGTCACCGACCTGGACCGTCACGGTGCCCGGGTCGAAGGTGAAATTGGCGATGTCGACCGTGACGGTTTCGGCGGCCCGCACGCGCGGCGCTGACATGAGCCAGGCCGAGGTTGCCAGCAAGGCCGTGATTGCCACGATCGGTGCCAGGACCAGGAACGGTCTGGACACGGGACGCGAAGCATGCGTGATCATCAATGGGCCTCCAGTGCGTTGATCTGGCGATCGCCTCTAGCAACCTCTACGTCGGAACGCTTGGGGATGGATTGTGGATAACTTTCCCAATCCGCACCCAAGTCGTGGACAAC
>CBFGSY010000099.1:0-8278 GCA_965651545.1 uncultured bacterium | reverse complement strand
GCTGGCCGTCCAGCGCCCAACCCATACTATCCGTGAGCGCCCTCTTCCTGAGATCGGGGCACGGCTCTTTCACCAGCGCACGCCGCGAGGCCGACCGCAGCTATGAACCCAACTACGAGCGGTCGCAGCCTCATCGGCGGAGTCTAGTCCGAACCAGGCGCGGCCCCAAGAATGATGAGCGCAAAATCGTGTGGGCTCGACCGCAGCTCCGGGCCAGGCGCTTGGCGCGCAACGCGAGGAGACCAGCATGCCTCCCACACCGTTCATCTTCGTGGCGAGCTATCAGCTGAAGGAGGGGCAGCTCGAAAACTACGCAGAATGGACGAAGGGCCTCATCGATTACGTGGAGGCGAAGGAGCCCCGCATGGTGGCCTTCAACGTCTTTGTCAACGACGCTGGGACGGAAGTCGCCGCGATCCAGGTTCACCCCGACGCAAGGTCGATGGAGCTGCACATGCAGGTCGTGCGGGAGTACATCGACAAGGCCTATGGGGACTTCCTGGAGTCGCCAACGATGGTCCTTGTGTGCGGGGAGGGCGACGCCGCTCGTCACATGATCAGAGAGGTGACACCGCCGGAGTTCCCGCTGAACAATCTGCCTCGCCATGTCGGCGGCTTTACCCGGAGCGCGGCTCAATAGGGCACGGACGATGCAAGCATTTGACCGCGGGCTCGCGAGGGAAGATGTCATTGCCTGGACGGAAGCAAGCGCCGGAATCGCAGGATTGGAATGACCGATTCCGCGAGGTGGCCAACGGCCTGACAAGGGCGGTCGGGACCCCGTGGGCGATGGCTGCCGCAGCCTTCGTCGTCATCGTGTGGGCGCTCACTGGCCCCATCTTCGGCTTCTCCGACACCTGGCAGCTAGTCATCAACACGGGCACCACGATCGTCACCTTCCTGATGGTGTTCGCGATCCAGACGAGCCAGAATCGAGAGTCAAAGGCTCTTCACCTGAAGCTCGACGAGCTGATCAGGGCGACTCCACGCGCGCGCAATCGGATCATCGTCGAGGAAGAAGTGCCAGAGGAGATGCTGGAGGCCGACGAGGATTCCATGCGTCTGCGAGCCCGTAGCCGGAGGAGCACGCGTCCCCGAGGTCGGCAACGCGACACGACGAAGGAGCGCGACTAGCGAACGGGCGAGGTTCCTGCTGAGCACTCAAGGGGCGACTTCCTGCGCTAGCCGCTGGAGTGCAGCTCCTCGACCCCGCACACCATGAGGGCGCCGTCGGAGCCGGCGCCACCGAACAGGGTCACGTCGTCCCCGTGCGTCGCCACCACGTCCGAACCTCGAATGAGCTCGCCGGTGCCGTCGTCCCCGACTCGAGTCGCAACGCTACCCGGAATGAGCGGAATAGCCTCCCCTTCCGGGGTATCGAGCCAGCTGCCCGAAGCGTCGATGCGCAGGGTTCCTCGCCACAGGCTTGCGGCCCTCGGGTCACTCTCGGGCCAGCATTTCTCTCGGCCGCCGAGCGTGTCGAATCCGATGGAGCAGCCGGCGAGGGACAGCAGTACGAAGCCGAGAACGGACGTGAGCAGGATTCCTCGGCGGGTGTGCCCGCGCTGAACCATCGCCTCATTGTGCGGGAAAGGCATGAGCCGGCGGACAGACTGGCGGGGGGGGAACACCAGCTGAACCGCCGGCTCGCGGCTACTGTACCCCGGTCCAGGCTGGCGGCCTAGGTCGGAAAATCAGGCAGGATCAGTAACCCGGCCCGCCACCGCCACCGTCTCCCCCTCCTCCGCCACCACCGCCGCCGCCATCGGTGGGGGCGTTGCATGCGGCCAGCACAGTCACCAGGGTGAGCCACGCCCAGCGGATCGCGCGAGCATGTCGCATGTAGAAGAGCTGTAGAGCGTCCATGCCGCGTTCATGGAGCATCATCCGTGCCGCTGGGCGCAACGTCCTGCTAGGCTGCACGGCCATGACGGGCGAGAGCGTCGAGTGCTTCAACTGCGGCCGCTCGAACCCATCCTGGGCACAAGTTTGCCGATCGTGTGGGGTGCCCATGCGTCCCGGTGGCGCCGGCGCACGCCCGCCGTCCGGACCCTTCCCGACCGACCGCGACTCACTCCTCTCGATTTCCGGCGGCCTGGCGGCGATGCTGCTGGCAATCGGCCTTGGGCTGATGCTTTCCGGGATGCTGCCGGAGGCCGCATCGGTCATCGAGAGTCCCTCTGCCCAGCCGAGCGTCAGCGTACTGCCGAGCGCCTCGGTCGGTGCATCGGCCTCAGCTGAACCGACACCGCGACCGACGCCGGAGTTCCCGGGCACCCTCACCTTCGGGACCAGCCTCGACGAATCGGGCGAGACCATCATCGGAGAGACCAGGCGATTCGGGCCGAACGATCAGTTCTGTCACTCGATCGCCCTCCCCCGCCCGTTTGGGGTGGACGTGGTCCAGGAGGAGGTGCTGATGGTCGAGGGCGACGACTTCACCATCGTCCAGGAACGCGACGGGAACCCGATCGACCCGGCCGCGCGCGTCGTCGGCTTCTGCGTCTCGGGCCAGGTCGTGATCGATGAGTGGGGCACAGGCAACTTCATCATGCGCGACTACCGCCGCAAGGATGGCCTGCAGCTGCTTGCCCAGGGCCGATTCACCCTCACCGAGTAGGCTTCGGCGCTCCATCACGGTTGGCGACATCGGTCCAGCCCTCGGCGTAGAGGCCGGCCCGGATGGGTAGGTAGCCGGGGTAGGCGGCTCTTGCCCGGACTACCGCATCGGCATCAAGGTGAACCAGGCTGACGGTGTCGGTCGTCTCCAGCACCACCTCGCCCGATGGGTCCACCGCAACTGACGGCCCACCGATGAGCACGCCGCCCTCCGGATCCGGCCGGTTCACGCTCAGCACGTAGCACGCGCTGGTCATGGCATTCGCCCGGAAGACGACCTTCCAGCGCTGATACGTCTTCTCCTCGCTCGCCCGCGGCACGATCACGGCCATCGCCCCCTGTGCTGCCAGCAGGTGCGTGCCCTCCGGTCGGTTGTTGTCCGAGCAGATCTGGACGCCCACTGGGAAGCCAAAGTTGTCGATCCGCTGCGCCCCTGCCGTCCCCGGCTCGTAGTGGCTCGTCTCCCAGAAGCCGGGTTCCTCCGGCAGGTGCAGCTTCTCGTAGGTCGCGACCACCTGTCCTTGCCGATCGAACACCAGCGCGCGGCTCGTCCTGCGGCCGGTGCTTGCCTCTCGGTGGATGATGCCTCCCACCAGGCCGATACCGGCCTCGGCCGCCGCCTCGGCCTGGGCCGTCATGCGAGGCCCGCCCATCGGCTCGGCGTCGTCATCGTTCGGTTCCTGGCTTGCCGGGCTCCAAGGGTTGAGTGGGATCTCAGGTAGGACCGCGACGTCCGCCCCGCGGCGGGCTGCCTCGTCCAGCCGATCGCCGAGCCTGCCGATCCCGTCCGGCTGCCAGAACACGTCGCTGATGAGCGCGACGGTCAGCCTCCCATTTGTGCCTGGAGGTGCGGTCACATGCGCAGCGTAGCGCCCGAGGGACGCTTGGATACGAACCGTCCCGGTGTGCACCGGGTGCGAACGAACAAGCCCATATGCTCGTCTGGGCGTCCGAATGTGCAGGCGGTGCACAATCGAACGTCCCCTTCGCCTGTGTGCTGAGCGGCTGAGCATGGCGTAGGCATACGGACCATTCAGTAAGCAGCGCCTACGCCTCCAGTAAGCGACCGCGGCCACACTCGCGACGTGTTTGGCAACGTTCCCCGCGCAGTTCGAGCTCTGCGCGGTCGTGCGGGATGGACGCAGGCGACACTGGCGAACGCCGCGACCGTGTCGCGTGACATGGTCTCAAGGGTGGAAAGGGCCCACCTAGCGAGCATGACCCTCGGGCACATCGATCAGATTGCGGCCGCTCTCGGTGCACAGCTCCACGTGCAGCTTCGCTGGCGCGGCGAGCAGCTCGACCGCCTTATCGACGCTGTCCATGCTGCGATGCAGGAGGAGGCCGCGGAGCTCATAGCCAATCTCGGCTGGATCGTGCGAGTCGAGGTCAGCTTCAATCACTACGGCGATCGCGGGCGCGTTGACTTGATTGCCTTCCATCCGCGCACGCGAATCGTCCTCATCACGGAAATCAAGACTGGAATCGGCGACCTGCAGGAGACACTCGGGCGTCTCGATATCAAGCTCCGCCTGGGGACGCGGATCGCGCGCGACCTCGGCTGGACCGACATCGCGGCATGCTTGCCTGCCATCGTAGTTGGCGACACTCGCGCTGCGCGACGGACGGTTGCCGCCCATCCGGCGCTATTCGCCCAGTACAGCGTGCGCGGACGACAGGCATTGGCGTGGCTGCGCCGGCCAGGTGGCGACGAGCCAACGGGATTGCTGTGGTTCGCGAACCGTCCAGATTCATCCCGAGTGCGCACCGGCCGCAGATAGGCAGCCGCGGAGCGTCCAGAATTGCAGCAGGTCGGCGTCTGACCCGCCCAGGAAAAGGATTCGGCGTGGGCGGCGCATGCAGCGCGCAATCGGACGCTTCGCGCCGGACTGGCGGCTCCTACGACTGCACACCACCGCTCTGAAGCAAGGCGACGTAGTACGACGCGTTGCGGGTGACTTTCGCGTAGTCACCCGGCCGCAGGCTGCCGATCTCGTTGTAGCGAGCGACGAAGCGTTCCGCCGCCTTCCGGCCATCGCTCTGGCCATAGCCGCTCGAGGCTGGCGTGAAGAAGGGACAGTCGCGATATATGCCGACTGTGAATTTCTTGCCCGTTACCGTCTCTAGCGTGCGTCCCTCGAAGCGGCGGGCCAGAGCCAGCAGCTGGTCGTATGTCAGCGCCGACGCTCGCGACGACTTGGGACTCACTCTCCCAGGAACTCGCGGACGAGATTCTGGAAGTGGTAGACGCCGTTCTCGCGCTTGGCGGAGAAGCGGCCAGCCTCGTAGGAGCGTGAGCGGAGGCCGCGCTGGACCTGCTCACAGATGGCGATGTCCTCCTGCTGGATCTCGTCCGAGAAGGCGATGGTCTGCTGCATCGACTCCCATCCGGCACCCGTGCCGGGCTCCGCGAAAAACCACTCGAAGATCGTCAGGGTGCGGTCCACGCCCAGCGGCAGGATGACGTTGGACGACAGGTTGTCCTGGTAGATGTTCACCATCGTGTTGGGGAAGAGCCAGTAGTAGAGCGCGCCCTCCTCGCCGTCAGCGGTGCGCAGGAAGCGGCGGTCGCGGCCGAGCTCCTCCCCCGGCCGAAGCTCACGGATCGGCGCGTGCTGCTTCGAGTAGTAGCGGAACTCCTCCACGCGGTAGGAGTCGTAGTCGAGCTCCTTGTACAGCTGCGGGTGCGCGATCGGCAGGTGATATCCCTCCAGGTAGTTGTCGACGTACACCTTCCAGTTGCACTCGACCACGTAATCGCGCCGCTCGACCAGCCGCATGCTCTCGACGTCGTAGCCAGCGCCGGCCACCTCGCCCGGGATGGCGCCCAGCACCTCCAGCAGCGGAGGAGCCGATCGGTCCAGGTTGACGAACACGAACGGCCCCCAGGTCTCGACGCGGACCGGCATGAGGCCGAAGTCCTCCTTGCGGAAGTCCTCCGACTCATCCATCTCCGGGCACGCCCGCAGCGCGCCGTCGAGCCCGTAGGTCCAGCCGTGGTAGTGGCACTGCAACGACTTGCGGTTGCCCCTCGACAGGGCGACCTGGCCTGCCCGATGCCGGCACACGTTGTAGAACGCACGCAGCTCCTCGTCGAGGCCGCGCGTGATCACGATCGGCTCGTCTAGGACCGTGACCGGCACGAAGTCGCCGATCCGCTGCAGCTCATCGGTGCGTGCCACCAGCTGCCAGGTACGGCCGAAGACGCGCTCCTTCTCCGCCTCCAGGACGTCCGGATCCAGGTAGAAGCGCTTCGGAATCGTCGACGCGCGGCTGAGCGGGACCGTGGTCATGCCGCGAGTGTACGAGGAAATGCGGGACGCCCCTGGGCCTGCGAGCGGTCCATGGCGGGCCAGAGATGGCGCGGGCCGGTGGAAGGTGCTACAACCCTCGGATCACGCCGCCCACATTGGCGCGTGCGGAGACCAAGGAGGAGCCATGCACCTTCGACGCGCAATGCCGGTCATGGCCGGAGTGGCCCTGATCATCAGCGCCTGTACGGGACCAGGCGCTTCCCCATCGGCGTCCGCTGCCGCGTCCGTAGAGGCGACACCCACCGAGAACCCATTTGCCGACATCCCGAACGTCGTGTGTGTAGGTGAGGCCACGACGTATCTCGATTGGCTGAACGGCGATCTCCAGCCGGATGAGCAGGATCCGATCGAGCGACCGGCGGACGCCACGGGCGACCTGCTGGAAACGGTCATGGACCGCGGCACCCTGCGCATCTCGACCGATGCCAACTACGAGCCACAGTCCTTCCGTGAGCCCGATGGGTCGTGGGTTGGCTTTGACATCGATGTTGGCGCTGAGATTGCGGAGCGGCTTGGCGTCGAGGCCGAGTTCCAGCACCAGGATTGGGACATCATTACGGCCGGCAGCTGGAATGAGCGCTGGGATATCAGCGTCGGATCGATGACGATCACCACCGACCGCAAGGAGCTGTTCAGCTTCACCCAGCCGTACTACTTCACCCCTGCCGACATCGGGGCGAGCGAGCGGTCCGGGTTGACCAGCGTCGACGAGCTCCCCTTCAAGCTTCCTGAAGAGGCGGAGGCTGTTACCCGCCCGACCGATGCCAACTGCATCGAGGAAATCGAGGCCGGCCGGCCGGAGTTCGATCTCTTCATCACGTCAGGCACCGTGATCGACGCAGCGGCCAGGAAGGGGCGACCGGTGGTGCGGATCAGTGACCCGCTCTACCAGGAGAACCTCGCCATCGCAATCGACAAGGAAGGTCCGGCCCATGCCGCGCTCCTGTTCGAGATCGATCAGATCGTCGGCGAGATGCACGAGGATGGCACGCTGACGGAGCTGAGTGAGAAGTGGTTCGAGAAGGATCTCACGCAGGACCCCGGCGGTTGATGCTTCTCTTCGGCTAGCCCATCAGGGCGGGGATGCAGTGCGTCCCCGCCCTTTTACATGTTGTGAGGTAGACGCATGACTGCGGTCGTCGGCACGCCCGAGCGAAACACGATCCTCGATGCCCTCGAGGCTGCGGAGCAGCGAGCTCGCCTTGCCTTCCGGCTGAAGGTTGCGGCCACCTGGGCCGGCCTGATCGCCGTCATCCTCGCCGGGCTGTGGCTGACGGAGAACATCGATCTCGCTTTCATCGGCGAGTGGGGACCATTCATCGTTGGCGGCGCGGGCCTCACGATCATAATTTCGGTCGTCTCGATCACGTTCGCCACCGTCCTGGCGCTGATCGGCGCCATTTCCCGCCTGTCGGGAAACGCCTACCTCAACGGGGTAGCCTCCCTCTACGTGTCGCTCGCCCGTGGCACGCCATTGATCGTCCAGCTGTATTTCGTCTACCTCGCCCTGCCTCAGGTCGGCATCGTTCTCGATGCGGTCCACGCCGGCATCATCGCCCTGACCTTCAACTACGGCGCATACATGACGGAGATCTTCCGTGCGGGCATCCAGGCCGTGCCGCGTGGACAGCGGGAGGCCGCAGAGGCCCTTGGCATGCCGGAGCGGTTGGTCATGCGCCGGATCGTGCTGCCGCAGGCGGTCCGGATTGTGATACCGGCCATTGGCAATGAGTTCATCGCGATGATCAAGGACTCCTCGCTGGTCTCCCTCCTGTCGGTCGAGGAGCTCCTCTTCCGCTCCAGGCTGGTGGGGCAGCAGAATTTCCGCAGCCTGGAAGCCTTCATCATCGCCGCACTGATCTACTGGATCCTCACCATCGCCTTCAGCAATTTCCAGCAGCGCCTGGAGCGGCGTATGGCACGCA
Organism: uncultured bacterium; assembly: GCA_965651545.1. Taxonomy (GTDB): domain Bacteria; phylum Chloroflexota; class Limnocylindria; order QHBO01; family QHBO01; genus DASSCW01. The sequence continues at coordinate 420 of CBFGSY010000099.1, read as the reverse complement.
GCGACCGATGAGTACGGCCGGCGCACCCGTCGTACGGACCATCGGGCTGGAGAAGTACTTCGGCCACCACCACGTCCTTAAGGGCATCGACCTGGAAGTCCGGCACGGAGAGGCGGTGATGATGATCGGCCGATCCGGGAGCGGGAAGACGACATTCCTGCGCTGCATCAATTTCTTGGAGGAGCCGACCATCGGCTCGGTCGAGATCGACGGACTGCGCGTCGAGGCGGATCCATTCCACGCACGGAGCCCCAAGCACCTTGAGCAGATCAGGCAGATGCGGATCCGATCGGGGATGCTGTTCCAGGACTTCAACCTGTTTCCCCACATGACCGCCCTCGGCAACTGCATCGAGGCACCGATGCGGGTGCTCCGGATATCAAGATCTGAGGCAACAAAGCGAGCGGAGCGCTACCTGCA
>CBFGSY010000098.1:0-8288 GCA_965651545.1 uncultured bacterium | reverse complement strand
CGCTGATGGCGTAGCCGTTGTTCTCGCAGACGAAGATGACCGGCAGGTTGTGCACCCCCGCGAAGTTCATCGCCTCGTGGACCTCTCCCTGGTTGGCGGTCCCTTCACCGAAGGTCGTGAGCGCCACCACGTCGTCGCCCCGCACCCAGGCGCCCATGGCGATCCCCACCGCGTGCAGCACCTGGGTGCCGACCGGCGAAGAGAGGCTGACGATGTTGTAAGGCGCCCCGCCGTAGTGGCCGGGCATCTGGCGACCGCCGGAGCTGACGTCGTCGCCCTTGGCCAGGTGGGCGGTGATGATGTCCTCCGCCGTCATGCCGAAGGTGATGGCGGACGCGATCGAGCGGTAGTACGGCGCCATCCAGTCCTGGTTGCGGCGCAGCGGCCAGCTGATCGCCACCTGGGCGCCCTCGTGGCCCTGGCCGGAGATGATGAAGGCGATCTTGCCCGCGCGCTGCATCAGCCACATCCGCTCGTCCACCGCACGGGCAAGCAGCATCTGGCCGTACATGCCCAGCACGTCCTCGTCGGAGAGGCCGAGCTCCCGGTGCTTTGGCCGCGCTTCGGTCTTGGCCATCTGCTACGTCATCCTCCCTGGGCGCCGGTTGCGATGCATCATCAGACGTGGATGGGCGCGCCGTCCACTGCCAGCGCCGCCTCGCCAAGGGCCTCGGTCAGCGTCGGGTGCGCATGCACGCTCATCGCGATCTCGGCCGCGGTGCCTTCCACCAGCCGCGCCAACGTCGGTTCTGCCAGCAGATCTCCTGCCTGAGGGCCGATGATGTGGGCGCCCAGCAGCACGCCGCTGCCCGCATCGGCCACCAGCTTGGCGAAGCCATCGACCTCGCCCACGATGGTCGCCTTGCCCAGGGCGCGGAACGGGAAGGAGCCCGTCTTCACCTCGTGGCCGGCGGCCTTCGCCTCCTCCTCGCTCATGCCCACGCTGCCGATCTGCGGCCGGCAGAAGGTGACGCGCGGCATCAGGCCCATCTCGATCGGCATCGGGTCGTGACCGGCCATCTTCTCGACGGCGACCACCGACTCATGGGCAGCCACGTGGGCGAGCATGAAGCCCGGCACGATGTCGCCGATCGCGTACAGGTGCTCGACACCGGTGCGCATGAAGCCGTCGACCTTGACGAAGCCGCGCTCCACCTCCACGCCGGCGATGGCCTCCAGGCCGATGCCGTCGGTCAGCGGCTGGCGGCCGACCGCCACCAGGATCACGTCCGCCTCCGCCTCCGTCCGCTTGTCGCCCTCACGGGCCGCGATGGTGAAGCGCAGGCCGTCGTCGCCGCGCTTGATCGACTCCGGGTCGATGCTCGACGAGGTGTGCATGCCGATGCCGCGCTTGCGGAAGATGCGGCCCAGCTCCTTGCTGACGTCGGCGTCCTCGAGTGGCACCAGCCGGTCGAGGTACTCGATCAGCGTCACCTCGCTGCCGAAGTCGCGGTAGATGCTTGCCCACTCGACGCCGATGGCGCCCGCGCCGACCACCGCCACCCGCGACGGCACGTCCGCGCGGGTGAGGGCCTCGTCCGAGGTGATGATCCGCTCGCCGTCGACGTCCAGGCCGGCCAGCGGCCGCGGGGCGGAGCCGGTGGCCAGCATCAGGTCGGTGGCGCTGGCCTCCACATCGCCCGACTCTCCGCCGCTGATGCGCACGCTGGTCGGCCCGGTCAGCGTGCCCTGGCCGCGGATGACGGTGACGCCGTTCTTCTTCAGCAGGAACTCGACGCCGCGGACGTGCTTGTCGACCACCGCTTCGCGTCGCTGGCCGAGCACCGGGTAGTCGAGATGGGTTCCCTCGTGGCCAGCCAGGCCGAATTCGGTGCCCTGCTCCGTCACCCTGTGCAGGAAGTCGGCGGTCTCCAGCAGCGCCTTGGTGGGAATGCAGCCGCGGTTGAGACAGGTCCCGCCGAGCTTGTCGCGCTCGACCACGGCCACCTTCATGCCCAGCTGCGCGGCTCGGATGGCACCGACATAGCTCATGCCACCGCCCAGGATCAGCAGGTCGAACTGCTGGGTATCGGTCATGCGCCGGCCCCCACCCGTTCCAGGGGCCTCTGCTCGTAGGCGGTGAGCGCCTCACGCCAGTCGGCCGGCACCGGCATCGGGCGGGCGTTGTCGTAGTCGTAGGTGACCAGGACCGATGAGGCCCGGGCCAGCTCGCGGTCCTCGCCAGCCTGGAGCTGGTGCGACATGCCGATGCTGCTGTTGCCGACCCAGTCGACGCGGGAGGCGACCCGGACGTCGTCGCCGAAGAAGATCGGCGAGAGGTAGTCGATCTTGATCATGGCCAGGATCAGCGGCATATGGCCCACCGGGTCGACGCCAAGCACCTCGATGAGGTAGCGCACGCGAGCGAGCTCCAGGTAGGTGGAGACGACAGCGTTGTTGACATGTCCGAAGGCATCGATATCACGGAACCGCACCTCCACGCGCGTGCGGTGGCGGAAGTCGTCAGTCACGGACGGACGATTCTACCCGGCCGCGCTCACGAGAGCGCCTCACCGACCCGATTGACCAGGGTGGCGAGCATCGTCGTGCGCGGGACGACGCTGGCCAGGTCAAGCCACTCATCGACCGAATGGTCGTCGCCGCCGATGGGGCCCAGCCCGTCGAGCGTCGGCACGCCCATCGCCGAGGTCGTGTTCGCGTCGCTCGCCCCGCCGGTGGCGGTGTCGTTCAGCTCGAAGCCGATCTCGCCGGCGATGGCGATCGCCAGCCCTGCCAGCCGCGCGGTGGCAGGCGTCTTCTCCATCGGCGGATGCATGGCCATGCTGCGCAGCCGGCAGCTGACGCCCTCCATCGTCGGAGTGCCGATCAGCTGCTCGATCTCCGCCTGGGCCCGATCGAAGGCGTCGCGGGTCGCGGCGCGCAGGTCGACCTGCAGGCGGCATTCGGCCGGCACCACGTTCGGTCGTGTGCCGCCGGCGATGACCCCGGCGTTGACGGTGACGGTTGGCCAGCGGCCGTTGAGCTCATGCAGGGCCAGCACGCCGCGCGCGGCCGCCAGGATCGCGGAGCGGCCCTTCTCCGGTTCCACGCCGGCATGCGCGGCACGTCCGCTGTAGGTCAGCTCCAGGTCGGCGATGCCCTTGCGCGCGCTGACGATGTCGCCGTTGGCGCGGGCGCTCTCCAGCACCAGGGTCGCGGCGTGCTCCGGAGCGAGGCGGCGGATGTGCTGGGTGCTGAACACGGAGCCGATCTCCTCGTCGGGATTGGCGACGAAGGTGACATTCGGCCGCGCGCCATCGGCCTGGAGGGCCGCGAGCGCGTGGAGTCCGGCGAGGAGGCCGCCCTTCATATCACTGCTGCCGGGGCCCAGCGCGCGGTCGCCCCGCACCGTGTACGGGCGATCGGCGGCCGTGCCCTCGCCGAAGACGGTGTCCATGTGCCCGATCAGCAGCAGCCGCGGGCCGTCTCCGGGCAACGAGCCGATGACCAGGTCGCCGAGCTGTTCCTCACCAGCGGCCGGCTGGTGGGCGATGCGCTCGACCATCGCGCCAAGCTCCGCGAGGGAAGCCGCAACGTGGTCCGCGACGCGGTTGACGCCGCCCGGCGTGTACGACCCGCAGTCGATGTTGACGAGCGCCTCCAGCTCGGCCAGGAAGCGGGGCAGGCGCGCCTCGACGGCCTCTTGCAGGCCGGTCTGGGTGGGCATGGCGCGTGAGTATACTGCCGGCCATGCCGCACGCCGCCGCCTCGGACGGGGTCGAGCTGCTGGAGCTCCGCGTGCTGGATGGCCCGAACCGATTCTTCAGCCGGCCGGCGGTGAAGCTGGAGTTCGGAGCGCCCGAGCCCGGCGCCGCGGCGGCCACCGCGGCCGAGGCGGGCGAGATCGTCCGGCGACTGCATGAGGCGCTCGATCTGCCCGTCCCGCGACTGGCCCTGCGCGAATCGGTCGACCATCGCCGCGCGGCGATGGCCTACCCGTGGCGCCGGCGGGCGATCGCCCAGGCCATCGGTGGAGCCGCGATCCGCATCGCGTTGGGGAGCAGCAGCCCCCGGCGCGAGCTGCGTGGGCTGAGGGCGGTGGCGCTGGGCCCGCGCGTCCACCTGCCGACGCCGCGCATCCCCATCGTCGCCATCACCGGCACCAACGGAAAGAGCACGACCACGCGCCTCATTGCGCACGTCGCCCGCGAGGCAGGGCTGCGGGTGGGCATGACCAACTCGGACGGGATCTACGTGCGCGATCGGCTGATCGAGGCGGGGGATTGGACCGGCTTCGGCGGTGCCTCCCGAATCCTGAGCGAGCCCGGCCTGCAGCTGGCCGTGCTCGAGACGGCGCGCGGCGGAATCCTGCTGCGCGGCATCGGCTACACCGCCAACGACGTGTCGGTGGTGACCAACATCTCCGCCGATCACCTCGGCCTGCAGGGGATCGATACGCTCGACGAGCTGGCCGAGGTGAAGGCGGCCATCGTCCGCATCACCCGCCGGAGCGGCTGGGCGGTGCTCAACGCCGACGACCCACGGGTGTGGGACATGCGTCGCGAGACGCGGGCGCGCTGGTATGCCTTCAGCATGGATCCGGACAGCCCGGCGGTCGCTGAGGCGCTGGCCAGAGAAGGGCGGGCGGCGGTCGTGCGGGATGGCAACCTGGTCCTTCTTGGTGCGGGCCGCCGCACGCGGCGCCTGCCGAACGTTTCCGAGCTGCCGGTCACGTTCGGGGGGCTGGCGGAGTACAACGTGGCCAACGCACTGGCCGCGGCCGCCGCCTGCGACGCGCTCGGCCTGTCCAGCGGCCGAATCGCGGCCGGCCTGCGCTCGTTCACCCTGGACACCGGCGCCAATCCGGGGCGGCTCAACCTCTACGAGCGCCGTGGGCTGCTGGTTCTGATCGACTTCGCCCATAACGAGGCCGGCCTGAAGGGCCTGCTCGACGTAGCCAGGCAGTTGGTCTCACGCCAGCCGGCGGCCGGCTCGAAGGGAAAGCGGCGGGGCGGCAAGGTGCGACTGGCCGTTGGCACCGCCGGTGACCGGACGGATGAGATCCTGCGCAACCTCGGGCGGCTAGCCGGTGAGGGCGCAGATGAGGTGGCGATCTGCGAGAAACGCCACTACCTGCGCGGCCGGCAGCTGGATGAGATGAACGCCATCCTGCGCGCCGGTGTCGCCGAGGGCGGATACAGGCGCGAGGTGCAGGCCTATCCGTCGGAGCTGACCGCGTTGCAGGAGCTTCTGCGTCGCGCTCGACCGGGCGACATCGTGACGGTGATGACCCACGAGGCGCGGGCGGAAGTCAGCGACTGGCTGACATCCGCCGGCTTCGAGCCAGTCGCATTGCAACGCCTGCAGGCGCTGCTGGCCTAGGCCTCGACCTCTACCTCTGGCTCGGAGGCGGAGTCGCCGTTGGCCCCGCCGTCCGAGAGCATGGTGACGGCCGTCATGCTGACCGGCGCCCCAGTCGATCCGCCGTGCTGCCGACGCTGCAGCTCCTTCCAGACCTGGTTGGCGTGGTCCACGCAGACGACCACCACGTCGCCGTCCGCGCCGAGGTCGAGGGCGCGCCGCGTCGCCTCCAGCTCGTCCAGCAGGGTCTCGACTGATTCGGTCCTGGCGCCTTGCCGCATGGCGTCGCGAACGCCGCGCTCGATCAAGGCGGCCGTGTCTCCGCGCGGCCGGCCGCGGTTGTTGGCGTCCTCCCGAACGATGATGGTGTCGAAGAACTGGGCGGCGGCGCGCCCCAGCTCGACGATGTCCTCGTCACGACGGTCACCGGCGGTGGCCATCACCCCGATCCGCCGACCGGTCACCAGCGGGCGTCGCCCCGAGGTGGAGGGCTGGGCCAGCTGCTCGACGAAGTCGCCAAGCGAGCGGACGGCCGGCGCGTTGTGGGCGTAGTCGACGATGACCCGGTAGCCGTCCAGCTCGAACATGTTCAGGCGGCCCGGCGCCATGAAATAGGAGGTGGTGAAGGTGCGCAGGCCCTGCCGGATGTCGTGCAGATGGGCGCCGGCCGCCCAGGCAGCGGCGGTCGCCGCCAGCGCGTTCTGCACGTTCATGCGGGCGCGACCTTCGAAGGTGGCGGGCAGCAGATGTGTCCAGACCAGCGGCAGGCTCTTGCGGCCGTGGCGCAGCACGATCATCTCGCCGTTGCGCCCCGGCTCGATGGTCACCGCCCGTCGGCCACGCGACGCCTGGCGCTTGATCGACTCGTTCTCCGGATCGACGCTGAAGTAGATCACCGATCCAGAGCAGTGCCGGCCCATGCCGGCCACCAGCGGATCATCGGCGTTCAGCACGGCCGTGCCGTCACGCGGCACCGCCTCGACGACCACCTGCTTCACGTTGGCGAGCTGCCTCATCGACGTGATGCCGCCCAGGCCCAGGTGATCGCCGCTCACGTTGAGGACGACGGCCACGTCATTCCGCTGGTAGCCGAGCCCTTCGCGCAGGATCCCGCCCCGCGCCACCTCGAAGACCGCGAAGTCGACGGTCGGGTTCTGGAGCACGGTCGAGGCCGATCGGGGTCCGCTCATATCGCCCTTCCGCACGAGCCGCCCGTCCACGAAAATGCCGTCGGTCGATGTCATGCCGACCTTGCGGCCCATCCCCTTCATGATGTGGGCGATCATCCGGGCGGTCGTCGTCTTGCCGTTGCTGCCGGTGATCGCCACGATCGGGATGCGCGACGGCGTTCCCGGCGGGAAGAGGCCATCGATCACCGGCTTGGCCACGTACTGGGCCTCGCCCTCGGTCGGATGGGTATGCATTCGGAATCCGGGCGCCGCATTGACCTCCACGATGCCCCCACCGGTCTCGCGCACCGGGACGCTGATGTCCGGGCAGATGAAGTCGATGCCGGCGATGTCCAGCCCCACCACCCGCGCCGCCAGCTCGGCGATCTCGACGTTGTCCGGGTGAGCCTCTTCGGTGCGGTCGATGCTGATCCCGCCGGTGCTCATGTTGCCGGTCCGCTTCAGGTAGACGCGCGCGCCGCGGGGCGGCACATCGGATAGCTCGAAGCCCTGCTCGCGGGCGTAGGCGATCGACTCGGCGTCGATCTTGATCCGGGTCAGGACCTTCTCATGGCCGATGCCGCGGCGCGGGTCCGCATTCGTCGTCTCGACCAGCTCGGTCAGCGAGTGGCGGCCGTCGCCGACCACGTGGGCGGGCACGCGCTGCGCGATCGCCCGCAGCACGCCGCCGATGACCAGGCAGCGGTAGTCGTTGCCGGACAGGTACGACTCGACCACCACCCCGCCACGCCGCGACTCGGCGCGGGCGGCCGCGTAGCCGGCCCGCACGGCGTCGTCATCGGCCAGGTTGAGCATTACGCCCCGCCCGTGGTTGCCGTCCAGTGGCTTGATGGCCACCGGGTAGCCGATGGTGGCGGCAGCTGCCGACGCCTCGTCCGCGCTGGCGACCACCTGCGAGCGCGGGACCGGGGCACCGGTTGCCGCCAGCAGCTTGTTGGTCAGCTTCTTGTCCGACGCGATGTCGACGCCCAGGGCGCTGGTGCCGCTGGTCATCGTGGCGCGGATGCGCTTCTGGTGGACGCCATGGCCGAGCTGTACCAGCGACTGCTCGTTGAGCCGGATATAGGGGATGTCGCGCAGCGCGGCCTCGTCCAGCAGCGCCTGGGTCGAGGGGCCGAAGGCGGCGCGCTCGGCCAGCAGGACCAGCTTCTCGAACTCGACCCGATAGTCGAAGGCGGGATCGGGCTGCACCAGGTGGTTGACGATGCGGACCGCCAGCCGACCGGCCGCCAGGCCGACGCTCTCCTCCGCGAACGAGTAGATGACGTGGTAGCGGCCCGGTTGGCCAGTGCTGCGCGTCTTGCCGCGCCCGACCTCGGTGCCGGCCTCCCGTTGCAGCTGCAGTGCAATGTGCTCGGCCACGTGGCCCAGCCAGGTGCCTTCGTGCAGGCGCTTCTCGAAGCCACCGGCGCGACCGGTGCCGCACGAATGGGCTCCCACCTCCGGCATCAGGTCCAGCAACCCTTCCACGAAGCCCTTGATCGTGTTCGAGGGGAACTCCTCCAGCACGCCCAGGTCGACCACCAGCTTGATGGCTGGCTCGTAGCTCCAGTAGTTCGGCCCGCGGTAGACGCGCGTTTCCACGATCTTGACCGATGGCTCGGGCTTCAGCGTCTTGCGCCTGGCCGCCCCACGCGCCGCCTTGGCCACCGACCGCGGTGCGACCGCGTCCTTGAGGTGGCGGCTCACTCGCTCGCCTCCTCGTCCAGGGGGCGCGCCGGGAGCGCCCGCCCCCGCGCCCCCGCCGGCGCCGGGTGCTCCGGCCCCCCCGCGGCGCTGCGCCGGGGGAGCGGGGGC
>CBFGSY010000097.1:0-8361 GCA_965651545.1 uncultured bacterium | reverse complement strand
TGGTGGCGGCGGTCGCGCTTGGCCGCGGTCCGGCAATCGCGGCGGCCGTTGCTGCGTTCCTGGCAACCAACTTCTTCCTGGTTGAGCCGCGACTGACCCTGCAGGTCGCCAACCCGGAGGAGTGGGTGACGCTGGTCCTCCTGCTGCTGACGGCGATCGTGACCGGACAGGTGGCGGCCGGCCAGGAGCGACGGGCCGAGGAGGCGGAGGAGCATGCGCGAGAGGCGCGCGTTCTCTCAGGGGTCGGCCAGCTCATCGGCGAGCCGAACCTGAACCGTGCCCTCGGCCAGGTCGCCGAGCGGCTCCGGACGGAGCTGGACGTGGTTGCGGTCCAGATCGAGGTCACGGGGCAGGGCGGGCTATTGCTGGCCAGTGCCACGGCGGGTTCATCGCCCGACCTTGAGACCGGGGCGTCCGGTGGCCACCCCGACGCGCTGAGCGCGGTCCAGGGCAGGTGGGTGCACGTGCGACCGCCGCATGGCGCGGGGAAGGCCACATCCCGCCATCGGCTCCTGCGTGTTCCCATTCGCGGGCCGCACGGCCAGGCGGGTGAGCTGCGGCTGGCGACCGAGCGTGCGGGCCAGCTGGGCCCCTCGGCGGTTCGCCTGCTGGAGGCGGTGAGTGGACAGCTGTGGGGCGCGGTCGAGCGCGCACGGCTGCGCGAGGAGGCAAATGCCGCGGAGGTGCTGCGCCGGGCTGACCTGCTCAAGTCCGCGCTGCTGGATGCCGTCTCGCACGATCTGCGCACGCCGCTCGCCTCGATCCTCGCTTCGGCAGGCAGCCTGCGCCAGCGCGACGTCGACTGGGACGATGACGCGCGACGCGTCTTCGCCGAGGCGATCGAGCATGAGGCAGGGCGCCTTGACCGCATCGTGGGCAACCTGCTCGACTTGTCTCGCCTCGAATCCGGGACGCTCGAGCCGGATCGGGGCTGGTATGAGCCGACGGCACTGATCAACGAGGTGGCGGCTCGCCTGCGGCCGCAGGTCTCGCCCCACCCGCTGACGCTCGACCTGCCGGATGAGCTGCCGCCCGTCCACGTCGACTACTCCGAGGTCGACCAGGTCCTCACCAACCTCATCGAGAACGCCGCCAGGTACTCGCCGCCGGATGCGGAGATCCGGGTGGGGGCATCGATCGATGGCAGCACGCTCGTGGTCACCGTGGTGGATGGCGGACCCGGAATCAGCGCCGAGGCAATGCCCCGTCTGTTCGAGCCGTTCTACCGCGCCACCGGCGTCCAACGTGGCGGCAGTGGGCTGGGCCTGGCGGTGGCCCGCGGACTGGTCGAAGCCCACGGAGGCCGGATCTGGGCCGAGAATCGGCCGGGCGGTGGAGCCAGCTTCAGCTTCGAGATTCCGGCGGGGGCCGGAGCGGCATGACGCGCGGGGCGGCGCCCGGCGCGCGGATCCTGGTCATCGACGACGAGCCGGCGTTGCGCCAGGCAGTGGAGCGCAACCTGGCCGGTCACGGCTTCGAGGTGCGTGGGGCGGGGTCCGCAGAGGAGGGCCTGGAGCTCGAGACGCGATTCCATCCCGACGTCGTGCTGCTCGACATGGTGCTCCCCGACATGAGCGGGACCGATGTCATCGCGCAGCTGCGCGAACGCAGCACCCTCCCAATCGTGGTCCTGTCGGTCCGCGGCGCGGAGGCGGACAAGGTGCGTGCCCTTGAGCTCGGGGCGGACGATTATTTGACGAAGCCCTTCGGCGTCGACGAGCTGCTGGCGCGTATCCGGGTCGCGCTGCGGCACGCCGCCCGGTCGGGCACGAGGCGGGACTCCGTGTTTCGCAGCGGTGACCTGGCAGTCGACGTCGAACGCCGCGAGGTGACGGTCGCCGGCAAGCAGGTCCATCTCACGCCGACCGAGTACGCGCTGCTGGGCGCGCTGATCGCCAACGCCGGAAGGGTCCTCACCGATCGCGCGCTGCTCCAGCGGGTGTGGGGGCCGGAATACGGCTCGGAGGATCACTACCTGCACGTCTACATGGCCCGGCTGCGCAAGAAGGTGGAGCGCGACCCGGCAAATCCCCGTCACCTGCAGACCGAGGCCGGCGTCGGGTATCGACTGATCGAGCTGGAGGTTGACGGCGCGGAATCTTGAGCCGATGTTGAGGGTCCCTGCGCCCTGGCGTTGACCCGCTGTTGAGCATCCGGCGAGCACGATGAGCTCACGATGCTCTCGCTCATCGACGGCGCCGCCACCGCCCACACCATCTCCTCGCTGCGTGCCGCGTGCGACCTCCTTGATGCGGCAGGTGGACGCATCAGCGCGGTCAGCGTCAGCGGCGTCCTCCCCGAAGCCGACGACCCGTCGCTCCCCGTCTTGAGCGTCGCCCAGAAACTCGCCACCGAGCACGGACTGGCCGTCAGCGTCGAGATCGACGAACGACGCTTCGTCGTCCAATTCCGGCGCAGCGCCGAGGGCCGGACCGCGCCGATCTCGGAGGCCGGCTGAGCATTGGCCGATTCGGAACCAGCGCCCAACCGGATCGATCCGCATCTCGAGGTTCGCGAACGACGAAAGGGGAGGCGGCCCGGCGACGCCTACGTGCGAATCGTGCGGCCCTTCGAAGCCGAGTTCGAGCGAGGCGAGAGGGGACAGCTGGTTGCCACCAGCGAGACCCTCGTAGGCGCGGGGGGCTGGCAGCGCACCCTGGCCCGCGCCCGCTCGTGGCTGATCGGCAAGCCGATCTCGAGCGAGCGCGAGGAGCACGAGCGGCTCACCAAGCTCAAGGCGTTGGCCGTGTTCAGCAGCGACAACATCAGCTCATCGGCCTATGCCACCGAGGAGATGATGCGGGTGCTGGTGATGGCCGGCGTCGGCGCCTTCAGTCTGGTCATGCCGCTGACCCTCGTCATCTGCGTGGTCCTGGCCATCGTGGCCACGTCCTACCGACAGACGATCAAGGCCTACCCCAACGGCGCGTCCAGCTACATCGTCGCGTCCGACAACCTGGGGGCGCCGGCAGGCCTGGTGGCGGCCGGGGCGCTGCTGATCGACTACATCCTGACCGTGGCGGTGTCCGTGTCTGCCGGGGTCGCCGCCATCACCTCGATCGTCCCCGCGCTGTTTGACTGGAAGGTTGGCCTGGCGATGGCGATCGTGGCGCTGCTGACACTCGGCAACCTCCGAGGCGTCAGGGAGTCCGGGACGATCTTCATGGCGCCCACCTACCTGTACCTGGTCGTGGTGCTGGGCCTGATCGGCTATGGCCTCGTCGGCGTGGTCATCGGCTTCGTGCCGCCATACACCCCGCCGCCCGAGTGGCTGGCAGAGGAAAGCGCCGGCAGCGTTGGCGCGGTCGGGATCCTGCTGGTCCTGCGCGCCTTCTCTTCGGGGGCCGTGGCGCTGACCGGGGTCGAGGCGGTGTCCGACGGGGTACCCGCCTTCAAGCCGCCTGAGTGGCGCAACGCTCGTATCACGCTCACTTGGGCGGCCGCGCTGTTCGGCACCCTCTTCCTGGGCATCAGCTTCCTGGTCAGCACGTTTGGCATCCTGCCCGACCCGAGCGAGGAGCAGACCGTGCTGAGCATCCTGACCCGCCACCTCACCGGTGACGGCTGGTACCTCATCGGGGTCCAGGTGGCGACGGCCGCTATCCTCACCCTGGCCGCCAACACGAGCTTCGCCGACTTCCCGCGCCTCTCGTCCTTCCTCGCCCGCGACGGCTACATGCCGCGTCAGTTCGGCTTCCGGGGTGATCGGCTGGCCTTCACCACCGGGATCGTGGCGCTGGCTGGCCTGGCGATTGCGCTGCTCTGGTACTTCGAGGCATCGGTCACCGCGCTCATCCCGCTCTACACGTTGGGCGTGTTCGTGGCCTTCACCCTGTCGCAGGGTGGTATGGTCCGGCGCTGGTGGAGCCGGCGCGAGCCCGGCTGGCGGCGCGGCCTGGTCATCAATGGGCTCGGCGCGGCGACGACCGGAGCGATCGTGCTGATCGTCGCGGTCAGCAAGTTCACCGGCGGCGCCTGGCTGGTCATGATCATGGTCCCGCTCCTGGTCGCGCTGATGTGGGCGATCCACGTTCACTACCGGCGCCTGGAACGCGCGGTGGCGCCGCGCTCGGCGATCCTGGCCGCACGCACGGCTCGGTCACCGCTCGTGATCGTGCCGGTGGCCCGATTGGATCAGCCGTCCATCGAGGCCCTGAGCTTCGCAAGGTCGATCGCTTCGGATGCGCTGGCCGTCCACATCACCAATGACGCCGCGTCGGCGGCGATGCTGCGCGAGCAATGGTCGCGGCTGGGATCGGGCCCTGAGCTCGTGATCGTGGAGTCGCCGTATCGGGCGCTGATCGGCCCGCTGCTGCGCTATCTCGATGCGCTTCAGCGCCAGGACCCGGACCGCCGGCTGCTGGTGGTCCTGTCCGAGGTCGTGCCCCGCCACTGGTGGGACAATTTCCTGCACAACCAGACCGCGCTGCGGCTGAAGCTGCGGCTCTTCTTCCGCCCGAACACGATCGTGGCCGATGTCCCCTACCACGCGCCGGAGGCCTGACCGGATCCTCAGCCGGCGCCCTGGCGAAGTCGCTCGATACCGTCCAGGATGAGGTCCAGCCCGAACTCGAAGAACTTCATGCCCTGCGTCCTACCGCTCAGGTGCTGCTTGATGTGCAGAGCCATGTCCGGGTAGACGTCCTCGGGAAGCTGATTCAGCACCTGCGTCGCCAGCGCGTCGAGCTCCTCCCTGGGTGGGATCCGCGCCAGCCATAGGGCGGATCCGACGATGTGGCTCTCCAGCGCGTGGTAGGCGTGGTGGGTCAGCTCGGGGGACAGTCCCGCTTCGCGTAACCGCCTGAGCAGCGAGTCCATGTACTGGAGCTGTGCTGCGGAGGCGTCGCCAGACGCGGGCAGGCTGGTCACCCACCGGTGGCGGCGAAGCGTGTCGTGATAGGACATCGCTGTCTTGCGAATCGCGGACTTCCAGTCACGCCCGCGCGACGGGGGCTCGATCTCGCTGAGCGCCAGGTCGCCGATGCCCGCCAGGATGTCGTCCTTGTTTTTCACGTAGTAGTAGAGGGACATCGCCTCGACGCCCAGCTGTGCCGCGAGGCGGCGCATGGACAGCCCCTCGATGCCCTCGCGATCGGCCAGCTCCATCGCAGCGCGGAGCACGCGCTCCCTGCTCAGGGGTGCGCGCTGATGCAGCAGGTCTTCCTTGCGACTCGCCATCGGTCCTCGAACATCGGGCTTGACAGTCTTACACTGTACGGTATCTTACAGCGTATGGTGGATGACGGGCGAGCAGCCACGATGAAAGCCCTCGTGCAGGAAGGGTACGGCTCCGCCGACAGCCTCCACCTGCGTGAGATCCCGAGACCGGAGGTGGCGGATGGCCACGTGCTGGTCCGCATGCGCGCGGCATCGGTCAACGCACTGGACTGGCACACCGCCCATGGCGGGCTGCTGCTGGAGATCATCGCCAAGGTCACCCGCCAGAAGGACGAGCCGGTGCGCGGGGTGGATCTGGCAGGGACTGTCGAGGCCGTCGGCCCTGGCGTCACGCGCTTCAAGCCGGGCGACGACGTGTTCGGCGGTGCGCAGGCCGCGTTCGCGGAGTACGTGCTGGCGCGGGAGGATCGGCTGCTCAGGAAGCCGCAGGGTATGTCGTTCGAAGAGGCCGCCACGCTCAACGTCGCCGGCCACACCGCCCTCCAGGGGCTTCGTGACCACGCCCGGGTCAGGGCCGGCCAGTGCGTCGTGATCTACGGCGCCGGTGGCGGTGTCGGCACCTTCGCGGTCCAGATCGCGAAGGCACTCGGGGCGCATGTCACGGCGGTCACCGGACCGCTGAACGTCGACACCGTCCGCTCCCTCGGCGCGGACGAGGTCATCGACTACAGCAGGGAGGACATCACCCGACGCCCCGAGCGTTATGACGCCGTGCTGGACATTGCCGCGACCCGACCGATCTCGGCGCTGCGGCGCGTGCTGGCCCCGAACGGCATCTTCGTCCAGGTAGGTGCCGCCAAGCGTGGCGGTTGGTTCGGGGTGTTCGGCCGGATCATCAACGTCATGCTGCGGAAGCGGTTGCTGCGCCAGAGGGTCACATTCTTCGTCGCGCAGGGCGGCGTGGACGATCTCGTGTATCTCACCGAGCTCATCGCGGCGGGCAAGTTGCGCCCGGCAATCGATCGGACGTATCCCCTCGCAGAGGGTCGTGAGGCGGTGCGCTACCTGGGGACCGGCAGGGCCCGGGCGAAAGTGGTCATCACCGGGTAGACGGCCAGGGGCGAGCTCCACACGCTAGCCTCTGGCCCATGGAACCGACGGCTCCCCGCTGGTGGCATTCCGCCGTCGTGTACGAGATCTACCCGAGGTCCTTCGCCGACGGAAACGGCGATGGGATCGGTGACCTGTCCGGCATCCTCTCGAAGCTCCCCTATCTGGCCTGGCTGGGCGTGGACGCCATCTGGATCGCCCCGTTCTATCGCTCACCGATGGTCGACTTCGGCTACGACGTCGCCGACTTCAAGAGCGTGGACCCGCTCCTCGGCACGCTCGAGGAGTTCGATCGGCTCCTCGCGACCGCCCACGAGCGGGGAATGCGCGTGCTGATCGACTACGTCCCGAACCACACGAGCGACCAGCACCCCTGGTTCGCGGCGTCCCGCTCATCCCGGGACAGCCCCATGCGCGACTGGTACGTCTGGCGTGACCCGGCGCCCGGCGGAGGACCTCCGAACAGGTGGCTCACGATGTTCGGCGACCCGAGCTGGTCGTGGGACGAGGGAACCGGCCAGTACTACCTCCGTTCGTTCTTCCCGGAGCAACCCGACCTCAACTGGCGCAACGACGAGGTGCGGGCCGCGATGTTCGACATCGCAAGCTGGTGGCTCGACCGCGGCGTCGACGGCTTTCGGATGGACGCCGTGCCGCTGCTCATGAAGGATCCGGAGCTGCGCGACAACCCGGATCCGCCGCCGCCACTCGAGGAGCTGCCCGGTCTGAACGCCTGGATCAGGTACTTCGACGGCTACAACCATGCCCATCCGGACATGCACGAGCTGTTTCGGTCCTTCCGAGCCCTGCTCGACGCGTACCCCGGCGACCGCGTGGCAATAGGCGAGCTCCACCACCCCGACTACGACGTCTGGGCGCGCTACTACGGCGAGCTCCAGGATGAGATTCACGTCCCGTTCAACTTCCACCTCGCCTTCGCCGAATGGCGGTCCGACGCGGTGCGTGACGCGATCGAGGGAGTGGAGGGAGTGCTGCCGGCGGGCGCCCGGGCGAGCTGGGTGCTCGGCAATCACGACCTTCCGCGCTTCGCGTCCCCCCGGCGCGCCGGGCGCGCACAGGCCAAGGTCGGGATGCTCCTGCTCCTCACCCTGCGCGGGTCGCCGGCCCTCTATTACGGCGACGAGATCGGCATGGTCGACGTGCCGATCGACCCCGCCGATGCCCGCGATCTGCTGGGCCGCGATCCGCAACGCACGCCGATGCAGTGGGACGGCTCGCCGAATGCAGGCTTTTCGCCGCCGGATATTCGACCGTGGCTTCCGCTTGCTCCGGATGCTGAACGGGTCAACGTCGCGGCCCAGGCAGAGGATCCCGACTCGCTGCTCTCGCTGACGCGCCGCCTGCTTCGGCTACGCCGGGAGGATCCCGCGCTGCGGCAGGGCAGCTTTGAACCGTTCGGGCAGACTCCCGAGGGCACGTATGCGTTCCGCCGGAATGATGGCGCCCATCGGCTGACGATACTGGTGAACCTGACTGGCTCCCCGCGCCGCGTCCCAGGCATCGACGCTGGGAAGGTGCTGCTCGCTACCTCGGCAGACCGGGAGGATGAGAGGATGGAGGAGGTGGCCGAGCTGAGGCCGAACGAGGGGCTCGTGGTCGATGCTCGGTGAAATGTGGTCGGGGCGAGAGGATTTGAACCTCCGACTTCATCGTCCCGAACGATGCGCGCTACCAGGCTGCGCCACGCCCCGACCGTGCCACCTGTGGGATGGGGCCCGAGTGTAACAGCCGCCTGAGGCGGGGCCAAACCCGCGAGTTCGCCTCGCTACACTGCGCCAGCAGATGCCCCGGCTCGACGGCAACGAACGGCTGATCATCGGCCTCACCCTGGCCATCAAGCTCGCCGTGCTGGTGCTGGGCGTGGTGGCCTGGCAGCTGGTGCGGAGTGGCAGCGCGCCGCAGTTCCCCGCACTCGAGCTGTGGGACCGATGGGATGCCCCGCACTACACGGACCTCATCGTCTACGGCTACCGCGCCGACGATCCGGGCAACCTGAGCAACCCGTACGGCTACCGGCAGGTCTACCCCGGCGACCTGGACCTGTACATCGTGTTCTACCCCCTATTCCCGTGGCTGGGCTCCGCGGTCAATGCGATCATCGGGCAGCCGGTG
>CBFGSY010000096.1:0-8421 GCA_965651545.1 uncultured bacterium | reverse complement strand
CGACAGCGGGAAGAACATGGTCACGATCCAGTGCGGTGCGTCGACCACCTCGCTGATCTTCAGGTCGCCGGCCACGCTACACAGCAGATAGGCGTCGACAGCGGCCAGCCCGCGCTCGCGGCCCAGGTAGTCGATCATCCGGCGCACGGCGTCACGGGCCGCGATCATCAGATCCGGTCCCACGCCATCGGTGGCGTAGTACGGCCCGGTGTTGGTCGACTGCGCCAGCGGGCCGGGCGTCAGGAATTCCGGGGCGGTGACGTGCAGATCCTTGCGCACCGTCAGGCGCAGGCGCGCGTGCATCGGCGTCTCGATGGCGGTGCCGCACACCTCGCCATCGCCCTGCGCGGCATGCCCGTCACCCAGCGAGAAGCGGCCACCCGCAGCGAAGACCGGCAGGTAGAGCTTCGTGCCGGCCGTCAGGTGCCGGGTGTCCATGTTGCCGCCGAACACGTCCGGCGGGATGGTCGAATGCGCCCCGTCGGTGTGTGGGGCGACGCCCAGCTCACCGCAGAAGGGGGCCAGCGGGATGCGCACGCCTGGCAGGAACTCGGCGGGGCCGGCACCGAGGCGCGTGATGCGCAGGGCAGGATCGGGGAAGTCCTCGGCCAGCAGCCCGAAGCCGGGGATACTGGCGGTCCAGCCCCAATCGGCCGGCTGGAAGTCGAGCAGCTCGATCTCCAGGGTGTCGCCCGGCTCGGCGCCCTCCACCGCGATCGGTCCGTTGACCTGGTCGACGCGCGAGAAGTCGAGGGCCGCCAGATCGTCGAGCGTCGACGACTGGGTCAGCTGGCCGCACGAGGCGTCCAGCGAATCGAACTCGACCATCTCGCCGCTGCCGACGGTGGCGATCGGCTCAATCGATCGGTCCCACGCCAGGTGGAACTGGTCTCTTTCCACATGGACCGATGCGGTCGGGGCAGTCACAGGTCGCATCCTACCCCCGAAGGTCGCCCAGGTCGTCCCAGACGAAAGCACCGTCGACCACGGTCGTCACCACCTTTGCCTCGCCCAGCGAGCCTGCATCGGGGGAGCGGATGTCGCGATCCAGGATGGCCAGGTCGGCGCGTTTGCCGACTTCGATGGATCCCGCTTCTCCGTCCAGGTGGTTCACGAAGGCGGAGCCCAGCGTGAACGCCGTCAATGCCTCGTCCAGCGTCAGTCGCTCCTCCGGGAAGAGCGGCTCGTCAGCGCGGTTGTAGGCGTCGATGCGCGTGATGGCTACCTCCATCTCGAGCAGCGGGTTCGGCGTGGTCACGGGCCAGTCGCTGCCCGCCGCCAGCCTGGCCCCGGCATCACGCAGGCTGCGGAACGGGAACTGCCAGCGAGCGCGGTCGTTGCCCAGCACCGGGATGCGCAGGTCGCGCATCTGCGCCTCGAGCATCGCCCAGAACGGCTGCATGTTGGCCACCGCGCCGGTGGAAGCGAATCGCCCGATGTCATCGGGATGGATCAGCTCGATGTGCGCGAGGTGATGCCGGTGATCCGACGTGCCGTTGGCCGCCCGCGCCGCCTCGACCGCGTCCAGCGCCAGCCGGACGCCGCCGTCGCCGATCGCGTGAAAGTGGCATTGGAAGCCGCGCCGGTCGAGCTCGACCACGGCGGCGCGGAGGAGCTCCGGCTCGATCATGGGGATGCCGCGGTTGTCGGTGGCCGCGCCATCGGAGTCCAGGTAGGGCTCGAGCAGTACCGCCGTTCCGGTTTCGATGATCCCGTCGACGAACAGCTTGACGCTGCCCGCCTGCAGCCCGTCCCGCCGGGCTGCGTCGCGCATCTCGACCAGCTCGTCGACCTGCTCCAGGCCGCGCTTGGAATCCCACAGTAGCGCCAGCCGTACGCGCGCGGTGAGCCGCCCGGAGGCCAGCGCCGCCCGGTAGGCAGCCAGGTCATCGGGCCGGACCATGGCGTCCTGCCAACCGCTGATGCCCAGCGAGTGCAGGTGGCGCTGGCCCTCCAGCAAGCCATCCAGGCGTTCGTCGCGGCCGTCCGGCGGCACGAGCCGCGCGACCAGGTCGATGGCGCCCTCGTGCAGCGCGCCGGTCGGTTCCCCACGGGCATCGCGCTCGATTCGTCCGTCATCCGGATCCTGGGTCGACCCGTCCACGCCCGCCAGGGCAAGCGCAACCGAGTTCACCCAGACGTCGTGGCCATCGCGGTTGTAGAGCATGACTGGCCGGTCCGGCACCACCTGGTCGAGCGCCTCGCGCTGCGGGTTGCCGCCGGGAAAATCGGGCAATGACCAGCCCCCACCGGTGATCCACGGTCGCTCCGGATGGGTGGCCGCGTAGGCGGCAATGGCCTGCAGGTAGGCATCGGCCCCGGTCACCTCATGCAGGTCGCAGAGCGCGCGGGCCATGCCGCCATGGATCGGATGCACGTGGGCGTCGATGAAGCCGGGCACCACCGTCTGGCCGTCGAGCGGAACAACGCTGGTCGCCCTGCTGGCCATGGCGTGGATGTCGGCCGCCGAGCCGAGGGCTCGGATGCGGCCGCCTGACACCGCAAGCGCCTCCGGGCGCCTTCCGCCAATCGGCCCGGCCACCGTCTCGATCGTGGCCCCGATGATGATCAGGTCGACCTCGTCCGCCATCGGTGAACGGTAGCGCGCTATCCCACGTCGGGTATGACGAGGCCCGGCGATCGCCCGCCGGGCCTCTCTTCACGGAGCGGCAGAAGCCGCAGTATTCGATCTAGCGGCGGGTGCTGAAGCAGTCGCTGCAGTAGACCGGCTTCGAGCCGGTTGGCTTGAACGGCACGCGTGCCTGGCCGCCACAGCTGTCGCAGGTGGCGGTGAACATCTCGCGCTGGCCGTAGCCACCCGAGTAGCTGCCGCCACCCGAATAGCCCCCGCCCGCATAGCTGCCGCCCGAGTCGCCCCGTGCCGCCTTGCGGATGGCGCGGCAGGTTGGGCAGCGGCGCGGCTCGCTGAACTGGCGCTCAGCGTAGAACTGCTGGTCCTGCGCGCTGTGCGTGAACTGCTGACCGCAGTCGGCACACTCGAGAGTCTTGTCGGAGAAGGAAGTGGATGCGTACAAGAAGAAACTCCTGCTCAAGCGGCCCTAGCGAACCTGTCTCGCCGTAAAGCCGTTGAGAGGAGTGATCGTGGTGCCGCGGTGGTGAATGCCCCGTTTCGAGGCCCGTTAATGGCGCGAAGGGTAACAGATCGGGCTCTTCGGCGCTTTCTGTCCCTCGCCAGCGCGATGACATCGGGAGGAGCCGCGCTAATCTCAGCGCACTGTGCGGCTCGAGCGCGAGGACAAACCTGCCTGGTCGATGGTGCCGGTTCGGCTCAAGGAGGCTGTGGCACGAGCGCTGGGCTCGCCTGTGGTCCGCGGCCAACGGACCTACGGCGGATTTGCGCCCAGTGGGACGTTCCTGCTGACGCTGGGCGATGGCACTCGCGCCTTCCTCAAGGGAACGTATCCGTTGCCGGAAGGTTCCGGAGTGAGTTGGACCCTGCGTCGGGAGGAGGTCGTCTATCGCCGACTCGGCAGCGTCATCAGGCCCTGGGCGCCCGAGTACCTCGGTTCGGTCCGCGCCGATGGATGGCATGCGCTCCTGCTCGAACCGTTGGGGGGTATTGCCGTAGTGCCATGGACGCGGGCGAACGCGATGCGGGCAACCCGCTCATACGCAGCCTTCCACGCGTCGACCCTTGGCAACCCAACCGGGAGCTGGCTCTCTCACACGCAACACCATGCGTTCGCCGTCTTCTGGCGCCGGATAGCGAAGGACCCCGCAGCCATCGATCGCCTTGCCGCGCTCGCCGGCCCGCGCGGCCGTGAGGCGAGGGAATGGCTCCGGAGGCATGTCGGAACTCTCGGTCGCGGTGAAATGGCACTCCGACGCGCAGCGGAGCCCAATGCCCTCCTGCACTTCGATACGCGGTCCGACAACCTCCGTCTGGAGGGCGATCTGCTGCGAATTTTCGACTGGCCCTTTGCCTCGATCGGGCCGGCCGAGTTTGACGCAGCCGCGTTTGCCCAATCGATCGAAGCCGAGGGTGGACCCGATGGTGAGGCTGTCATCGGCTGGTACGAGTCGGTCCTTCCACTGCGTCGCGACGTGCTGCTTGGCTCCGTCATCGGGATCGCCGGCTATTTCGCCGATCGTGCTCCCCGATCGGAGCTGCCCGGGTTGCCGCGCCTCCGATCGATCCAGCGCCGTCAGCTGAGAGCGTCACTTGGCTGGGCGGCGCGGCTGCTTGATCTGCCGGAGCCATCCTGGCTGTCAACCGTCCCGCGCTAGCGCTGCGGTATCGGTCATTAGAACAGGTGTTCTATACTTGCACGCATGCGCCCGGAATATGCCGAAGAGCCCTGCCGCGCGGCGCTGAGCCGCGTGACCGGTATGCCGTTCCGCTGGTCGCTCAACCCATACACGGGCTGCGTGCACCAGTGCACCTTCTGCTACGTCCGCGGCTTCGAGCGGCGGGCCGGGCGCCCATCCGACGAGCGCTACGGCATGCGGATCCGGGTCAAGACCAACCTGGTCGAGGTCCTGCGCCGCGAGCTCGCGCGGAAGAGCTGGAAGCGCGAGGAGGTTGCCTTCGGCTCAGCCACCGATCCGTACCAGCCGGCCGAGGGGCACTACCGGCTCACCCGCGGCTGCATCGTCGAGCTGGCCGCCGCCTCGACGCCCTTCGGGATGATCACGCGCGGGCCGCTCGTCGTCCGCGACGTCGACGTGCTGCAGGCCGCCTCGGCCGCGGCCGAGGTCAGCGTCAACGTCTCGATCCCGACCCTCGACGATCTGGTGTGGCGCACCACCGAGCCCGGCACCGCCCATCCACGACAGCGGCTGCGCGCGGTGCGCGTCCTGACCGAGGCCGGTATCCGGGCGGGAGTGGGGATGGCGCCCATCCTGCCCGGCCTCTCTGATGACCCGGCGAAGCTGCGAGAGGTGGTGATGGCGGCGCGTGACGCTGGCGCCACTCACCTGTGGTGGAACGTGGTCAACCTCCGTCCGGGCACGCGGGAGCACTTCCTGGAGCACCTCGCGCGCGACTGGCCAGAGGAGCTGGACCGATATGAGCGCCTCTTCCGCGATCGCGCCTACCTGCCGAAGCCGGCGACGCGCCAGCTTGACGGCACGATGGCCGAGCTCCGCAGTGAATGGGTGTGGGCGCCGCGACGCGCGCTGCGGCCTCGCACCCCGCCCGTCGAGCCCAAGCCGGCGCAGCTGGAGCTGCCGCTCGCCGGCTGACCGGGACGGGCCTATAGTGCGAGCGTGACCGACGGCTTCGTGTCACGCGGCTTCGTCGGCCGCCGGCAGGCGCCCGGCGGCGACGAGGCGAGCCGCACTCCACCGGGCCAGTACCTGACCCGCGACTTCCCGGTCCTGTCTGCCGGACCCACGCCGCGCGTCGACCTGGCGACCTGGTCGTTCACCATCGACGGGCTTGTCCGCCAGCCGGTGAGCCTGAGCTGGGACGAGGTCCATGTCCTGCCTACCCGCGAGTGGACGGTCGACATCAGCTGCGTCACCAAGTGGACGAAGCTGGACACGCGGTGGACCGGCGTCAGCGTGGACACGCTCCTGGAGCAGGTGGAGCTGGACCCCGCGGCGCGCTTCGTGGTGGCCCACTCGTACGGTGGCTACACCACCAACCTGCCGCTCACCGACGCGCTGAACGGCCAGGCCTTCGTCGCCTGGGAGTACGACGGCCAGCCTCTCGAGCCGGCGCACGGCGGACCGGCGCGCCTGGTGGTCCCGCATCTCTACTTCTGGAAGTCGGCCAAGTGGGTGCGCGGGCTGCGCCTGCTGGCGGACGATGAGCCTGGCTTCTGGGAGTCGCTCGGCTATCACAACCACGGCGACCCATGGCGCGAAGAGCGCTACAGCGGCGACTGAAGCGCCCGCCGCATTGGTCGAGCCGCTCCGCTGGCAGATCGGCACCGTCACCGCCATCCGGCCACAGACGGATCGGGTCAGCAGCTTCACCGTGGCACTGCCGGATTGGCGGCCGCATCGCGCCGGCCAGCATTACGACGTCCGGCTCACGGCCGAGGATGGCTACCAGGCCCAGCGCAGCTACAGCATCGCGTCGGCGGCCGATCGCAGTGGCGAGGTGGAGCTGGGCATCGAACGCATCCCGGACGGTGAGGTCTCGCCGTACTTCCATGACGTGCTGGTGGAGGGAGACCGCATGGAGCTGCGCGGCCCGATCGGCGGCTATTTCGTCTGGGAGCCGGGTATGGGCGGCCCGCTGCTGCTGGTCGGCGGAGGCTCGGGCGTGGTGCCGCTGATGGCTATGCTGCGCGCCCGCCGGGCCGCTGCCGATCCGACGCCGGCGGCGCTCCTCTATTCCTCGCGTCAGATCGATGATGTCATCTATCGCGACGAACTTGACGCGCTGGCAACGGAGCCCAATGGGCCGGCGGTGCTCCACACCCTGACGCGCGAGCAGCCGCCGGGCTGGGATGGCTTCGCCCGGCGCATCGACGAGCCGATGCTGGCGGAGGTGCTGGACCGCATCGGCGGCGTGGCGGGTGATCCGGCAGCCTACATCTGCGGCCCCACGTTGCTCGTCGAGGGCGCCGCCGTCGCGCTCACCAACCTTGGCGTGGCGCCGATGCGGGTCCGCACCGAGCGCTTCGGGCCGACGACATGAGGCGCACGGCCATGGACGAGCCGCTGGTCCTCGACACCAACGCGGTGGCGGGAGACCTGCAGGAGATGATGGGCATCGAGGTGACCGCGTTCGTGGCGCGCTGCGCCACCTGCGGCAACCGCGACCGGCTCGGATCGCTGCGCGCATGGACGCACGGCCCCGGCGTGGTCCTGCGCTGCGTCATCTGCAGCGAGGTCGTGATCCGCTGGGTGCGCACGCCCGACGGGCCGCGCATCGACCTCCGCGGCGCCTCCTTCCTGCAGCCCGGCTAGCCCGCCAAAGGCGTGGCTACCGCCAGATCGAAACGATCACCCCCAGCACCAGGAAGCCGATCAGGTTGTACGAGGCCGTGATCGCGAACCACGTCCACGGCTGTGGCCGGTTCGGATCGAACGTAGCATCCACGACGCTGTGCATGGCGGCGAAGCCGATGCCGATGACCAGGCCGAGCACGATGCCATCGCCGAAGTCATCGGCGCCGACGGCGGCCGCGATCATGGCGGTGGCGATCGCCATCACGAAATAGGCGAGCAGCGGCACGATGTAGGTCGCCACGTTCTGCTGCGGCGGAGTCTTGTCCGGGTCCCAGCCGATCGACCGCTGCCACGGCCGAGCGAACAGCATCGGCGAGTACCAGAGCGCCCCGAGCGCGAAGTAGATGACGGTGCCGACGATCACCGCCAACCAGTTGATCGTGGACAGGTCGAAGCCCATCCCTTCCTCCAGTGGCCGCCGGGCGACTCGCACGCCCCCGCGCAGTCCGCAGCGTAGCCCGCCGCAGGGTGGTTGCCTAGTGCCGTGCCGATGGGGCCGAGCGGCGCGGGCCTGCTACTCCTCGGGGCCGGTCGTCAGCCGGCGGCGGGTCTGCACGTCGACCTTCGCGTCCCGCCCCTCGTGGGCCGGGTGCTCCACCAGTGCGATCAGCCGGCTGGCCATGAAGCGGCCGGTGCGAACCGGCGTGCCGCCACGCGTCACCTCGCTCACTTCGACGACGCCACGGCTGGTTGTCACCTCCAGCCGCCGGCCGGCCCGTGTCGCTTCGATCACGAACGTCTGCGTGCCCCGCCCGGTGTCGACCACCGCCTCGACTCGATCGCCTCGCATCGGCGCATCCTACGCCGAAGCTCAAGCGCTCAGGGCGTCGGTGCCGGAGTTGGGCTGGGACTGGGGGAGGGAGTCGGGGTGGGCGCAGGGGTCAAGAAGACATCGTCCGATTCGGGGACCCACCAGCCATCCAGCGTGCCGTCCACCACGTAGTACCAGTAGCCCTCGCGCGTCGGGATCGTCGTCCGCTTGGACGTGGCGCCGGCGGAGCCATCCGCGAGGTTGACGCCGCTGCCGCGCAGGATGCTGCCGGATGCGTCGAATCGGTAACCCGCATGCTGGCCGGCCAGGAAGGTCACCCCTGCCGGCGGACTGATCAGCGGGGCGCTCGGAGCGAGAGGCGTGCTGCTCGGTGCGCCGCCGTGCAGGGCCCGATAGACCGCCTTGTAGGCGTCGATCCGCCCCAGCCGGGTGAAGCCGAACGGCGTCCGCACGGTGGAGTTCAGCAGGATGTTCTCGATCTGCGAGCGCGTCAGGCTGGGCCTGGCCGATTCCACCAGGGCGGCCACGCCGGAAACCAGCGGGGCGGCGAAGCTGGTCCCGCAGAAGGTTCCGTAGCTACCGAACCGCTTGGTGGTCAGCGTGCAGCCGGGTGCGGCCAGGTCGACCCATGACGTGGAGTAGTTCGAGAACGAAAGCCTGCGGTCCAGGTCGTCGGAGCCGGCCACGCTGACGACGCCGGGCATGGCGGCCGGGTAGAAGAG
>CBFGSY010000095.1:0-8503 GCA_965651545.1 uncultured bacterium | reverse complement strand
GCCGATGTCGATCGCTCCAGGCTTGCCTGCGACGGCCAGCTGCACCTCCTGGACGGCGTTGCGGTCCGCTGAGGCACCGC
This sequence comes from uncultured bacterium, assembly GCA_965651545.1. Lineage (GTDB taxonomy): Bacteria > Chloroflexota > Limnocylindria > QHBO01 > QHBO01 > DASSCW01. Next base: position 8,423 of record CBFGSY010000095.1, on the reverse strand, counting down.
GCTCACTCGCAACCCTCGAGATTTCCCGCGCGACCTCGACGTGCTGGGCCTCAGTCCCCCACATCTCCCGCGTCAACCGAACCGTGAGGTGGCTGCCGGTCACGCTCATGGCCGTTCGCTCCCCAAGCCCGGGGACGGTAGCCACCGCCTCCGCGAGCTGTGCGGCCTCCAGCAGGGAGCCAACCCGGAATACGGCCGTTGGGCCGCCGTGCAGTACCACCCAATCGTCGAGGCCATCGGCCGAGAGGAACGCTTTCCAGCCCTCTTCGCTCATCTATCCCTTCCTACAGCTCTCGCCGATCGGGCGCTCAGCTTCGACTCGATCGAGGCGCGGTGCACATCGTAGTGGCCAATCAGGACGCGCTCGATCGTCTCCGCTAACCGCTGCCCCCGCGCACGCGGTGGCGTGGTCATCAGCTCGAGCTGCCCGTCAGTCAGCCCGCACAGGAGCCGCTCACCATCGGCGGTTCGCGAATGAAGCAGCTCCAGCGCTTCGCCTGGCGACTGGTCCGGCGTCATCTTCATCCGCTCGATGGCAGGTCGGCGCGAGGAGACTCTCTCGCCGATCGTTAGTCGGACGATCCACTGGTGATAGATGGCTGCCTCGGCCACGTGCTCTGCCTCCTTGCCGATGGACCAGACGCCGGGCTCGGGGACTGCGTCCCATCCGTCGCCGTCGACTGTCTCGACGACGGCGACCAGGCGAGCCGCTGCTTCCTGCAGCCGCCTGGCCAGGGCCCGTGCGCGCTCCGAGCCGGCATCGGCCCCCATCAAGATCGGGGTTCGAGGACGACGACCGCGGTCTCGGTTGGCCTGAGCTTCGCGAAGCCGTCGACGTCGTCGCCATGCTCCTGCCAGCGCGCCCAGAGGCGCTCGCGCTCGTCGCCCGTGGCCATGCGGCCGACGACTGGCAGCGTACGGTCATGCAGGTCAATCTGCGCCTCCGGAAGCGTCTGCAGGTTGAGCCACCACGCCGGTTCCGGCGCGGCCCACCCGTTCATCGCCAGCGTCACGTAGTTCGGGCCATCCTCGTAGTAGCCGAGGATCGCGGCGCGACGGACGCCGGACCGGCGGCCGGTGGTGTGAAGCCGGAGCGTGCCCCACTTGCCGGGCTTCGCCGGCCAGAGGCCGAATCGGCCCGGCGTCAGGCGGTAGATGGCCCGGTGGACTACCCACGCTGCGCGCACGACCCACCGCGGTGGGAGCCGCGGGGGGCGGGGCGTTGCGTCGGTAGAAGGCGCCGTCATCGCGCCGCCATGATCACGCGCCCGACCTGATTCGTCCGGCGGACCCCACGGTGGCGAGCTCCGCAGCATCGCGGGTGTAACGCACCAGGGCCTCGGTGGGGATGGCGTCCCCCGGTGCGTAAGTGACGAAGCGAACCTTGCGCAGGTCGAGATGGGCGCCCCGTAACAGGCCGTCTGGGTCGGCCATCAGGACGCCGTACTCGAATCCGAGGTGGACGTGCTCCGGCTCGGGGGCAACGAAGGCGAAGTACCGGGTCCGGCGGCCTAGGGGCACGTCATAGCCGATCAATCGCCAGCCGGTCCGGACGCGCTCGATCACCTCAGGCACAGCCTCATGGACGACGCCGCGAAGGCGCTCGGCGACATCGCGGATCTCTTGCGGATAGCCTGACAGGAAGAGGTCGGGAGGAATCGGCTCCGGCGCCGCCATTGCCCGACATGCTATCGGACTGGCGGACCGAGCAGACTCCCAAGGAGGTGGGCCGTGCCAAAGCACGCCAGCGTCGACGACTACATGGCTGCCCTGCCGGACGAGCGCCGCGCTGCCATGGAGCAGCTCCGTCGAACCATCGCGGCCGCCGCACCCGATGCGACCGAGGCCATCGCCTACAACATGCCAGCCTTCCGCCTGGGAGGGCGGCTCTTCATGTCGTACGAGGCGTTCAAGCGGCATTACAGCCTCTTCCCGTGGACCGATGCGATGGTCGACGAGCTGGGCGAGGCACTGAAGCCCTACGCCGTCGGCAAGGGCACGCTCCAGTTCCGCGCCGACGAGCCGATCCCGGTGGATCTCGTCACACGGCTCGTTGAGATCCGGCGGCGCGAGTTCCCCGGCTGAATCAGGGCGCCATCGCGGTATTCGGGAGCAGCGGCGGCCCTCCGCCTGGCGTCCCGCCGGTTGGAGGCGGCGTGGTGGGCCCGCCGCCGCGTGGCGGCGACGGAGGCTGGTTATTCGGCGTGCTCGGTCCCCGGATGATGAAGCACGAGGGGCCGGCCTTGCGCTGGCTTGCCTGCGCAGCAGTGGGGCTCCGCGTCGTCTTCGCATAGTTGCAGTACCGGCCGCCGACGGGCGCATCCGCAGGCACGGCGAACGTCATGCGCAGCACGAAGGACTCGTTGCTCGGTACGAAGGAGACGAGGTACTTCAACGCCGCGACGTCGTTGATGTAGGCGCAGGCGGTGATGGTGAACTGCTTGCCCACGCTCGACGCGTTCAGCGGATAGGTGATCTCGAATACCGCCGTTCCGCCGGGTGTCAGCGTTCCGCCGACCAGATTCATGACGGTGTTGCCGCCGCTCGAGGGCACGACGCCGTTGCAGCCCTTGGTGTCGCCCGCGAGGATGGTGTGCGCCCCGCCATGCTCGGCGGTGACCGGGCCGGTGACCAGCGCGGCGAAAACGAATGCCGCGAGAAGCGGGCGGGTGACGCGTGTGATGCCCTGCCGCTGCATGGCGCGCAGCGTCGTGGTGGGCGAGCGCAAAGGCCAGCAAGAACTTAGTACCGAGGGTGGCGTACTTCGCGCGGCCACTTTCGCGGCCGCGCAATTCACCTCACGACGCGGTACTTGAGATGCGCGACCCCCGGCGCTTCGGCGACGCGGACCTCTTCAAGCTTCACATCGGGTCCCAGTCCATCGAAAAGGCGCTCGCCACCTCCCAGGAGGATGGGGACGACGTGCAGCTCCAGCTCGTCGACCAGTCCGGCCGCCAGGTACTGGTTGATGACGTCCGCCCCGCCGCCGATGAATACATCCTTGTCACCGGAGACCTGCCTGGCGCGCTCCAGGGCGGATTGGATGCCATCGGTCACGAACGTGAAGGTCGTGTCCGTGAGGGTCAGCGGCTCCCGTTCATGGTGAGTGAGGACGAAGACCGGCTTGTGGAATGGCGGATCGTCACCCCACCAGCCCTGCCACGGATCGTCGCCCCATGGTCCGCGCTCCGGCGGGCCGAACTTGCCGCGACCCATGATCTCAGCGCCGACGTTCGCATACTCCTCGCGGACGATGGCGTCGCTGGCGTTCTCCTCGCCGCCCTCCATGCCTTGAGGCTCGCGCCACGCCTTCAGCCTGACCAACCAGTCGTGAAGGTCTTCGCCGCCCTCCCCGAGAGGGTTCTCCATGCTCTGGTTCGGGCCCGCAACGTAGCCGTCCAGCGAGGCCGATATGTGCGCTCTCACCTTGCTCATGTCCTGACAGACTGCTCCTCATCAGGGAATTCATCGCACTCTGTCATTGTGTAGCGCTCAGCCATCACCGTCTTCCCAGCGGACCGTGCAGGGAGAGCCCACCTCGGGCAGCGGGAGGGTTGCGGCTTCATCCTCGACGGCGGCCCGCTCTGCGGCGGAAAGCCTGCGCCACGGCGTGACGACCACCACGGCGGTGGACCGGCGCCAGGTCCCTGCGATCTCGCCGCCGACCAGCAGCGCGCCGGGCCAGACGCGTGACGTCCACAGCCCTACGCGACGCTTCGCGTCCGCGACGACCAGCTCCCGATCGGGGCCCCACAGCAGGTAGTACGGGTCGCCGCTCGGAAGGAGGCGCGCCGCATTGGTCGGCGAGACGGGCTGGCGGAACGTCGACTCGTCCTCCGCGAGGATGGACGCCTCGCCGAGCGGCGTCCGCACCGCGATCAGCGACGGTGCGAGGGCGTCGAATGCGGCGACCGCGGCGAGGCCATCGATCCCGCCCCAGCGCACGAACGCATCGACCGTTGAGGGGCCGAACACGCGGAGGTAGCGGCGAACGAGCTCCTGGAGCGCCTCGGCGGCGCTCAGCTCCGGACGGGCAACGGTCCAGATGGTTGGCTGCCGGGCGCCGCCCCATCGGATCAGGACGGTCCCGGTCAGCGTCGCGTACCGGATGCCGTTGCCAACGCCCAGCGCCGTCGCAACCTCGTCGACAGGTAGCCGGCGCCCAGCCAGGTATTCGTGGGCGCGGGCGGCCAGGTCTTCGGCACGGGCGGGCAGCGGCCCCTTGCCCGGCATCCGGCCCAGGGTGAAAGGAGCGTGGTCGCCCGCCGGGACGACGTAGGCGGTGAAGCGCGGCCCCCAGACCTGGACGAGCGAGGGATCGTCCAAGGCATGGGGCGCGACGCCAGCGACCCGCGCGTGCAGCGAGTGCAGCGCCGATCTCGGCACGCTGTCCTGCAGCCCTGCCCAGGCGGCCCGACGAAGCGAATCGGGACCCGCGGGCAGGCGCTCGTCGAGCGCCTGGACCCTGCGGCGGTATGCGAGGATCTGCTCCCGTGTCAGCTCCAGAGGCTTCGTCACGCGTCGATGGCGGCGAACTCGCGCAGGAATCGGCCGGTCACCTTGGCGGCGCGGCGCATGAGGTCGAGGCTGTAGCTCTCGTTCGGCGCGTGCGCCCGGACCTCCGCATCACCAGCGCCCAGCGTCACCATCGGCAGCCGATGCGGAGCGCAAACCTGGTGCATCGGCGCGGTCCCGCCGGCGCTGAACCATCGCATGCGTGGCTCGTCGAAGATGCCATCGTGGGCCCGATCTGCCGCATCGACGATCGGGTCATCGATCGGCGTCCAGTACGGACGTTCCCCGCGATTGATCGTCACCGAGACGTCGGTGAAGCCGCGGCGTGCGAGATGATCTCGGAGGCGCTCCGTGATCAGCGCCGGGTCCTGGTTCGGGATCAGGCGCATGTCCACCTTCGCCGATGCCTCGGCCGGCGTGATCGTCTTGACGCCCGGATCGGTCCAGCCTGAGCTGATGCCAGAGATGTTGCAGGTCGGCTGAAACGTGTCCGCGACCTGGGCCGCAAAGCCGGTCAGTCCACCCACGAACTCGGCCACACCGTAGATCCGCTTGATCTCGTCCTCCTCGAACGGCAGCGTCCTCAGGTGGGCGAGCTGCTCGTCCGTGGGTGCGGCGACGTCGTCAAGGAAGCCGTCGATGCGGATGCTGCCATCGGCCGCGCGGAGGGTGTCGAGAGCCTCGATCAGGCGCCACGCGGCATTGGGCAGCAGCTGAGCGCCACCCGAATGCGCGTCGAAGTCGAGCGTCCGCACCGACAGCTCGGCATACACCATCCCCCGCACACCGCACACGAGCATGGGCCGGCCCTTCTCGTCCACGCCGCCGCCCTCGATCAGGGCGCCGTGACCCTCGAAGAACTCGGGCCGCCGGGAGAGGAGCGGGGCAAGGTGCTCGCTGTCGCTCTCCTCTTCGCCCTCGACGATGAAACGGATGCGGCACGGGAGCTCGCCGGCGGCATCGCGCAGCGCCTCGGCGGCCTGGATGCGATGGAGCAGCTCGCCCTTGTCGTCACACACTCCCCGTGCGTACAGGCGGCCGTCGCGGACGGCGGGGTCGTACGGCGGCGACTCCCAGAGGTCGAGCGGTGCGGCGGGCTGGACGTCGTAGTGCTGGACGGCCAGCAGCGTGCGTGGTCCCGCGAAGCACCGTCACCTCCGCGCCGGCAGCGCGGAGGCGGTCCTCGATCCAGCGAGCGCCGCGCTCCAGCTCCGCCAGCTCGTCCGTCTCGCACGGGATCGTGCAGAAGTCACGCAGCTCCGCCACCCAGCCGTCGAACCGCTCGTCGCACAGGGCGTCGAACGCGGCGAGGTCGGCGTTCATCGGCAACGCAGGCAGTCCCGGAAACCGGGGTGGGCGGTCTGTCGCATGGGCTGCCTATCGTAGTGCGCGTGACCGGCGTGGATCGGTCGACTTGCACCGACCGGCCGACTCAATCCGCGGCGGCCGCAGGCTCCCGCCCAGGGGTGATGACCTCGGGCTCAGGCTCCGAACGAGCCGGGACCCTCCGGAGTGCGGACGCCGAAACGATCGCTGTCACGATCGCGCCGACCACCGAGACCACGGCAACGAAGTGCAGCGCGTCGACGAACGCCGTCTCAGCTGCCGCCACGAGTGCCGCACCGACTTCTGCAGGCAGCGTCTGGGCGATGGCCAGCGCGCCGCCGAGGGTGTCCCGCGCCGCGTCCGCAGCCGCCGCCGGAACCCCGGCTGGCAGACGGTCGGCGACCTCGGCCCGGTAGACGGCCGTCCCGATGCTGCCCAGGATGGCGATCCCCAGCGCACCGCCCAGCTCGGCGCTCGTCTCGGAAATCCCGGTCGCGGCGCCAGCCTGCTCCGGGGGCGCGCTTCCCACGATGAGCTCCGTGGCGAGGGCGACGACCGGCGCGAAGGCAGTGGCCATCACCAGCATCGCCACGGTGATCAGGTACAGGTTGGCATCGCCGCTGACGCTCACGAACAACAGGAGCACAGTGCCCGCCGCGGCGATGGCCATGCAGGTGCCCATGATCAGCGCCGGCCGGAAGCGGTGAATGATCCTGGGCGCCAGGACCGACCCGATGATGAAGCCGACCGCCGATGGCAGCGACCAGAAGGCCGCCACCAGCGGCGACAGCCCGAGCACGAGCTGCAGGTACTGCCCGATGAACAGGAAGTAGCCGACGATGACGAAGAGGCTCAGGAAGTAGGTGCCGAGCGAGGCGTTGAAGGCGCGGATGCGGAAGAGCCGCACGTCGATCATCGGCGACGCGAGCTGCAGCTGTCTGCGCACGAAGAAGATGCCGAGCAGCATGCCGGCGGCGATGGCCAGGATCGGCACGGCCGAGACCCCATCCTGCGCGATCTCCTTCAGGCCCCAGACGATGGCCAGGATGCCCACCAGGGACACGGCCGCGCTGCGCAGGTCCAGGCGTTTTGCGTTCGGGTCGCGGTACTCGGGCAAGGTGCGCGGGCCCAGGACGAGGAGCAGCGCCATCACCGGAACGCCGATCAGGAACACGGAGCCCCACCAGAAGAACTCAAGGAGCACGCCACCGGCGACCGGCCCGATCGCCCCGCCGGCGGAATAGGCCGCGATCCATAGCCCGATGGCGGTGGAGCGCTGCTTCGGGTCAAGGAACATCGTGAAGATCAGCGACAGGGTCGACGGCGCCACCGTGGCACCGAAGACGCCCATCAGCGCGCGGCTGGCGATGAGCATCTCCGGGCTGGTCGACAACGCCGCCAGCAACGACGACAGCGCGAAGCCCGCGGCGCCACCGAGCAGCAGCCTGCGGCGGCCGATCCGGTCACCGAGCGTGCCCATCGTGATCAGCAGGCCGGCGACCAGGAAGCCGTAGATATCGAAGATCCACAGCAGCTGGACGCTCGACGGCTGCAGCTCCGCGCTGATGCGCGGGATGGCGAGGTTCAGGACGGTCAGGTCCATCGCGTAGACGAGGGCGGCCAGGAGAAGCACCGCCAGCCCGATCCATTCCCTGCTTGTCGCTCGCGGCGGTACCGCGCTCTCAGTCGTTACTTGATCCATGTCTCCACCTTACTGGGTTGGCGCCGGGACTTGACATCGCGAATATACAACCCTATGGTTGTACCATGCAAATCGCCCCTCCCGACTTCGACCGCATGTTCGGCGCGCTGGCGGACCACACCCGCCGCGACATCGTGCGCCGCGCGATCGATGCCGAGGAAGGCATCGCGGAGCTGGCCAGTCACTATCCGATGAGCTTCGCGGCGGTGCAGAAGCACATTGCCATCCTCGAGCGGGCCGGGCTGGTGACCAAGCAGCGCATTGGCCGTCGGAAGGTCGTGCGCACCAATCTCGAGGGGCTGCGCGTGGCGCGCCGCCTGCTCGACCAGTACGAGGATCTGTGGCGCGGGCGTGTCGACCGTATGACCCACCTCATCACCGAGACCAAGGAGACCTGACCGATGCCCGTGACATCCGTCCAGAAGGACCCAGCCGCCCTGACCATGACCGTCACCACCGAGCTCGACGCGCCTCCCGAGCGTGTCTGGCAGCTCTGGGCCGATCCGCGCCAGCTGGAGCGCTGGTGGGGACCGCCGACCTACCCGGCAACATTCACGCAGCACGACCTGACTCCAGGCAGCCACGTCGCCTATCACATGACCGGCCCGGAGGGCGACCAGCCCAAGGGCTACTGGGAGATCGTCGAGGCCGATGCCCCCGGCTCGCTGGTCTTCCGCGACGGCTTCGCCAACGAGGACGGGTCGCCGAACACCGACTTCCCGGTCACGACCGCCCACGTGAGGATCGAGGACATCGGCAGCGGTCGGACGCGGATGTCCATCGAGACCGTCTTCCCGGACACGCAGGCCATGGAGCAGGTGCTGGCGATGGGCGTGGAAGAGGGCCTGACGCAGGCGATGGGCCAGATCGACGCGATCCT
>CBFGSY010000094.1:0-8809 GCA_965651545.1 uncultured bacterium | reverse complement strand
TGAACATTCCTAGACCGATGTCTGTCGGTCGTTGTGGCGCGGGAAGCTGCATCGCTCACTGAGTGATCGGCGGCTAGCGCGTTACCGCTTGGCCGCGGTGGCGTGCCCGGCGCGGAATGCGGTCGCTCCTGCCAAATCGCGATGTCATAGCTCTTAGGCAAGGTGCGAAGGCTCGCCGCCGTTCGACTGCAGTCCGGCTGAGCGTGGAAACGCGCGAGTTCGGCTCGCAAAACCCGCGATGGCCCGCCTAAGCGCGACCAGAACGCGATTTGGCAGGATTTGGCCGCTCCGTTCCATCAGGGCGGACGCAGGAACGCCCCTTCCACCGCCAACCGGCGCAGCAGCAGATGTTCATCGGCCAGGACCTGGGGCTGGCCTGATCGTCCTATTCCGAACCGGACCGATCTGATCTTTCCTATACCCACGAGGCCAGCCAGGACGCAATGTAGAGAGAACGGCGGCCCGTCGTAGAGAGGTCGCACACCCAACAATGTCCACTGCTCGTGAGCGTCGGCGCAGGCGGCGCCGACTCGCCCTGATCCTGCCGCTGCTTGCGATGGTCGGCGTCGGAAGCGGCCAGCTGAGCCTGGCGCTCTTCACCGATACCGAAACGGTGGATGCCACCTTTGACACCGGAACGATCGTGCTCGACGCTGCCAAGATCGACGCGCTGGTGCTCACGACCTCGGCCATGATGCCGGGCGACTCCGTCACCGACGATGTCGTCGTCGAGAACGACGGCACCGCGCAGCTGCGCTACGCGATGACCACCAGCAGCAGCAACGGCGACGGGCTCGGCCTGCGGGATGTGCTGACGCTCACCGTTCGCGAGATTGACGCGACAGCCCCGGGCACGCCCTGCGACAACTTCGATGGAACGCTCGTGCTGGCTGCGACCGTCCTCGGCGCGAGCACGGCCGGGTTCGGCGATCCGACCGCCGGCGCAGACACAGGCGACCGGACGCTCGATGGCGCGGCCAACGAGACGTTGTGCTTCCGCGTGACGCTGCCGTCGGGCACCGGCAACGCATACCAGGGCGCCTCGACCACCACGACCTTCACCTTCGACGCCGAACAGACGGCCAGCAACCCCTAGCCAAATGACCGGCAGCTCGGCCGGACGCAGCGGAATCGAGCCAGCAGCCCGACATCTTGGCGGGCTGCTGGCGACCTTCGCGTTGCTTGCCGGGACGCTCCTGGCAGGTGGGCACCGGGACGCGATGGCCTTGCTCACCGATGCCGAGCAGGTGACGGCGACCTCGACTGCCGCGAGCAGCTTCTCCGCCACCACCTACTACCTGCACAACAACCCGACGCCGCCGATCGGCAACACAAACGCGCAGGCCAGCCTGTCGATGAACACGAGTGCGTCGACAGCCACGACCCTTTTCAATTACGACGCGGACCAGGACAGCGCCGCCGGCCGTCGCATCGAGCGCGGTGGAAGCGGAGCGACGGAGTCAACCTTGGCGCGCTACCAGAACTGGCGCGGGCCGACGGCCGGCCTCCTCGGGCAGTCGATCAATGGAACCGTGCTGATCGAGTTCTGGTCGGCGATGCCGTCATTCACGCAGGGAACGGCCGGCGAGGTGCGCGTCTTCCTGCGCGACTTCAACACGATTCTCGGGACAACCACAGAGATCGGGAGCACGACGGTGAGCGCTTCCGATTGGCAGGCAGGCAACAGCGCCTGGGTCAAACGCTCGGCGAGCCTGAGCGTGAACACGACTCTGCTCGTGGGCCACCAGCTGGAGGTGAAGCTCCTGGTCGGGTCCGGCTCCGCGACGGACATGCTGTTCGCCTACGACACGACCCTGTATCGATCGCGGGTGCGACTCCTGTGACGCAGAACCCTCCGGGCTTGATGCAGGCCGTGATCCGCTGGACCAGGCGCCTACTTGCCGTGGCGTTCGGCGCGCTGGCCGTGACGGTCCTCGCCCTCGGCCTGGGGGCACGGCTGGGGCCACTCATCGGGCTTGAGCTGTATGCCATCCGGTCCGGGTCCATGTCGCCTGCCATGGCCGTCGGAGCGCTGGCAGTCGTCGAACGCGGGTGGCAGGGCGATGCCAAGGGTCAGATCGTGGCCATCCGCCAGGAGAACGGGGTCGTGGTCACCCATCGTGTGGTGGAGGTAGTTGAGGCCGACAGCGGGCAATTCCTCCGGACGCGTGGCGACGCAAATGAGAATCCGGATCCGACGCTCGTGTCCGCCACTGCCATTCAAGGGCGAGTCGCGCTCAGCACGCCGATCCTCGGCTTCCTGCTGGGCATGCTTGGCATGCCGATCGGCGTGGTCAGCATCCTCTCGACGGCCGCTGCCTTTATCGTTGCCATCTGGCTGCTGGAGGATCTTGAGGTGCCGGTCGAAACCGACTTCAGCGGCGTCGTGACCACGGGGGCGCATACCCGACCGACGTAGCTGCCGTTCAATTTGCCGCGGCAGGGCGGTCAATCAGACCCCGAACGGGCGGGTGGCGTGGCGCTCGCCACGCGAAAGAGCAGGAACATGCCGTAGCCGACCAAACTGCCCAGAACGTTGAGCAGAACGTCGTCGACGTCGGCCGATCGATCGGGGACGAACAGCTGCCCCAGCTCGATACAGCTCGACAGCGCGGCTGCCAGCAGGGCGACCCGCCACCAGCGCTCCAACCAGGGCAGCGCCAGCGGCCCGAACAGGCCGATCGGCAGCAGGAGCAGGACATTGCCGACCGCCTGCGAAACCCAGAAGGCGGAGTCCAGGTTGTCCAGGTAGATCTGGATGGTGGTGAACGGCACGGCGTTGTCGGTCACCACCTGGCCCGGCAGCGGGTTGGCAGCGCGCAGCGTGAAGGCCACGGTGGCCACCAGCCAGGCGACCAGGAACAGGGCTGAGATCAGCCGCATCATCGGCCGGACCATCTTAGGGGTGGGGGTCAGTGGCTGCTGCCTGCGCTAGAATCGAACGCGGCCTCGCACTATCCCGAGGCCATTTGAGCGCTCGAAACCACCAACGGGAGCCTCCGCCCTGGACGTTACCGGAGTCCTCTTCGTCCTGCTCGCCGTCGGCGTGGTCGGTGGTGGGCTGGCCGTGGTCACCATGCGGAACATCATCCACTCGGCGATCGCGATGATGGTCTGCTTCGGGTCGCTGGCTGGGATGTACCTCCTGCTGGGCGCCGGCATCGTGGCAGCGGCGCAGGTGCTCATCTACCTCGGCGCGATCAGCGTCCTGATCCTGTTCGCGATCATGCTCACCCAGGCCGGCGACGCGAACATCCCTGCCCCGTTCCACCGCCAGGTATGGGCAGCCGCGGTCGTGTCGCTGTGCGTGGTGGGCCTGGTCATCTGGTCGGCAATTGCCACCGACTGGGGCGCCGCGGCGGCTGCCGTTGCGATCAACATCCAGGCGGTTGCGGACGCGCTCTTCACCGATTACGCGCTGCCGCTCGAGATCGTCAGCCTGCTGCTGCTGGCCGCCATCATCGGCGCCATCTTCCTGGCCCGCCGGCCGGAAGAGGACGAGAGGGCCAACTGATGGGCCTCACCAGCTACCTGATCGTCTCGGCGCTCCTCTTCGGCATCGGCGCCTTTGGCTTCCTGGCGCGCCGCAACGCGATCCTGATGTTGATCTGCATCGAGCTGATGCTGAATGCCGTCAACCTCAGCCTGATCGCCTTCAACGCCTACCTCCCCTCGGAGAGCAACGCGGGCGGCATCTTCGCCCTGCTGGTCATGGCCGTTGCCGCCGCCGAGGCGACCGTTGGCCTTGCGCTGGTGATCGCCATCATCCGCACCCGTCAGACCCCAGAGGTCGACGAGTACGCGGACCTCAAGGAATAGCGCGGACCGATGGACCTGCTCATCGTCCTCATCCCGGCCCTGCCGCTGGCCGGGTTCCTGTTCGCGGTGCTGCTGGGGCCGAGGCTTGACCGGGTCCCGCTGCACGACGACCACGGCGCGTCGGAAGGCCACGGCGACGATGCCGGCCACGCCGAGCCAGGCAGTCACGATCATCACCCGACCGACGAGGGCGGGGCCATGGAGCCGATCCCGACCGAGGAGCTCCAGGCGGCGACCAGCCCGCACGCCGGCCACGCCGACGACCTGGCCAATGCCGAGGGGGCCAACGGCGTCATCCCCGCCGACCTGAACGACGGTCTCGGCCAGACCGGTCACGTCGCGCCGGGGGCAGAGCAGCCGCGCTACCTCTCCTGGGTGGTGCCGGTCCTGCTGGTGGCCGTCTCATGGGCGATCTCGATGGTCGTCTTCGCCAATGTCATCTTCGGCGGCAACGAGTACCACGTCACGGTCTACGAGTGGATCGCCGCCGGCGATTTCCACATCGAGATCTCGTTCCTGATCGACTCGCTGACGGCCATGCTGCTGCTGGTTGTCAGCAGCGTCGGCCTGCTGGTGCATGTCTACTCCATCGGCTACATGCACGGCGACCGGGGCTTCTGGCGCTTCTTCGCCTACCTGAACCTGTTCATGGTCAGCATGCTGCTGCTGATCCTGGCCGACAACTTCCTGCTGCTCTACGTCGGCTGGGAGCTGGTGGGCCTGTGCAGCTACCTGCTCATCGGCTTTTGGTACAAGAAGCCATCGGCCGCCGGAGCCGCCAAGAAGGCCTTCATCGTCAACCGCATCGGTGACTTCGGCTTTGGGCTGGGCATCATGGCCATCTGGACCTTCCTCGGCACGCTCAGCTTCGAGGAGGTGTTCGCCCAGATCGGGACGCTGGAGCCGGCGGTCATCACCGTCATCGCGCTGCTCCTGTTCGCCGGCGCGGTGGGCAAGTCAGCCCAGTTCCCGCTGCACGTCTGGCTGCCGGACGCCATGGAAGGCCCGACGCCCGTTTCCGCGCTCATCCATGCCGCCACCATGGTCAACGCCGGCGTCTACATGGTGGCCCGCGCCAACCCGATCTTCGCCGAGAGTCAGGTCGCCATGTGGGTGGTGGCCGGCATCGGCGTCTTCACCGCCATCCTGGCCGCGGCCATCGCGCTGACCCAGAACGACATCAAGAAGGTGCTGGCCTACTCGACCGTCAGCCAGCTGGCCTACATGTTCTTCGCCCTGGGCATCGGCGCGTGGGTGGCCGCCATCTTCCACCTGGTCAGCCACGGCTTCTTCAAGGGGCTGCTGTTCATGGGCTCCGGCTCGGTGATCCACGGGGCCGCCGGCGAGCAGGACATGCGCTTCCTGGGCGGCATGCGGGAGCGGATGCAGTGGACCTACTGGACCATGGTCGTCGGCTCGCTGGCGCTGGCCGGCATCCCCATCTTTGCCGGCTTCTTCAGCAAGGACGAGATCCTGGCCGAGGCGTTCAACCGCGGCTATTACCTCTTCTACGTGGTGGGGGTGGTGGTGGCGTTCATGACGGCCTTCTACACCTTCCGCATGGTGTTTATGACCTTCCATGGCCGATGGCGCGGCATCGAGGAGGTATGGCAGCACGTGCACGAGTCGGCGCCGACCATGGTCGCGCCGCTGGCCATCCTCGCCGTCCCGACGGTGCTGGCCGGGCTGCTGCTGGGCATCCCGCCAGAGGGCGGGCTGATCCACGGCTGGCTGGAGGAGGTCTTCGCTCATTCCGAGGAGGCGCACGCCGGCGTCCTGCCCGGTTCGATCGCATCGGGCGAGCACCACGGCTTCGAGCTGTTGGGCATCGGTGGCCTGCTGCTATTGGTGGGCGCCGGGGTGGGGGCGGCGGGCATCTGGCTCGCCTACCGCTGGTACGTCGAGAGCCCGGAGTCGCCGCGCCGCTTCATTGACCGCATCCCCCTGGGACTGGGCCCGGGCATGTATGCCGCCAGCCTGAACAAGTACTACTTCGACGACATCTACCAGCTGATCTTCGCCCGCGGTGGAGTGCTGATCGCCAACCTCCTGTGGTGGTTCGATGCCAGGGTCATCGACGGCGCCGTCAATGGCGCCGGCTGGGTGTCGCAGCGATTCGGTGGCGCGTTGCGCAGCTTCCAGACCGGCCGCACCCAGAACTACGGCCTCGGCATCGCCACCGGCCTGGTGCTCGTGCTGGTCGCCTACCTGGTGATTCGCATATGACCGATCTGGCCCGCGACCTGCCGCTGCTCAGCCTGGTCGTCTTCGCACCGGTGATCGGGGTGCTCGCCATCCTGCTGGTGCCGGGCGACCGGCATCGGGCCATCCGCTGGATCGCGCTGCTGGCGTCCCTGGCCAGCCTCGCCTTCAGCCTGCTGCTGCTCGGTTATGACCCTGCCGGACCGGAATTCCAGTTCCGCGAGGACCTTGACTGGATCCCGGCATTCGGGATGGGCTATCGGCTGGGCGTCGACGGGCTGTCGGTGGTGCTGGTGATCCTGACAACCGTGCTCAGCGTGGTCTCCATCCTCTACTCCTGGGATCCGATCCAGGCGCGGATCAAGGAGTACTACGCCACCATGCTGCTGCTGATGACGGGGATGCTGGGCGTCTTCGTCAGCCTGGACCTGTTCCTGTTCTACGTCTTCTGGGAGCTCAGCCTGATCCCGATGTACCTGGTCATCGGGATCTGGGGCGGACCGCGGCGCATCTACGCCACGGTCAAGTTCGTCATCTACACCCTGGTCGGCTCGCTGCTGATGCTGGTCGCCATCCTGGCGGTCGCCATCGCGCACGCGACCGGTGGCAACGAGTTCACATTCGCCTATGAACAGCTGCGCGGCTTCCCGTTCACGGACGGACTGCAGGCGCTCGCCTTCGTCGCCTTCTTCCTGGCCTTCGCGATCAAGGTGCCGATGTGGCCGCTGCACACCTGGCTGCCCGATGCGCACGTCGAGGCGCCGACCGCCGGCTCCATCATCCTGGCGGGCGTCCTGCTCAAGCTGGGCGGCTACGGCTTCCTGCGCTTCAGCCTGCCGCTGCTGCCCAATGCGGCCGTCGAGTTCGCGCCGATCATCATCGCCCTGGCCATCATCGCCATCCTGTACGGCGCGCTCGTGAGCATGGTCCAGCCCGATCTCAAGAAGCTGATCGCCTACTCCAGCGTCTCTCACATGGGCTTCGTCATGCTGGGCGCCTTCGTCTTCAACGAGCAGGGGCTGCAGGGCGCCGTGTTCCAGATGATCAGCCATGGCGTGACCACCGGCGCCCTGTTCCTCTTGGTTGGCGTCATCTACGAGCGCACCCACGACCGGCTGATCGCGCACATGGGCGGTCTCAACGCGCGGCTGCCGCGCTACGCGGCAATCTTCGGCCTGTTCACCTTCGCCAGCATCGGGCTGCCCGGCCTGTCCGGCTTCATCGGTGAGTTCCTGGTGGTGCTCGGTGCCTTCCGATTCAACGGCTGGGTGGCCGGCGCCACGATGCTGGTAGTCATCTTCAGCGCGGTCTACATGCTGTGGATGTTCCAGCGTGTCTTCTCCACCGTCCCCTCGGGCTGGATACGGCGCTGGTGGCCGTCGCTGAGCGACATGTCGCCAAACGAGTGGCTGTCCCTGGCGCCGCTGGTGGTGCTGGTGGTGGCCCTGGGCGTGGTGCCCGGAGTGGTGCTGGAGCTCACCGAGGCGCCGGTCGATCGGATCCTGGAGCTGGTCTCACCGTCGTCCGGGCTGACCTCGCTGTCGCTGCCATGGTGAGGAGGGCAGCGACGGCATGAACGATCCGCTGAACGACCTCTTCACGCTGCTGCCGGAGCTGCTGCTGGTATCCACCGCGCTGGTGGTCATTACCGTCGACCTGTTCATCCCCCGCTCGGCGAAGTGGGTGCTCACTCCCCTGACCGCCTTCGGCCTGATCCTGACCGGGATCGGCTGCGTGCAGGTCTGGGAGGTCAACGACCACGTCTTCGGCGGCTTCTACGTGGTCGACCAGCTGTCGACCTTCCTCAAGGGCGCGACGCTGCTGATCGGCCTGCTGGCGGCGCTGTTCGCGCCCTCTTACCTCACCTCCCGGCGCCTGCCCCTGGGTGAGTTCAACGGGATCCTGCTCTTTAGCCTGACCGGCATGTTCGTGCTCGCCAGCAGCGCGGACCTGATCACGCTCTTCCTTGGCCTGGAGCTGATGGTGATGCCGGCCTACCTGCTGACCGGCTTCCACAAGACCGATCGGTACAGCAACGAGGGCGGCCTCAAGTACTTCCTGCTCGGCAGCTTCGCGTCGGCCATCCTGCTGTTCGGCATCAGCTGGACCTACGGCCTGACCGGCACGACGCGCATTGCGGAGATCGGACCCGCCCTGGCGGACGCCGGCCAGGCCGCCCCGGCTGTGCTGGTCGCCATCGGCCTGCTGACGGTCGGAGGCACCTTCAAAGCTGCCGCCGTCCCCTTCCACTACTGGACGCCGGACGCTTACCAGGGCGCCCCGACACCGATCACCGGTTTCCTGTCGGTCGGCCCCAAGCTGGGTGCCTTCGCCCTGCTGGTGCGCCTCTTCGCCGAGGGGCTTGCGCCCCAGCGCGCCGACTGGCTGACCGTAATGGCGGTGCTGGCGGTGCTGACCATGACCGTCGGCAACCTGGTGGCACTGACCCAGACCAACGTGAAGCGGATGCTCGCGTACTCGAGCATCGCCCATACCGGCTACATCCTGGCCGGGCTGGCGGCCTTCGCCGCCGCCACCTCCCCAGAGGTGCAGCGCGAGGCGATCGAATCGGTCCTCTTCTACGTGCTGGGCTACGGCGTCATGAACATCGCCGCCTTCGCAGTGGTCGGCATGCTGCAGCGCGACCCGGCACGCTATGGGGGGTTGGCCAGCTTCGCCGGGCTGGCAGGCCGTGCCCCGGCGCTGTCGGCGGCCATGGCGGTGCTGCTGCTCTCGCTGACCGGCATCCCGCCCACCGTCGGCTTCTTCGCCAAGCTGTACGTGCTGC
>CBFGSY010000093.1:0-8845 GCA_965651545.1 uncultured bacterium | reverse complement strand
TGGCGATGCAACCGGCTTTTCCGCCTGATCGCTTCCTTCCGCCCGATGATCCCGATTGGCCAGGCCATTGGGCGAATCCTCCGGCCGCCTGGACCGGGCCCCGAGTCGGCGTTGACCGGCCCGAGGCGCTCGAAGAGGTACGCTCAGCGCTGTCTGAGATGCCGGAGGAGCTTCGGCAGGTCATGGTTCTCCGCGATGTCGAGGGACGGTCGCCGAGTGATGCGAGCGCGGCCCTGGGCCTCACCCCCCAGCAGCAGCGCGAGCGGCTGCATCAGGCGCGTGGCGTGGTTCGCGCACGGCTGGAGCGGCTTTTCGAAGGTAGGCAGGCGGCGCAGTGAGCGATCGTTCGCGAGCCGACGATGACCTGCGCTGTATCGAGTTCGCCGATTCGGTGACCGCCTATCTCGACGGCGCCGTGGACCGCGAGCAGCGACGCCGGATCGAGACCCATCTCGCCGGGTGCGCGGGGTGCACGGCGGCAGTCGATCAATTCCGGACGGTGATCGAACTCTCCGGCAGTATCACCCCCGCCGACGTCGCGAGCATCGACCCGCTCCTCCAGGACCGGCTGATGGCCACATTGCGGAGCCCCCGCCGCAAGTAGCGCTCAGCGTTGAGGTTGCTAGGCCGGCGCGACGCGGAGGAAGCCAGAAAGGTACTCGGGGTATTGGGCTAGCGGCACTCCCGCGGAATCGGCAGCCTGTCGCATGGTTTCAAGAGCCGCCGCGCTCGGCTTCCCATAGATCTCCCAGCCCAATGGTTCCATGTGCTCCGACGCCGCTCGCGAACGTTCGTCGGACCCAACGAAGTGAGCGTCCATCGACTCTGCGTCGGGAAACGCGTGGAGGAAGCAGACGACTCCACCGTCCGCGTCCAGAAGGAAAGAAAGGCGACGGTCTGCGGCTTGTCCGATTCGAGCTGGGCCGTGGCTGCGGGCGTCATCTGCCTCAGCGCGTCCACGCCTCCCGACTTGACCCGAAACCGGCTTAGGAAAAAGACAGGCTCAGCCATCGGGGCACTCCTCCACATCGCCCCCCTGCCGGCGAACGTCAGGAGTCATCTTGCGACGTCCGAGGCGGATCGTCCAAGATCGCAGTTCCAGCCTAGGAGGGATGGCGCCCTGAGCCAAACCGAGCCCGATCCCACGCCACGTAGAGTCGCCGCGCTGCCGGACGCGATGACGCTGCTCGCGTTCGGCGCGGTGGTGCTGCTGGGTGGCATCAACGGGATCGCCGCGAAGCAGCTACTGCGCGAACTGGACCCGTTCTGGGCTGGCGTGGGCCGGTTCATCGTCGCCGGAGCCATCATGAGCGCGATCGTGCTGGCGAGCCGCCAGCCATTGCCGCGCGGCCGCAGCCTGCTTGGCGCCATGGCCTACGGCGCGCTCGGATTCGCGGTAACCATGGCCCTCGTCTTCGCCGGCCTGCGGGACACGCCCGTGAGCACGGCCGCCGTCTTCCTCGCCCTGACCCCGCTGCTGACCCTGGGCCTGGCGGTCGCTCACCGCCAGGAGGCGTTCCGGCTCCAGGGACTGGTCGGCTCGCTCCTCGCGCTCGGCGGCGTAGCCCTCATCTTCGTCGACCAGCTGTCGGCTGCCGTGTTGCTGGGGTCGCGGGTTCTGATCGCCCTCGGAGTGCTGTCACTGGCCGAGACCGGCATCCTGGTCAAGACGATCCCGCGCAGCGACCCCCGCGCGACGAATGCCGTGGCGATGCTGACGGCCGCGGTTCTCCTCCTGGTGTTCTCGCTGGTCGCCGGCGAGCAGCGGACGCTGCCCTCGCAGCCGATCACGTGGCTGGCTTTCGTTTACACCGCCACGCTCGGATCGGTCCTCCTGTTCGGGCTCTTCGTGTACACGCTGGAGCGCTGGACGGCGTCCGCCGTGTCGTACAGCGACATCCTGATTCCACTCGTGACGATCACGATCGCGACATCCTTCACGGGCGAGCAGATCTCAGCGACGTTCCTCGTCGGCGGTGCCGTGGTCGTGGCGGGCGTCTTCGTCGGTGCCTTCCTCACCCTTCCGCATCGCAAGCCAGCTTCGACGACCGTCCCCGAGTGCATCGCCGTGCAGCCCGGCTCCGCGACGATCGAGCCCGAAGCTGAGGCCGCTCCCGCGCGAGCGTGACGGTGGCCTACTCGAGCAGCCGATCGGCGCTGAGCTCGACCGGTCGCTCAGCCAACTCGCGCAGATCCGAGGGAATCGGTGGCACCGGCTCCGCCCAGGGCTCCATCCGCCGGTCGATGTTGAAGTTGACCTGCAGCGCCGGGGCGAGCTCCGGGTAGTCGGTACGCTGGTGCGCGCCGCGTGACTCGCGGCGCTCGATCGCGCAGCGCAGGGTGGCCTCTGCCACGACCAGCGCGCCGCGCAGGTCGAGCGCGTGCGCCAGATCCGTCCACCCCTCCGCACCCGGTCGCACGTCCAGGCGCGAGGCGGCCTCCCGCAGCGGCGCCAGCTCCTGGAGGCCGCTGCGCAGCCCGGCTTCGTCGCGGACGACGCCACACCGTTCCCACATGACGTCGCGCAGGGCTCGCTGCAGTGGGCGGGCCAGCTCATCGCCTGGCCGCGTCAGCTCGTCCAGCTCCGCGAGGCTCTCGTCGATCGCCTGGCGCGAGCGATTGACACGCTCCCCCTCCAGGGCAAATGCAGCTGCCGCCTCGCCCGCCCGGCGTCCCGAGATGAGCGCCTCGCCCAGCGAATTCCCACCCAGCCGATTGGCGCCGTGAACGCCTCCGACGCACTCGCCAGCGGCGAACAGCCCGGGCACGCCCGCGGTATGCGTCTCGGGGTCGACCACGATGCCGCCCATGGTGTAGTGCGCGGTGGGAGCAACCTCCATCGGCTGACGGCTGATGTCGAGC
The DNA here is from genome assembly GCA_965651545.1 of uncultured bacterium. Taxonomy (GTDB): domain Bacteria; phylum Chloroflexota; class Limnocylindria; order QHBO01; family QHBO01; genus DASSCW01. The sequence goes on along the minus strand of CBFGSY010000093.1, from coordinate 5,983 downwards.
ATCTGCCATTCGATGAACTGGCGGTACATGCGTGGCAGCTTCTCGATGATGTGCGCCTTGCCCCGATGGCTGATGTCCAGGAATACCCCGCCATGCGGACCGCCGTGGCCAGCGGCGATCTCGGTGTAGTTGGCGAGGGCCACGCGATCGCGTGAGCTCAGCTCGAGCCGGTCCGGGTCGTAGCGCTGCATGTAGCGCTCGCCCATCGCGTTCAGCAGGTGGCCGCCCTCGCCGCGCACCGCCTCGGTGACCAGCGTGCCGGCGGCTTCCTCGGGATGCACCATCCCGGTCGGGTGGAACTGCACGAGCTCCATGTCCATGAGCCGGCATCCGGCATCGAGCGCCAGGCGCATCGCCTCCCCGTAGTTCTCGTCGCGGCGCGACGAGCTGCGACGCCAGATGCGGGTGTGCCCGCCGGTCGCCAGGATCACGGCATCGGCCAGGTGGACCGTCCGTTCACCAGTGCGGAGGTCGAAGGCCAGTGCGCCGAAGCAGGCGCCATCGGCCACCAGCAGCCGGGAGACATACTGGTTGTCCTGGACGCCGATCCCGAGCTCGGACCCCTTGCTTGCCAGCGCGCCCTGGATCGCACGACCGGTGAAGTCGCCGGCGTAGCAGGTGCGTCGCCAGCGGTGCGCGCCGAAGAACCGCTGGTCGAGGTTGCCATCCTCGGTGCGCGCGAATTCGCAGCCCCATTCCGCGAGCTCCAGGACCGCAGCGGGCGACTCGCGCGCCACGATCTCGACCATCCGTGGGTCGCCGAGGAAGTAGCCCTCGCGCAGGGTGTCCGCGAAATGCTGCTGCCACGTGTCCTGGGGGTCACGCGTGCCGAGTGCCGCATTGATGCCACCGGACGCCAGCACCGTGTGCGGGTCGAGCTGCGGGCGCTTCCCGATCAGTCGTGCCTCGACCCCGGCCTGCGTCGCTGCAATCGCGGCGCGCCAGCCGGCCGCCCCCGTGCCGATGATCAGGACATTGGCAGTATCGGTACGGTGCATGCCATTGGCATCGTGGCCGTCGTTCAGTCCACGAGCAAGTGGACCGCAACCCGGCCGACGACCGCGGTCAGGCTGCGAACGGGTTTCTGTCCGACGCGATCGCCGGAAGCAGCTCCGAGCCGAGCCTCCGGTACAGGTCCTGTTGAAGGGCCGGCCCGAAGCTGATGCGGGCAACTCCGAGCGCGGCCAGCTCGGCGAGTGACAGGTTCCCCTGCCCGTACCCGATATTGATCGGTCCGGGAATGCCCTTGACCAGCTCCCGAATCGCGTCGCGACCCGCGGCGCCGATGGGATAGACGCAGTCCGCGCCGGCCGCCAGGTACCGCGCCCCGCGCGCGATCGATGCCGCAGTCCGTTCCTCGACCGAGCCTGACGGCCGCAGGAAGGAGTCGGTGCGCGCGTTGATCACCAGGTCGTACTCGGCCGACGTGGCGGCCGCACGCACCGCGGCCAGGAAGTCCGCCTGCTCGCCAGCATCGATCATCACCCCGGTCGATGGTTCCGTGTCCTCGAGGTTCACCCCCACGGCCCCGGTCGCAGCCAACCGCTCGACCAGCTCGGCCGGCGACAGCCGGTAGCCGCGCTCGAAGTCCACCGTGACCGGCACGCTGACCGCCCGCGCGATGCGAGCCGCGGCTGCCAGCATTTCCCCAGCCGGCGTCTGCTCCCCGTCGGCATAGCCGAGGATCTCCGCCATCGCCAGGCTGCTGGTGGCCACCGCCGGGAATCCGGTCGCCTCGACCAACCTGGCCGAGGCCGCGTCCCAGGCATTGGGCAGGATCAGCGGATCGCCGGCCACGTGCAGCGCCCGAAGTGCGGCGGCCCTGTCCCGCGAGGTCGAGGCGTTCAGCGCGGTCATGCGTCCTCCGAGCCGATTACGTCGGCAGCGTACGCGGATCGCATTTTCTCGCTTTCAACGATACGAAACCGTAGACTGCGCCTGCCCCACCCGGGCTCTCGGAGGAGAAGGTGGCTGAACCGCGCGACCCGAGCGTCGCGGACCCTGCGACACCGCCCAGCGACGACGCGAGCCCGCCGGCCCCGTCCCAAACTGAGCTGCGGACGTTCCTGATCGCCGACATCCGCGGCTATACGACGTACACCCGCGAGCACGGAGACGAGGCCGCCGCTGCGCTCGCGGCCCGGTTCGCCGAACTCGTCGCCGAGGTCGTGAAGACCCACGATGGCTTCCTCCTCGAGCTGCGGGGCGACGAGGCGCTCGTCGTCTTCGTGTCCGCGCGCAAGGCGCTTCGGGCCGCTGTCGATCTGCACGCGCGGTTCGCAGAGGACAAGCTGCCGCGCGGCGTGGGCATCGGGCTCGATGCTGGCGAGGCCATCGCGGTCGGAAACGGCTACCGCGGCACCGCGCTCAATCTCGCGGCCCGCCTCTGCGCGAAGGCAGGCCCGGGCGAGACGCTTGCCTCTGAAGCGGTCATCCACCTCGCAGCGAAGGTCGACGGCATCGCGTATGTCGACGCCCGCGACCTGCGCCTGAAGGGCTATACCGATGCCGTCCGCGTCCTGGGGGTGGTGGCTGCGGACCAGACAAAGGGCCACCGCCTCGCGACGGGCCGCCATTCAGGTGGGCTGGGGCGGAATCGACTCGCTGCGATCGCGGGCGCATCCGTCGTGCTGATCGCCGTTGTCGCCGCGTTGATCAGCGGTGGGTGGCTGACAGCTCGTGGCGACGATCCGTCGGGCACACCGACCGCCCAACCCGATCCGCTCGCCGGCCTGGAGCTCCCGGTCCTGGCGTTCTACGACGCGAACACGGGTGCCCTGAAGACGACGATGCCCTTCGCCGCGCCGAGAAACCTCGCCTTCTTCACCGGAGGCTCTTTCTGGATGCTCGCCGAGAATCCCATGGCGCTGCATCGGATCGACCCCAGCACCCACAGAATCCAGCAGACGCACGCCATTCCGGTCGACTCGCCCAGCGGCTTCAACTTCGACGACCAATTTTTCTGGGTCACCGATCTCAGTGCCCCCGAGCTCACTCGTATCGACCAGCGGACTGGGGTCGATACCACCTTCTCGTTCGCCAGGGGTGCAGACGACACGGCGCCCGCCCACGATGTGGCGGTCGGTGCCGGTTCGGTCTGGCTCTCCCGGCCCGACGCAGAGGAGATCGTCCGCCTCAACCGCGATACCGGCAAGGTGCAGGCGAGGATCAAGGTCGCGCCCTTCGGACTGTCCTTTGGTGCCGGAGGGCTGTGGTGGTGGCGCGAAGGGCAGATCGGTCGGATCGATCCGGCCACGAACGAGGCGACCTTTGATCCGATTGAGCTTTCGACGGACTCCTGGCTGGGCAACATCTATTTCGCCGGAGGCGACGCCTGGACCGCATCGGCCAACGTCGGGCGGTTATGGCGCGTCGATCGAGAAGGTCACCAGACGACCTACACGCTCGAGCCCGGCGCCAGTGAGATGGCGCCGACCGATGAGACGATGTGGGTGACGAACGCCGAAACCGGAAAGCTGACGGGCATCGACCTCGTCACCGGCCTGCAGACTCGTGAGATCCACCCTGGTCACGCGATCCTGGCGGCGGCCGCCGGCAACGGCGAATTGATGATCGCCATCGGCCCCACTTTCGAGGACGCGGTCGCTGGGCTTGACGGCTCGGTGCTGACCGTCTCAACGAACGGGATACCGTGGTGGGATCCGGCGCCAGACCCGCCCCTCAACGGCACGTGGCAGGTCAGGCAGACGCTCTACCTGACCTGCGCGGGCCTGCTCAGCTATCCCGACAAGCCCGGCGCAGAGGGACTGACGCTCCAGCCCGAGGCCGCCACGGCGATGCCCACTGTCAGTGCCGACGGCCGGACGTACACATTCACGATCAAGGCTGGCCTTCAGTTCTCGCCGCCGTCGAATGAGGCAGTAACCGCTGAGACCTTCCGGTACAGCATAGAGCGGGCCTTATCGCCCGAATTCGAGGAGTGGCAGCCGGGGCCGGCGATCTTCGCGGACATCGTCGGCGCGCAGGATTTTCGGGCCGGCGATTCAGCTCATGTCGCAGGCCTCGCGGTGGCGGGCGACGAACTGTCAATCACCCTGCAGGAACCCGCCCCGGACATCCTGGACCGGCTGGCCTCGTCCTACGCATGCCCGGTCCCGGTCAACACCCCGGCGATCCAGGGCGGGCTGAACCCGATTCCGCCGATCGCGGGCGCGGGGCCGTACTATCTCGCGGAGGTTTTCCAGAGGCGATTCATCGTCCTTGGGAAGAACCCGAACTACCACGGGGACCGGCCGCAGCCGTTCGATACGATCGCGATCCGCATGCAGACCGCCCCATCGACCGCGATCGCCATGGTCGAGGACGGCAAGGTTGATGCGGCGATGTTCGACGGATTTGACCCGCTCACCAGCCCGACCAGCGGGCTCGCCGTCCGATGGGGTCCAGGCAGGGCCCAGGCGGCAGACGATCAGCGGTGGTTCGGCGCCTCGCGGCCCGAGGTCAGCTACCTCGCCATGAATCCGTCCGGCCCGGCATTCCGGGACCGCGACGTTCGCCGCGCAGTGGCACTCGGCCTTGACCGCGCCGCTCTCTCGAGGGTCTTCGTGCTGGGGCCAACTGCCGATCTGCTGGTGCCTGCTGTCCGAGGCTCTGCCGACCCGGACGCCTCGGTCGAACCACCCGATCCAGGGGCAGCCCGCCGCCTGCTGAACGGCAGGGATCTGACGATCACGATGCAAGGCTTTCCGGACGAGTGGGGTTGTCAACCATGCCGCAATTTCGAGCTCGAGGTGAAGCGGCAGCTCAAGCGGATCGGCATCACCGTGGCGATCCGACATCCCGACGGAGACGAGTACCCGGGCGATGCCCTGGATCCGGGTAGCGACATCGACCTTCTGGAGTTCGGAACCGGATCGGAATTCCCGGATCCTGCCGCCTTCCTCCATGGCCTGCAGGAGAACGGCTGGCTTGGCGAGGCCAATCTTCGCGAGCTCGCTCGGCTGAACGATCTGGCGGGCGAGGCAAGGGTCCGGGGAGCTGCTGCCCTGGCCCGCCGGATCGTGGATGAGCAATTCCTCGTCGTGCCGTACGGCCACCCGGTCTATCCGTTCTTCATCGGTGATCGGATCGGATGCGGCTTCGTCCAGCCCGCGATCGGCGCATTCGACCTGCTCAGCCTGTGCGTCAAGTAGGCGCCCCACTCCCTCGCCGGCTAACGGCCGGTCCCTTAGGTATCAGTGTCGGGTACCGGCTCGAGAACGAATAGGGCGATCGTGCGTGAGGTACGACGCTGGAAGTCGTCAAAGTACGGGAACGCCGAGGTCGCGACCGCCCAGAGCCGCTCGGTTCTCTGGTCCGCCCTCCACCTCGCGCGCGAGTACCGGCTCACTCCGATTGCTTCGCCGGCGCCGAATCCGCGCCCTTGGCTGCGCGCGCAGGTTGGCGGCCCAGCGCGGTTCCGGGTCCTTGCCATAGCCCGAGGCGATGACGATCAGCTGCTCGCCATCGCGGAACGCGTAGAGCCGCGCTGCCCGCGACTCCCCACTCTTCCGCCCGGTCGTCATCAGAACGATGCTCAACATCGTGGTGGAGCGTAGCTGCCCCCGCCCGGGTTGGGCGCGATCGCGCGCCGTTTCAGGACGTAGCGGTCTGCTCGAGAGCCTTCATGGCGTTGCCCAGCGTCTGCCCACCCTCCAGTACCGCGGCGAAGAGGTCGCCGTGCTCTTCGATCCTGCGCAGCGCCACCGCCATGGTGAAGTCGCGACGGTCGATGCCATCGTCCAGCTCATCCCAGCGCAGCGGCACCGATACGGTCGCGCCGGGCTTCGGTCGCACCGAATACACCGACGCTGTCGTCCTTCCCATGCCGTTCTGGTGGAAGTCGAGGAGCACGCCGCTGCGCTTGGCCTTGAGCCACTCGGTCGTCACGACGCCTGGATGGCGGGACTCGAGCGTCTTGGAGGCTGCTTCGACGAAGGCGTGCGCCTCCTCATAGGTGTGCCGCCGGGCGACCGGCACCAGG
>CBFGSY010000092.1:0-8917 GCA_965651545.1 uncultured bacterium | reverse complement strand
CGCTGACCTTCGGCCGCAAGGAGGAGATGATCTTCCTGGGCCGCGAGATCAGCGAGCAGCGGAACTACTCGGACGAGGTGGCGGCCAAGATCGACGGCGAGGTGCGCGAGATCATCGACCGCGCCTACGAGCGGGCGCGCGAGGCGCTCGTATCGCAGCGCGAGGTGCTGGACAAGCTTGCCGGCCTGCTGGTCGAGAAGGAGACGATCGAGCACGACGAGTTCGAGGCCCTCTTCGACGGCATCTTGCCGCCGCGCGGCCAGACCCCATCACCGCGTTCCGCGACCGAGGGCGAAACCCCCGCCGGCGAGGACGTCGAGGCAGAGCCTGCCGAGGAGCCGCCCACCAAGCGCCGCCGAGGCCCCGCCCCGCAACCCGCGTAGCCGCTGCGGATACCTCTTACCCGACGAGACACTTAGCCCACGAGGCCCGGTCGCCATCGCAGCGGCCGGGCTTCCGCGTCTATTCGTCTAGAGGACCACGATCCCATCACCGCCAGGGTCCTCACCGGCCTGAAGCGCGCGCAAAATCTCATCGGTTCGCAATGGAAAGGATCCGCTGGTTATCTCCGCCGTCTCGCGGAGGCCTCGCCGGTTCGCCCTCGTGGCGGCGACCAGCATGATTAGCCGGTCCGCGCGCAGGTCTCGCTTCTTGGCGAGCGCGGCCCTCGACTGGGCCTGGAAATCGATCAGCCGGGTGATCGCTTCGACCACGATCGTGCATTGGCCGTTGCTGAGAACCGCATCGGCGGCGCGCAAGTCACCATCGATCGGCATGGCACCTCCGTCCTGCATGCCCAGGCCTGTGATCGGCCCCGAAGCTTCGTCAGCAGGGCAAGCTGAGGGGTATCCATCAGCCGCCGCCCGCCCGGGAATGCGCGAACCCAGACGCGCATGCCGACCGCCGCCGCGAAGCGACTCAACTGCCGCACGCTGACGCTGCGAACGCGGGCGTTTTCGATGCGACTCACCTGTGCGTGCGAGCTCCCGATCGCCCTGGCCACTTGGCTCTGCGTTCTGCCAGCCAAGACCCTCGCGACCCGCAGTTCCCGGCCCAGTTCTCTCAGCTGATCGTCCGCCTGCCAGTCGACGCGCATTCGTGTGGCCATGAGCCAATGGTGCGCGCCGCCGCTTACCCGCCGATTAGTCCGCGCTTACATCTGGAGTACAGAGCCGACCCAAATGGGCGCCGATCCCGCGCGCGAACGCTCGCTATGTGCGGCTGGCGGTAAATCGCGGCCTCGGCCAGGCAGCGCGGGGCCGCGGAATTGCGTGCTGAGCACATTTCGGGCGTCCGACGGTGCTTCGCGCGGTCTGGGTGGCAGGTATGTGCTGGAGCTGTAAACGCGATGGACGGGTGCGTGTGGACGACGCGGGATCCGCGGTAGAGAGGAAACGCGGGCAAGCAAGGCGAACGAACCCGGCGTCTACCGGCGCCGGAGTAGCCCGATCGGGTCATTTCGGCACTAGGAGGTGGGAACGTATACTCGCCTCCGTTGCGCGCCGGCACCGAGCACGCACCGAGCGAAAGCAGGTGCCGCGCCCACGACGCCGGTCACGAGAAGAACTGGAGCTGCCGACACCAATGATCGAGGAGCCGCTCACCGAAACCGCGCCCGCCGCGGACTGGAAGCTGGAGGCAGGGGAGGGGACCCTCTCGCCCCGCTCCGCGCTTGACGTTCTCACCAACCTCAACGAGCGGGTCGCGTCCGGCCGCGTCGACGAGTTCATGCCGATTGCCACCGGCTTCGTGCCGCTGGACAAGACCATCGGCGGCGGCCTGCGTCCCGGTGAGCTGATGCTGATCGGTGGCGCGCAGGGCGCCGGCAAGACGACCATGGCGCTGCAGATGGCCCGCAACATGGCGGCCAGCGGCCAGGCGACCGTGCTCTACGTCTGCTTCGAGCACGAAGAGGAGTACCTGATCCAGCGCCTGATCGCGATGGAGTCGGCGCTCACCCATCTGCCGCAGAAGTCGGGCGCAGTGAAGATCCAGGACGTCAAGAAGGAGGTCCTCGGCTCCTACACCGCGGCGGCGGAAACTGGCACACGGGCCAAGCTCGGCGCCAACCCGCGGCTGAGGCCCAGCCTGGAGCGCATCGCGCGCTACGGCAGCAACCTGTACCTGTTGCGCGGCACGGCCACCAGCTCCACGGTGGACAACCTGCGCTCGCTGGTGGACGAGCATCGCGGCTCCGAGGAGCGGCGGCTGGTCCTCTTCGTCGACTACCTGCAGAAGGTGCCGGTGCTCCCCGAACCGAACACCGAGGAGGAGAAGGTCACGCGGATCGTCTCCGGCCTGAAGGACATCGCCCTGGCGCTCGAGGTACCGGTGGTGGCGATCGTGGCCGCCGACCGCGAGGGCCTGAAGGCCAAGCGGCTGCGCAACCATCACCTGCGCGGCTCATCGGCCATCAACTACGAGAGCGACATCATCCTGATCCTGAACGACAAGTACCACATCGTCGCCAAGGTCAACATCGAGTTCAATCCGTATCAGGCCCAGCGCTATCGCGACTGGGTCGTGGCATCGGTCGAGAAGAACCGCGGCGGCCAGGACAACGTCGACCTCGAGTACGAGAAACTGTTCGAGTACAGCTGCTTCGATCCGACCGGCCGCCAGACGGCCGAGAAGCTGGTCGAAGAGCGCCTCTACAACGAGTAACGAGTAAGGCCCGATGGCCGTCGCCGATCCATACCGCGTCCTGCAGGTGCTGCCCACGGCCGACCAGGAGGTGCTGAACGCGGCGTTCCGCGCGCTGGCGCAGAAGTATCACCCCGACCACGACAGCAGCGACCTGGCTGCCAAGCGCATGTCCGAGCTGAACGCAGCCTGGTCCATGGTGCGCGATCCGGAGCTGCGCTCCAACTGGGACCGGGCACAGCGCCGCGCGACGTACGGCTTCGAGCAGCCGACGCCGACCAATGCATCGGTTCCTCCGCCGCCCAGGGGCGCCAAGGCAGGCACCAAGCTCGAGTTTGGCCGCTATGCCGGCTGGGCGCTGCGCGACCTGGCGCGCAAGGATCCGGATTACCTGCGCTGGCTGTCGCGCCACGCGTCGGGGCTGCGCTATCGGACGGAGATCTACCAGATCCTGGGACGGATGGGCAGCTCCGCCGCCTGATTCAGGCGTAGCGGCGGACCCATTCCGTGGGCGCTAGGCTTGGACCGATGACTCCGCTGCGCGCCATCTTTCTGGATATCGGCGATACGGTCCTGCGCGCCAACCCCTCCTGGGAGGGCGTCTACGCGCTGGCGCTCGAGGAGCACGGCGTCACCGTCGAGCCCACCGCCCTCCGCGATGCGCTGCGGAAGACCTATCACCACGGGCGCTACGGCCTCGAGGAGGGATTCGAGGCAACTCCGGAGACGAGCCTTCGGCGGGCGGTCGAGATGGACAAGCAGGCGCTGGACTCGCTGGGAATCGGCCCGATGCCGGACGAGTTCTTCACGCGCCTGTCCGAGCTGTTCATGCTGGTCAGCAGCTGGCACGTCTTCCCCGACGCGTTGGCGGCGCTCGAGGCGCTCCGGGCGCGCGGCCTGATCATCGGGGCGGTGAGCAACTGGATCTGGCAGCTGCCGGAGCTGCTGCACAGCCTGGAGCTGGTCGCGCACTTCGACTTCGTGGCGGTCAGCGCGCGGGTCGGCTACGAGAAGCCGCACCCGGAGATCTTCCGGTACGCGCTGCGACAGGCCGGCGTCGAGCCGGACGAGGCGCTGCACGTCGGTGACCACATCGACGCCGATGTGGCCGGCGCCCAGTCGGTTGGCATCTCGGCCGTGCTGATCGACCGCCGGGAGCGCTTCACGGAGGCCGATATTCCGGAGGGCCTCCCGCTCATCCGCACCCTGGCGGAGCTGTTGCCAATCGTGGACGCCCGCCTGCAGCGAGCCAGCGCATGACCGATACCGCCCGGCAACTGGCCGACCGTCCATGGCGCTGCTTCTGGGCCGTGCCGCTGCCGGAGGATCTCCGCGCCTCCCTGGCCGATGCGATCACGCCCATCCGCGCCGACCCCACCGCCGCGGCCGAATGGCGATGGACCGATCCTGCCGCGTGGCACCTGACCCTGGCTTTTCTCGGCGGCGTGCCCGCCGATCGCATTCCCTGCCTGCTGACCTTGGTGAGTGATGCGGTGCGGGGCGTTGAGCCCTTCTCGGTCGCCACCGGCGGCCTGGGGTCATTTCCGTCGGGCCGCCGCGCTCGGGTGCTGTGGTACGGCGTCAGCGATCCGGAGAGGCACCTGCGCGTGCTCGCCGGCCTGGTGGCGGAGGCGTCGGGGGTGGAGGTGGGCGCATTTCGTGCGCACATCACCCTGGCGCGGGCTCGCGATAGGTACGGGGCACCGCCACCCAACGCGCCGGTGGGTGGGCTGCCCGCGGGGTCCGTGGACGTGGGTGCCGTCACGCTCTTCCGCAGCCATCTTGGCCGAGGGCCGGCGCGCTACCAGGTCCTGGGGATGGCGCCATTGGCAACGGCGGTCGCGGCCGCCCGATGAGCGACCCGCTGGCACCAGTCCGTCCGCCGCACGTGGCGGTGATCGGCGAGGGGGACCCGCACGGGCCCGACGCGCACCGCATCCTCGATTGGGCCGAGGAGGTCGGCCAGATCCTGGCCCGCTCCGGCGCCACCCTGGTGACGGGCGGGCTGGGCGGTGTCATGCGCGCTGCTTCCCGCGGTGCTGCCGCGGCCGGCGGCATGACGCTTGGCATCCTCCCCGGCACCGATGCCAACGAGGCGAACGACTACGTGCGCCAGGCGATCCCCACCGGGCTGGGCGTGTTGCGCGACCTGCTGGTGGTGACGGCAGCCGACGCTGTCCTTGCCATCGGTGGAAGGCACGGCACGCTCTCGGAGATCGCCCTGGCACTGCGCATGGGCCGCCACGTTGTCACGCTGGCATCGTGGCGCCTCGAGTCGGAGCACCGTCTCGGTGGTCCCCGCGTGCACCGCGCCCGCGACCCTCGAGAGGCCGCGGCCATGGCTCTGCGCCTGGCTCAGGCCGGTCCGGACGCGCTCACCTGAGCTCGCCACTGATCTATTCGATCAACCCTCGGCCGCCGAACTGGTAGACCTCATCTGGGTCGTACGGCATATCAACGACGGCCTGTCCGTCGATCTTCCAGGTGTAGGAGATGATCTGGATCGCCAGACAAGCCTGCGTCGTCCCACTCCCGGTGCAACCGGTGGTTGCCGATCCAGCGTTGATGCTAACGTCGGACCGAGGGGCATAGATCGTGCCCGCCAGGATGGTGCTGCTCTGGCCACCAAGGGTCACACCCGACGAGCCGTTCGGACCCGGGAAGTTCACGGTTCCATCCTGCCAGAGCAGGATTCCCTTCCACGGGCAGGTGTTCGGTCCGCCCTCGGCCGCGATCGCCTGGCATGAGTCCGCGTTCGTGGCCTTCGCCTGAAATGCTGCACTCGCAGTGAAGGTGATCGCTCCCTGGCATTGCGCCGCGATGCTGGGGCATCCGGGCCCGTCGGTGGAGAAGATCGTCACCCTGGGGGCAATGCCGGTTGCGCTCTGGACCGATGAGATCGAGGCGCTGGCCTGTACGCGGATCCCGCCGCCGGCCAGGATGTAGAGCCCTGGCTCCAGCCGGACTGCAACATTGGAGCGCACGAACCAGCCGCCGTAATAGACGCCAGGCTGGAGGGTGCACACGTTGATGCCGCCGACCGACGGACAGGTGGCCCGGCTCAGGGTGCATCCGTTGGACGTGGCGTTATTCGGCTCGGACGGATTGGGGCAGCTCGGCGCCGTGAAATCGGCGATCTGTGGCTCAGGAAGCCCGGCCAGCGGATCAGCAAGCGGTGGCTGGTGCTGCTCGTCGAGGCACTGAGTCACCCCCGCGGGGCACTGGAAGTCGCCGCCCCCATTCTCAACGCACGCGCCCACCAGGTAGGCGAACGGGGTGGTAAGGCTAGAGCCGCCATTGACGTCGAGCGCCTTCGGGCCGCTCCCCGCACACGAGTCGTCGCTGGATCCGCCACACGGCGAATTGACGTAGACGTAGCCGCCCGGATCGCCGGGGACGACTGGGAAGATCGAAACATCGCCGCCACCGGTGACCGTTCCAGCCGATCCCCCCGAGCAGTCCATCTTCAACGCCACCAGCGTGGCCGAGTTCCCCGTTCCGGCATCGTTCTTGGCCACCGCGCTGGTGGTGACCGCCGCTTCCGACTGCCCCCACAGGCGGGCGAAGAAGGTCGGATGCGTCGCATGGATGGTCACCTGGACGCGGCCGGGCTGGCCGGCATAATCACCGCTGATCGGCGGCGAGTGGACCTGCAGGTCCCCGGAGGCAAGGGCAGCGGTGCACCCCGCGTCACCGTCGAAGAATCCATTCTCCTGCGCGTAGAAGCACGCGTCGGCGTTCATCTCAGCCTGCACCGAGGCAGGATCGACCTGGTCACCGGTGTTCGGGTCGCGCAGCCAGCGAGCCGCCGCGATCGACGCGGGGTCGGCGGCGTTCTGCTCCTTGCGATGGAGCATCCACGAGAAGCCGAGGTCCAGGACCAGGGCCGCGATGGCCATGAGCACGAGCAGCGAGAAAGCCGTGACAAGCAGGATCTGGCCGCGCTCTGCTTCAAGTTGGCGATGAGTCATCTCGGTAATCCTCACTGCTGGCGCTGGAGCGGCTCGGAGATGACCCCGCGCAACGTGACGGTCTCCGGGATGAGGAGGAAGCCAGCCAGCGGCGGATTCCATTCAAGACACGCATAGGCGGTGACTTTGTTGCCGATAATCACCCCCGGGCCCTCCGACATGCTGCTGGCGGTGTCGACGGTGACCAGGCTGCTGGTGCAGCCGATCTGGTTGGGCTCCGCGGTCGGGTCGTGGCCATCGATGAGGCACGGATCCCAGGTGCTGTCGATGGTCACGTCGACGCTGTTGATCGTGTATTGCCCAGGCGGCGGTGCATCGAATGACCCCGTCTGGTTGTTGCGGTAGCCGGACCAGCAGGCCGCAACCTGCAGGCGTTGCGCATTGAATCCAAAGATTCGCTGCCGGGCGTGCGGCGTCATGCCTTCGCCCCCAACCTGCCAGCGGTTGTCGGGCGTGAAGTACCGGACGTAGGTATCGGGCGGGGCATAGGTGCCGAGGTCGCCTTCCCCATCGATGCTGTCGGGATCGAGATGGCCGACGACCGACGCCTGCCCCGTCACGGTGTGGATGGCGGCGTAGCGCGCCGCCTCGCGAGCTGCGTTCGTGACCTGCTGCTGATAGAACAGCCCGATCCCGAGGATGATGATCCCGAACAGGATCATCAGGAACAGCGGGAGGATGAGCGCGAGCTCAACCAAAGCCTGTCCGCGATTGTGCCGTTTGGCCCGGATCCAGCGACCCATCAATAGTCTCCCGCCACGAAAGATCGGTCTCGCTGAAGCCAGACGTCGCCCAGGGACAGTCCCCATCCGAACGGGAAGCGAAGGTTGAGGCCGAAGAGGGTCGTGAACCGATAGCATCCGCGGACCTCGACGTACGAGAGCGGATCGGCCGGTGTCGTCTGGGCGATGCTCGGGGACCAGGGGTCGTCCATGACCGTGCACTCAGTCGGCGCGACCGAGCCCTCCGAGCCACACTCGTTGATGTCCCCACCCGCCGGGTCGTGGACGCAGACTGCGACCCACGGCATGGTGCACGAGACACCGCTCATGGCCTGGTTGGGGAGCGTCTCCGCCTCCTGGCAGACCGTCGCCAGCGCGACGTCGTGGATGGCCTGATAGTCGTCGTCAGACAGCCCGCCCGGGGTGTTGCGCTGGCGCTGGACCAACTCCTGGGCAGCGGCCTCGGCGCCGTCGCGCACGGCGGCTTCCAGGACGATGCCCTGCGACATGACCCGGCCGAAGTCGGCGATGCCGAGGAGCAGCACGAGAAGCATCGGCAGCACCAGCGCGAACTCGACGAGCGATTGCCCGCGAGCCGAGCGATGGATCAGCGGTGCGACGTAGCGGCGCAAGGTCAGGCTCCCGTCTGCCCACCTATTCCCTGGCCCCATCGCGACGTGGGCAGTACCGTCGCGCCGGCGTCCCCTGATTTGCCCTTCGGTTTTGACTGGCCCGATAGTCCGGTCCCGTCGCCGCCAAATGGGCTAGGACGAACGTAATCGAGGGTCTCAGGTCTTGACCAGAGGGAAGTTGGGAGAGGGTTTCCGAACCGATCTGACCTCGACCAAACCGGACGCCACGGCACCACCTTGCGGCGAACCTTGCAGCGCCGAATAGCGTGGACTGGGCGCACCGTTGAGGGCGCCGCGGAAGTCCTAGGGACGTCCTAATTCAGGGTCCGGGACAGTCGCAAAACGCGTTCTCGGAAACGGCTAATCGCCCGGGTGGGGGCTCCCGAGCCGGGCCAACGTTGGCCCGGCTGGCGCTCTAGTGGATCAGCCCCCTGAGCACAGGCTGGACGAGCTCTCCCGGGTCATACGGCATGTCGACCGTTGCGTTCCCGTCGATCTGCCAACGCCACGAAATGATCTGGATGGAGAGGCACGACGCAGTGGAAGAGCTGTCGCAGCCGGTGGTGTCCGTCCCGCCGTTGACCTGTACCTCGGCCAGCGGCGCGTAGATGGTCCCCGCCAGGATGCTGCTGGCGGTTCCACCCAGCTTCACGGCGCCGTCAGGCTTGCTCGACTCGGTACCGTCCTGCCAGAGCAGCATTCCCTTCCAGGGGCAGATGGTGGGGATGACCGCCGCGCAGGTGGTTGAGTTCGTGGCCTTGGCCTTGAACGACTGGTTGGCGGTGAAGGTGATCGCTCCCTGGCATTGCGCCCCTATACCGGGACAGCCAGGCCCGTCAGTGGAAAAGATGGTGATGCGCGCCTCGAGCGTCCCGGTGTCGTCAGATACCGCTTCGATCGATGAGCTGCCCGAGAGCTTGATTCCGCCGCCTGCCAGGATATACATCCC
>CBFGSY010000091.1:0-8972 GCA_965651545.1 uncultured bacterium | reverse complement strand
GCGCTGCCCTCGGCGCCGCGGTCATCGCCGCACTGGTAGCTGTCCGCCGCGTCGGCCGCTGACCGGATGGCGCATCGCGTCCAGCTCCGCGCCCGGCAGGAGCAGCTGTTCACCTACTCCGGTCGATCTGTCCTGGTCACCGATCGCTCCGGCGGCCTGCCCCGCAGCGATCCGCACGGCCTCTACGTGGACAACACCCGATTCCTCTCGTGCCTGGAAGTGACCGTGGGCGATGACCTCCCTGAGCCGATCTCCGCCAGCCCCGCCGGATCCGATGCCTTCCTCGCCTACCAGGCCGTGCCTGCAACGGCCGGCGTGCCGGAGGAATCCGTCTACCTCGAGACCATTCACTTCGTGGGCGAGGGGATGCGGACCATCATCCGCCCGGTCAGCTTCGCTCCCACCAAGATGTCCCTGCTCCTCGCCCTTCGCGCTGAGGCGGACTTTGCCGACAGCGAGGAGGCGGAGGAGCGCCGCCGCCAGCAGACCGCCGAAACGGAGACGACCTGGGAGGAGTCCCAGCGCGAGCTGCGGATCCGATACTGCCATCCGGACCTGGAGCGGGGCGTGGCGATCCGTGTGGAGCGTTCGCCGGAGCCACCGATCTGGGATGGCACTCGCCTGACCTTCGCGATTGCCCTGCCACCCCACGGGTCGGCCGAGGTTGAGCTGGCCGTTGAGCCCGTCTTCGACGGTCAGCAGGTCGCCTGTACCCCGCGCTCCTCGTTCGCCGAAGCGGCAGCGCCGCTCGAGCAGGTCCGTAGCTCGCTGGCGGCGGAGATGCCGCAGCTGACGACCTCGAATGCCACGGTCGCCAAGGCATGGGAGACGGCCGTGCGGGACCTCGCCTCGCTGCCGTATGGCCTGCCGAACGGGCCGGCCACGCCGATCGCCGGGCTGCCCCTCTACCTGCAGTTCTTCGGTCGCGACTCGCTGACCATCGGCTGGCAGTCGCTCATGGCGACGCCCACCATGCTCCGAGACTCGCTGTATGCCAACGCCGCATGGCGGGGCACGCGGATCGATGACTGGCTGGACGAGGAGCCGGGCAAGATGATCCACCAGGCCCGGAACGGCCCGCTCTCCGTCCTTGGCGAGAACCCCCACATCCGCTACTACGGCGACTGGGCGACGCCGCCGGACTTCCTGGTCATGCTGGGGCAATACCTGGCCTGGACCGATGACCGGGCCACCGTCCGCAGGCTCCTGCCCGCCGCGCGGGCGGCGCTCGACTGGGGCTTCCGCTTCGGCGACCCGGACGGCGACGGCTTCCTCGAGTACGACACGCACTCGGCCAAGGGAGTGAAGAACCAGGGCTGGAAGGATTCGCATGACGCGATCGTCGACGAGCGCGGCAGAATCGTGCCAAACCCGATCGCGGCCAGCGAGATCCAGGCCTACTGGTATGCCGCTCTGCAGCAGGCCGCCCTGACCTTCGCCCTGATGGGAGATGCCGGCTACGCGGCCGAGCTGCTGGGCGAGGCGGTCGACCTGCGGCGTCGATTCAATCGGGCGTTCTGGGTGCCGGACCTTGGCGTCTACGCCATGGGCCTGGGGCCGGACAAGCGCCAGATCCGATCCATCGGCTCCAACGACGGTCACCTGCTCGCATCCGGGATCGTGCCCGCGGAGCGTGGTCGGCGACTGGCCGCTCGCCTGATGGAGCCGGACATGTTCAGCGGATGGGGCATCCGCACGCTGTCGAGCGAGCACCCTGCCTTCAATCCGTTCAGCTATCACCGTGGCAGTGTCTGGCCGGTCGAGCAGGGAACCATCGGCTTCGGCTTCGCCCGATACGGCTGCTGGGAGCTGCTGCACACCCTGGCCCAAGGCGTCTTCGATTCCACCGACCTGTTCATCGAGAATCGGCTGCCGGAGGTGATCGGCGGCGTGCAGCGGGACGCTGAGCATCCGCACCCGGGCGTCTACCCGAGGAGCTGTGAGCCGCAGGGCTGGTCGGCCAGCGCCATCATCCAGCTGGTGCAGTCGCTGCTGGGCATGGTCGCTGTCGCGCCGATCGGGCTCCTGGTCGTGGATCCTCACCTGCCGCCGTGGCTGCCGGACCTCCGCCTGGCGGGATTGCGCGTCGGGGACGCACGCCTGGACGTGGAGTTCCGCCGTCACGCATCCGGCCGCACGACGTGGCGCGTGCGCGACCGCGACGGCTGGGTTCGCGTGATTCGTCAGCCGCCGCCCCAGGCGAGAGGTTCAGGCCCGCTGGGTCGCCTCCTCGCTGCCGCTGGCTCCATCGGCCGAACCTGATCGATCGGGGCGCGTACGCACGTGATGAACCGCAGCAAGCGCCCAGCGCTCCGTGGCACGTTGCTGGGCACCGTCCTCCGGCTGCTCAATCCGGTGATGCGCCTGCTGCTCGGTTCGGCGCTGCATTGGCCGCTGAGCCGCTGGTTCGTGCTCCTGTCCTGGACGGGGCGCAAGAGTGGGAAGCGCTACACGACGCCGGTTTCCTATGTGCTCGAGGCCGACGTCCTGTGGGTGACGACCGGCGATGCCTGGTGGCGCAACCTGGAAGGCGGAGCGCCGGTTGCCGTGCGACTGGCGGGTCGCTGGCGCAACGCCACCGGGGTCGCCCTGACGGATCATGAGGAGTCGCGTGGTGAACACGACCGACTCTTTCGCGCGCACCGCTGGTTCCGCTGGCTGTCGGGCATTCCAGGCGACCCCTCGGGCGGCCCGGACCCGCAGGCATTGGCTCAGGCAGTGGCAGCCGGCCGGGTGCTGGTGCGCATCGGCCTCATGCCGTGAGCAGGGACGCCTCGCCTACGGCCTAGAGGGCCAGCGCGACCAGCGCCACCAGCGCAATGGCGGTGAACAGCTCCACATCCGAAACGGGCTCTCGCGAGAGGACGGCAATCTCCTCCACGGGTTCGTCCCGGCCGCGCTCCTTCGGCACGGTGATCTCAGTCATGACCGTCCCTCAACGCATGCCGCGTGCCAGCGGGTGGCAGCGGCCGACGCCCCTACCGGTCGGCCCAGTCCGGCCCGCCGATGCGCATCACCTCCTGGTCGGCCACGCTTGGCAGCAGGTCGGCCACGGTGACATCGGTCCGAAGGTCCGCGCAGTTGCGCCAGGGGCGCAACCCCGGGTCGAGCTCGGCCAGCGGCTCCAGGGCGAACCGGCGCTCCTGCAGCCGGGGATGCGGCACGATCAGGTCCAGCTCCGTGTCGGCGACGCAGCGGCCGTCGAAGGCGAGGATGTCCAGGTCGACGGTGCGGGCGCCGAAGCGCTCGCCCGACGGCTCGCGACCCAGCGCAACCTCCAGCCGCTTCAGGTGGCTGAGCAGCTCCTCCGGTTCCAGGTCCGTCTCCAGCTCCAGCGCCGAGTTCGTGAAGATCGGCTGGTCCAGCAGGTCCCGCGGCGCGGTCTCGTACAGGCTCGACACCCGCACCACCTGCCCGATGCTCCCCAGCTCGCGCACGGCACTGACGAAGGCCTGGCGAGGATCGCCCAGATTTCCTCCTAGACCGATGAAAGCGCGCACGCACTCGGACTCTAGCCGATGCGCTGCCCAGGCCGCTGCCCAGGGCTGGCCCGCCAATTGCATTGCTGTCAATGCCATGGAACCGATTCAGATGTCGCGGATGGAGAAGGCCCTGATCCTTGCCGCGTTCATGCCTTTCCTGATGGTGGGTGTCCTCTTCCTGTTCGCCTGACCTGGCGGGGGGACTATCGCCGGGATCCTGCCTGGGCTGCTCGCGGTCTGGGGCTGATACTCCGCGCCTCTCCCAGCCGATGGGTCACTGGACCAAGGAACGCTCCAGGAAGCCGCTAGCCCGGTCATTTCTCCCCATTCGTGGAACGAATGACGCGGGAGCCATCCCTGTGGCCTAGTCTCGCGTCGCTCCGTGGTCGAGTGACCCACCACGCGGGACACGAGCTGGGAGCCAGCCCGCACCGGACACGGCGCGTGTGTCTTGGCCTCAGACTTGACCGATGCCGATCGATTGGAGGCCGATCGCCGGAGTCGTGCTTGGGCTGCTCGCGGTCTGGGCGTTGCTCATCCTGCTGTTGTGGTTCTTCCGCCCGCGCGACGTCCGGCTGCGCGACCTGCTAGCCGTTGTGCCGGACGTGCTTCGGTTGGTCCGCGGCCTGCTGGCCGACCGGTCGGTGCCACTCGGCGTCCGGGCTGCGCTGGCGGGACTGCTCGCCTGGCTGGTCAGCCCCATCGACCTGATCCCCGAGTTCATTCCGGTCCTCGGTCCATTGGACGACGTGGTGGTGACCGTGCTGGTCCTTCGCTACGTCCGGCGCCGGCTTGGCGATGCCGAGCTGATGCGCCGCTGGCAGGGCACAGAGCAGGGCTATCTCCTGCTCATGGGAATCCTTGGCGGGCCACGCTAATGCGTCTTCCGGCGGGCTTGCGCCGGTGCCGCTAGCCGCCTTCCCCCGGGGCTTGCGCCGGCGCCCGTTCTGCCGCCTGATAAGTGGCTGATAATTGAGCGGTCCTACCCTGTGCGGGCCGATGCGCGCCGTGTCCCTGCGCCGCCATCGGCTTACCTGACAACTCCCGGTCACCACCCTGGCGGAGCCGCCGATTGTCGGACATCCAGTACGTCTACCCGCTGATCCACAACAAGGTCACGCCGCCGCACTATGTGACCCCGACCCTTCGGCGTGGGCGACTGCTGGACTGGCTCCACGAGATGTCGACCTGCCGCGCGATCGTCATCGCGGCCGATGCCGGCTACGGCAAGACGACGCTCGTCTGGCAATGGGAGCGTGAGGTCGCGTTCCCCTGCTACTGGTACAAGCTGGACCGCAACGATCGCGACTGGTCGCTGCACATCAGCTACTTGATCGAGACGATCGCGCAGCGTCACCCTGGATTCGGCCGGAGGGCGCACTCGATGCTCGAACAGCTCGGCGGCCCAGGGTCGTCGCGACCTGGGGTCGCGGCCTACCTGCTCGCGGAGATGCATGAGCGGCTGACGGAACCCTGCACCTTCATCATCGACGACTGGCAGTTCGTCGCATCGGTTACGGAGGTGCGAGGGCTGTGGAATCAGATCCTTCGCGACGCCCCGCCAACCTGCCGCTTCGTCTTCCTCTCGAGGGCAAAGCCTCAGCTCCAATTTGCCCGCTTCAAGACCCACGGCGGATACGCAGAGATGCGGACTGACTCGCTGCGCTTCACCGATCGCGAAATCAACGATCTGTTTCGTGACATCTACGACGACCCGCTCGAGCCAGCGGAACTCACCGAGTTGGAAAGCCGCACTGAGGGATGGGCTGCGAGTCTTCAGCTCGTCGAAGTGTCACTAAGGGAACGAACCAACGCCGACGAGCGGCGCTCCTTCCTCCAATCGATCACAGCAAATCGTGATACCGATCTCTTCTCCTTCCTGGCCGAAGAAGTTCTAGACCAGCAGGACCAAGCGACCAGGAGCTTCCTTGAGGCTACGTCGATCTTGCATCAGATCACGCCGGAGTTGGCGGAACGCCTCACGGGCCTTAACGATGGCTCGCAGATGCTCCTAGATCTCGAACAGCGAGGCCTATTCACGTACCGACTCGACACTGCCGAAGATCGCTATCGCTACCATGGCCTTTTCCGCGACTTTCTCCAGCGGCGACTCCACTTGGATCGATCGCAAGGTGAAATTGTCGGCCTCCACATACATGCCGCGTCATATTTCGAGACGAGTCATGAATGGCCCGAGGCGATACATCATTACCTTCGTGCCGACCTGCACCCGCAAGCCGCGAGATTGATCGCCCGATACGGCGAGGACGTCGCGGCAGAGAGCCGCCTGGCGCTCATCGAGGACTGGCTAGGTCGCTTGCCGCGCAAATCCGTACGCGACAATGCGCGGCTGTCTCTGCTGGACGGAGAAGTCCTGGGGATTCGCGGTGATTGGACCGATGCTCTCGAAGCACTGGGCAGAGCCCGATCATTCTTCGCAAGGAAAGGCGATCGGCGTGTCGAATCCCTGGCATGCCTGAAACTGAGCACAGTCTTGGCGAACCGTGGAGACATATCCGCGGCCGCCGAAGTCGCCTCAGAAGGATTGCGTTTAGCGCCGGAGGACGCAATAGCGATCCGACTACGTCTCAGAGGGAATCTCGCGATCACATCTACGTGGATGGAGGCTCCCCTCACGGACGTTGTGAGTACGTGCCAGCGAATCGCCGTGGAGGCTAACGCTCGAGGTTGGGATCACTTTGCTGCGATCGCCTTTCACAATATGGGTACCGCCCTCCGTCATATGGGTAATAGGGAAGAGGCGATTCGCAATCTTCGTATCGCCGCCCAATTCTGGGCAGGCTCGCCGGTCAGCCCCTTCGCAGACAACTCAGAACTAGTCGCCGCTCTGCTTCAGAGCGATCGGGTCGGCGAGGCGGCCTCCGTCGCGGATAGTGCCGTGATCAGGACCGCACCATGGCCGAGGCCCAATGCCGAAGCAAAGTATGGCCGCGCTTTGGTCCTTCAGTATCAGGGACGTTTTCGTGAGGCTGCGGATATTGCCCGACGATGCCTTCAGGAGATGGCCTCGCTAGGTCCAACAGCTGAATTGCTCGGCGCATTGCTTATCGAGTGCCTTTGGCTTAGCAACACAGCCACAGACGAACCGCAGAGCACGATGCGCCAGGTCGCGGACCGCACCGATCCGCGGCTCGATCCGGTCATGGCGCCAGCTCGTGCCATCGTCACCCATTCCACATCCTGCGATGGCGAGTGTCGGGCCGAGGCGATCGCACTTCGACATTGGGACGACCGAGAAGCAACTCACGTCGTCACCGTCGGGCTGGTGAAAATAGCCAGTCTTGCGTTGGAACACGGCGGGCCAGTCAATGTCGATTTCGCGTTGGAAGCCCTGCGACGAGCAAGGAGTGCAGGAACAGTTCGCTCGCTACGTTGGTGGCTTCGGCGATACGCTACCCATGCGTCCGCGCTAATTGAGCGTGGTGGATCCGCGGACCTCGCGACGATTGCAGGCGCCGACCCGGAGGGCTGGCGCCAAGCGTTCCTTGATGCGCTGCCCGCGGCCTCCGGTGGAGACAGGTCACACCTGCTGGAGTCTCTTGCAAGATTCGGCAATCGAGAAACGACAATTGCGCTGAGCGCACTATCCGGCTTGGATGTTGTGGAAACCCGGCGCCAGTTGACGCTGCGCCAGGCACCACGACTTTTCATTCGCTCGTTCGGAACGTTGGAAATACGCCGCGGTTCTTGGCAAGGGCCGATGGTTGCGATTGACCGCAAGCGAATGCGAAACCTTCTCGGCGTGCTCGTCGCGTACGCCGATGCGACCCTCACACGCGATATGGTCCTTGACACGATGTGGCCGGACTCAGATCCGGCGGCCGCGGTAAACAGCCTAAATCAGACTGTCTTCCAGCTGCGCAGGGCGATAGATCCGGAGTACCGCGATGGCGAAAGCCCCACGTACATCATCAGCACGCCCGATGTCGTTCAACTGAACTCCGAATTGGTGACGACGGATCTCCATTCGTTCCGGACCTACATCGCTCGACTCCGGGAAGACGGCGGCCGCCCCTCTGACATTTCGACGATGGTGGATCTTGTCCGCGGGGAGTTTCTGGCCGAGCTCAGGTACGACGACTGGGCTGCTCGCGTACAGACGGCCATTCACGCAGAGGTTCGCGACGTGCTCATGCCCGTTGCCAGCGGGATGGCTGGGATATCGGCGGATCTGTCGGTCAGGGCGGCGTGCGCTCTCGTCGACCTTGACCCATTCGACGAGGCGGCACACATTGCCTTGGCTAGCCAGCTGAGTGCAGCGGGCCGACGCATCGCCGCCCGCAAGTCCCTCAAGCGGTATGCCCAGCAACTGGAGGAGGACCTTGCTGAGCCGGCATCGCCTGAGCTCCTGGCAGCGATGAGTGAGGTGGGACTGTCGGGGGAAGTCCAGTAGATTTTTACTTCTGAACGCGCTACTGCGCGAAGGGCTTGACTTTCTACCGGCGCCGGACGTAGAGTACTGGCGAGCCAGGTACTTTCGTACCATCGCGAGAGCCTGAACTCAGAACCGTGGGTGCTGTGATCCGCCGGCCGAATGTGGGCACTTAGGCCGTCGGGGAGCGTGTAGTGCAACCGACCGTTCCGTCACCGGAGTGTGTCGGTTGTTTTTGTTAGTTGTTCAGAAGAGGGCACCTTCTGATGGCACGAACTGTCATTAAGGGCTGGTAAGAGGCCCAAGGAATCACGCCATGCGTGCGTTTCAAAGACGCGTCGCTGCGATGCTGACAACCCTTGCGGGCCTCGTTACCCTCGCGATCGTAGGCGGAGCGAGCTTTAAGGGTTGGTAAGCGTCCCGGTGGTAGACTCCGGGTCCTCACCCCGCTAGGGTGAAGACCCGGTGAATGCCGACGTTCGACGCCTGATCTTCGCATGTGCAGCCGCCGCGGCCATAGCAGTCGTGGCGGCTGCTTTGCTGTTTCCGATCCGGGATGAGATCCGAGGGCTACCGGGCGTCCTCTTTTGGATAGGCCTCACCCTCGTGGGAAGCGCGTTACCCGTCCGGCTGCCTAGGGGGACGGTCGTCTCCGTTAGCGCTGCGCCCGTGATCGCGACGATCGTGCTCGGTGGACCCTTCGCGGCGGCAGTTGTAGCTGCCATAGGCACAACAGACCCACGCGAGATTCGCGGCCAAGTCCCTTGGTACGGGACGCTGTTCAACCACTCCGCCGTCGTCTTGTCGGTCGTAATTGGCGCGACAGCTTACGAACTCGTCCGTGGCGCAGCTGCGCCGACAGCGTTCCCGTCCGAATTTCTAGCCTTCATCGGGCTGCTGATCGCATCCGGCATCTTTTATGTTCTGAACGGCGCTCTCGCCGTCTTCGCCGTCAGCCGCCGAACTGGAGTCCCCGTTCGGACCGTCTGGGCACAGGACCTTGGAGCAATCTCAGCGAATCTCGTTGGTCTAGCTCCGCTGTCATGGCTTATGGCGCAGATCTTCACCTTGCCGAATGGTGTGGGCTGGTGGGCCAC
>CBFGSY010000090.1:0-9015 GCA_965651545.1 uncultured bacterium | reverse complement strand
GAAGTTCGCCCGAGGGCCGATTCAGGAGTCTGATGGCTGGTCCATCGGGCAACGTTGATCGTGAGCAGCGAAGTTCTTCGCCTCCCATGCTCGGGGCTGCCCGATGAAACGGCCAAACAGCTCCCAATAAACCGCTCGCGGCCAAGAATGGCCCGATGGATCGGCCGAACGGGATGCCCGGATCGGTTACGGCGTGATGAAGAAGAAGGCGATGGCCAGGATGATATAGACGGAGATCAGCTGGAGGCCCTCGATCCAGTTCGACTGGCCGTCGAGCGCGATGTAGGCGGCGATCAGCACGCCGCCACCCACCGCCACCACCTCCAGCGGCGTGAAGACCAGCGTCAGCGGCTGTCCGACGATGAGGCCGAAGAAGACGAGCACGGGCGCGGCGAACAGGGCGATCTGGGTGGCCGAGCCGAGCGAGGTGACCAGGCTGAAGTCCATCTTGTTCTTGTAAGCCAGGGTCACGCCGACCACGTGCTCGGCCAGGTTGCCGATCAGCGGGATGAGGATGATCCCCACGAAGAAGCGGTTGATGCCGACCGCCTCGACCATGGGGTCGAGGGAGTGCACGAGGATCTCGGAGACGACCGTCAGAGCCGCGGCGGACCCCAGCAGGACTGCCAGCGAGCGCCGCGCGCTCCATGCAGCGTGCTCTTCGGTGGGATCGCGCTCGCCCGGTGCGGTCGTCTCCGGCGTCGAGAAGTAGAACCAGAGCTGCGCGCCGTACGTGAGCAGGAGCATGACCGCGACGCCCACCGACAGCGCCTCGAGATTGAAGAACACCGGCGATCCGCTGCCCGTCTCCGGACCCGCGTGTGAGAGGGCGGCGAAGGTCGCCGGCACGATGAGGCCGATGGTCGCCAGCATCAGGCTGGCGGCGTTCATGCCGGTCGCCTGCGCGTCGTAGCGCTGGATCCCGTTCTTCAGGCCGCCGACCAGGAGGGAGGCGCCCAGCACCAGCAGCAGGTTGCCGACGATCGACCCGGTGATGGAGGCCTTGACCACCTCCAGCTCGCCGCTGGCGATCAGGAATCCGGCGATGATGATCTCGCCGACGTTGCCGACCGTGGCGTTCAGGATGCCGCCGACCCGTGGCCCCGCCGCGGCCCCGAGCTGCTCGGTGGCGTGCCCCAGCGTGTAGGCCAGGCCACCGATCGCAACGGCGCTCACGGCGAAGGTCAGGGTGGCGTCCGCATTCAGCACGCGAAGGGCAAGCGCAACCAACGAGCCGATGATCGAGATCGCGTAGGCGACCCTGCCGAACATGCGCCGATGGTAGCCGTGAGGAGCTAGGGGCTCGGGCTCGCCTCCGCGCTGGCGGCGGAGCTGGGCGTTGCCGACGGCGTCGCCTCGTCGGGTGTCTCACCCGGCAGCGCCGCGAAGACGGCCCGATTGAATGTGTCGTCATTCCCGATCATCAGGAAGACGAACTCACCACCCGTCCACGTGTAGACGAAGGTGCCGGCCAGCGTCGCGTTGTCCTCGGGCCGCACCCAGGTCGCCCGGTCAGCGATGCGTCGGTAACGCCACGGCTCGCGGTGCAGCCCTGCGATGCCGACGTACTGGGCTGAGGAGGCCAGGTACGGCTCCAACGACCGCGTGGTCGGCTGCGGATCCTCGACGCGCGCCACGTACAGGGTGAGGCGGGGTTCCTCGACATACGCGATCTGAAGGGACTTGAAGCGGAGGCCCAGCTCACCGTAGACGGAGCCGAAGTCGCCGGGCGTGTAGGCGAACTGGTCGCGCCGCGGCACGTTGATATGCGTTCCTCGAACGCGGGTTGGGATGACACCCACCAGTCCGGGGTCAGCCGGGTTCGTGTACGTCGGCGTCGGCAGCGGCGTCGGCAGCGGAGAGGGTGTGGTCGCTGGCGTCATGCTGGCCAGCCCACCGGAAGCCGGTGCCTGCCCGGAAGCTGAGACGGTCTGGCTGGGGGTGGGGCTGCCGCAGGCCGCCGCCAGGACCGTCAGCGCGATGGTTGCCAGGGAGGCTCGGGCGCGGCCAGGCGGGCGCGCGGCAGCGCGGTGGTGGCTCTGCATGGGAGGCCGCGATCATAGCATCGCGGCAGCCGGCGGCCGCCGCCCGTCAGGCGGCGGTCACGTCGTCGCGTCGGCGGTGCCGGCGTGCTCGCGGCTTGACCCCGACGACCTCGGCGAGCGCGCGGACCACCTCTGGCCGGTAGCGCTGGCCGCTGGCCGCCATCAGCTCGTCGATCACCCGCCGGCGGTCGGTGGGTACCCCTTCGGCGGCACCGACCAGCATGTCGTAGGCGTTGGCGGCGGACACGATCTGGGCCCCGATCGGGGCGTGGTCGACCGGGCCGTTCGAGCGATGCCAGCGCACGATCTCGATGACTTCACGCAGTGAGGCGATCGGCTTCAGCTCGCCAGCGCCCACGACGTCCAGCCCGTGCAGGCGAGCCGCCAGCTCGACGTTATCGGCGGCACCCGGCTGACAGCCCAGCTTTTCGGCAACCAGCCGCGCCAGCCGCCCGACCCGGTCGCTGTGGCCGACGGTGGCGGGATCCAGCTCGTCGATGGCGCGCGCCACGCCCAGCAGGGCGTCGCGCACCGTGTCCGGCCGCCCCTCCGCGTGGGTCAGGCGAGCGGCCTGCTCGACCAGCGAATCGACCGAGGGCGCGTCATCGGGGTGGAGGAGGGCGGCGCGCGCCAGCTGGTCGAGCGAGCTCCGCAGATCGCGGGTATCGCGCGGCACCTCGTCGGCGCGCACCACGCGATCGCCGCCGGACTGCTTGCCGAAGTACAGGGCGGTGTCGGCCGCCGCGATCAGGTCGTTCTTCTCGGTCGCATCCGTGGGCGAAGCGGCCACGCCGATGGTGATGGTCACTCGGGCGGCTTCCTTGGCGGTCAGCCGGGCCACCGCCGCCCGAACCCGGTACCCGACATCGGCAGCCTCCGCCGCGTCGATGCCCGGCAGGATCAGGGCGAACTCGTCGCCGCCGTAGCGGAAGACGCAGTCCTCCGCACGCGCTGAGCTGTAGATGGCGGCGCCGATGGCGTGCAGCAGCGCGTCACCGGCAGGATGGCCGTGTCGGTCGTTGTACGCCTTGAAGCTGTCCAGGTCCATCATCAGCAGCGACACAGGCCCGATGTGCGGCTGCCGGCGTCGCGACGAGCTGCCGCCCTCCGGCTGGCCGAGCACATCGGCCAGGCTGCTCTGGAAGGCTCCGTGGTTGCCCAGCCCGGTGAGGGCGTCCGTCTCGGCCCGCACGGCGATGGCCTGGTGCGCGTCGGCGTTTCGCAGCGCTATCGACGCCTGTCCGGCGAAGAGCTTCACAAACTCGAAGTCGGCGTCGCTGAAGTGCACCTCCTCGCCGCCGACGCGCGAGATGTTCATGCAGCCGATCACCTCGCCATCTGCCACGAGCGGCACGACCACCAGCGCCTCCGGGTCGTTCGGCGTGCCGGGGATCTGCATCGCGCGCGGGTCGTTGACCGCGTCGTTGGCCAGCACCGGCTCCGCGTTCTCGACTGCCCAGCCCATCAGGCCGAGCCCGAAGGGCACCGCGTAAGCGGCCACTTCCTCCGCGTGCCGCTCGCGGGTCAGCACCGGCTGCAGCACGCGCTCCGTCTCGTCGGTCCGATAGATGGACAGGTTGTCGTAGCTCACCACCGCCTTGAGACCGTCGGCAATCGTCTCCAGCACGTCGTTGCGGTCCAGGGTCGAGAGGAGCCGCTCGTTGATCTCCAGCAGGCGCCGTTGCGACTGGAGCTGGCGGGCCAGCTCGGCCGACTGCAGCTCGAGCCGCTCGTAGGCGCCGGCGTTCGCCATCGCCTGGGCGGCATAGCCGGCGAAGATCGTCATCGTCTGCAGGTCGTCGGTGCTGAACTGGTCCTTGCCCAGCTTCGACAGGGCGATGACGCCGACCGAGCGGCCCTCGAACAGCATCGGCACGACCAGCATCGACTCGTCGATGTCGTCGGTCCCCTCGATGGTCACCCCGCGCGGGTCATTCAGCGCATCGTTGGCAAGGATCGCCTCGCCCGTCTCCGCCACCCAGCCGGTGAAGGAGCCCTCGCCGATGTCGACGCGCAGCGCGTCGCTGAAGTCGAAATCGGAGTCCCCCAGCAGCCGATCGGTGAATGCCACCGGCAGGCATGCGCCGCGTTCCCAGTCGACCGCGTACACGCGGATGTCGTGGTAGGCGGCCAGCGTGCTCGCCTCGGCCACGATGGCGTCGGCGATGGCCTGGACATCGGTCAGGCGGTTGAGGCGGGCCGACAGGTCCTGGATGGAGCGCATGCGCGCCGCCTGGTCGGCGACGGACCGATACAGGCGCGCGTTGCTGATGGCGACGGCGGCCTGGTTGGCGAAGGATTGCGCCAGCGCGAGCTCGTCATCGGGCCATTCGCGGTCGCGGGTGTGATAGAGGCCCAGCATGCCGACAGCCCGGTTGTTGCTGACCAGAGGCACGATGCAGGCCGTCTTGATGCCCTCCAGCCGATAGGCGAGCTGCATCTCGCCGACGCCCTCGCGGGTGTCGGCGCCACGCACCACGAAGGTTCGACGCTCGCGCACCGCGCGGACGCCGACCGCCGCGCTGTCCAGGGTGAGCTGGCGAACGTATGCCTGGAACTCGTCGCCGATCCCGCGCGACGCGGCCGGCTGGAAGGGCTGCTGCGAGTCGTCCAGGAGCCACAGCCCGGCCTTCTCGGCGTCGAACAGGGATCGGGTGCGATCGGCAATCTCGTCCAGCACGGCGGCCAGGTCGAGCTGGCCGGTCAGCTCCTGGGTGACGTGCCGCAGTGCGCGGGCCCTGGTCACCTCGCGGCGAGCCCGAGCCAGGACGCGGGCGTTCAGGACGTCCGCCGCGATCGCGCCGGCCGCGGTGCGGAGGAAGGCCTCGCGGACCGATGACAGCGGACCGCCATGATCGTCCTCCAGGATGATCTCGCCGATTCGCTCGCCAGATGCGCGCAGCGGCAGGTATCGGCGCAGGGCATCCCGCGCTGAAGAGTCATCAGGCTGGACCCCGGAGGGCTCGATGGTCGCCGCGGGGGCTGTGTGGTAGCCGGAATGCGTCTCGAGGACGAGCGCGTCATCGGCCCCGTCGCGCACCAGGTAGATGGCGACACGCGGCACGCCCAGGGTCGTGCGCAGCGCCTCGACCGCCGTGCGGCACACGGCTGCCGGCGTGGCCGATGGCCCATTTCCCTGCGCCAGCCGCGCGAGCAGCGCCGCCTCGTTTTCGCGTCGTGCTGGGTCGCCATCGGCCGGGCGCTGCTCGAGCGGGTCGCCTCCCTCCGCCAGCAGCCGCTCGACATCCCCGCGGCGATAGCGGCGGTCACCGCGGGCATTGATGCGATAGGCGGCCAGCCGTCCGGCATCGGTCCAGGCACGGAGCGTGTTCGGATGGACGCCGAGCAAGGCAGCGGCCTGAGCCACGCTGATCAGCGCCTCCAGATCGCTTCCCCGGTCGCGAAAGAGGGTTGGCACGCCTTGTCTCGAACTACGGTCCAGCTTTGGAGGTTCTGTTAGGAACTGGTGAACGGATGCTAGAAGTGGCAATGCGCGCCCTCGATGCCCCGTAAGTACTCGGGGCCCGGGTACCGTCGGCTAGAACAGCCCGAAGATGGCCCCCAGGACCGCCACCAGGCCCGCCAGCGCAACCGCGCCCCCCAGGACGACCATCGCCACCCCGCCGAGCATGACTCGCTGCCGGCGTCCGCCCAAGAGCCGCATGGCGTCAGCCAGCTCGAGGGTGGAGATGAGATAGCCGCCGGGCGGTGGAATGAGCCTGGTCACGCCATCCGTGCGCTCGACCGCCGCCAGCACCAGCAGGCGCTCCACGACGCTGACCATGCGGGTGACCGATTGCGCCGGCCACTCCTCGCCGTCTGCGGCGCCGAGCCGGGCGACGGCCGCCAGGTGCGACTGGTCACGCAGTGCGGCCGTGGTTCCGCGCCAGACGTGCGGGATGGCGACCAATGGCTCCGCCGCCTCCGCCGGGTCGACGGCAAGCGACCCATCGTGGTCCCACAGCTCGAAGCCGCGCGTCTCGCGGATGCGCTCGATCGAGCGCCACGCGCCACCCGGCTGTCGGACCTGGACGTCGCGGTGCAGCGCAACCAGGCGCTCCTCGCGATCGGTGACGATGGGGTCCGGGCAGCGGATTCGGCCGCTGACGCGTACCGGGCGACCCGGCACCATGTCGGCGGCGACAAGGTCGCCGACCCGCCACTCTCGAGCGCCGGCCAGGCGGCGCGCGATGCCGGGCTCGGCGCCCGAGATGCGGATCGCGAACAGCCCGCCAGCGATCAAGACGATGGCAGCGATGACGACGGCGATCGCCGCTCCGAGGGGCATGGAGCCCGATTATCACGCGATAAGTGGCTGGTAAGCGACGCTGCCTAGAGTGCGTCCTATCCGATCAGCCTGAGGAGTTGCCCGCCACCTGACCGTCCGTCGCTCGCATCCGATTCGGGCGTCTTGCAACGGAGGTTCGTTCCGTGGCTGCTCCTTCGCGCGCCGGGCGGCGCGCCGCTCATCCAATTCGATTTCGCAACTTGGTCATGCTGCTCGCCCCCGCCCTGTTCAGTAGCGTCGTGATCGGTCCCGCGGTCGCAGAACAGCGGACGCCGGCCGTCAGGGTCTCGGCGGCAGAGGCTCAGCGGACGGGCACGGCAATCAGCATCACTCGCCGCGGGGACCTGGCCCCAGGTCTGACCGAGGTCCTGGTTCCGGGCCGGCAGCCGGATGCGCCGGACGGCGCGGATGCCCTGCTCGCCGTGGCGCCAGACGGAAGCATGGCGGCGGTCGCCTCCCAGATCGGCCCCGAGCCAACGTCCCTCATCCTCGCGCGGGTCGACGGGTCGCAGCTGCAGGTGCAGATGCCGGGGCTGATCTCGGCGGGCTTCGCACCCGATTCCTCGTTCCTGGCGGCGATCGACGGAGCCGGGTCGCTGTGGCGGGTCGACGCCACCCTCGGTGACGCGAGGCGCCTGGCGTCGGGTCCGTTCCTGGGCAGCCCCCTGATCGACGAGGGAGGGGCAATCCTCTTGATGCGCGTCGCATCGGTCGTGGCGCCGTTCACCTCCCACCTGGTGCGGGTCGGCGCGGACGGGTCCACCGTCGCCGAGCTGACCGATGACGACTTGGTGTATGGCGCGCACAGGTTGGACGATGGCAGCCTGGCCGTGGTCGTCCATCAACCGGGTGGCACCCTCGTTGTGCGGGGGCAGTCACCCGGGCCGCGAGAGCTGCTCGCCAACCTGGGGCCGGACGCGGTGAACGTGGGCATCGCGCCGGACGGCGCTGCGATCGCATGGGAGCGGGCTGGCTTCGTGTACATGCGCGAGCTGGCCGCCGGCCAGGCACGCGAGATTGGCGCCGGCGCCCATCCGCGGTTCGGCCCGGATGGGACGGCGCTCCTGATCGACCGGCCGGGCGGCGTATCGCTGCTGGACCGTAGTGGCCGAGCGCTTGCCGCCCTCGACGGGCAGGCCGCATTCGCGACGTGCGCCGGGGGATGCGACGAATGAGCGCCACCGCCATCGCTCCAGCCCGCTGGCTGCAGGCCCTCATGCTGGCCACGTCCGCCACCGTGCTGCTGGGTATCGGTCAGGTCCGGGCCACCGACGACTACACGCTGCCCTTCTACGACCCGGGCGTCAGCCTCAGCTACGGCGTCGATCGCGACCCGCGGGTGGGCATCCAGCTGGATTACACGGGGAGGACCTGGTACGACTCCAGTCCGCATCCGGGGCGCGTCTACGACAACCACACCGGGCTCGACTATCCGATGAGACTGTTCAGCCCCGTCGCCGCCGCCAAGAACGGCGTGGTGGCCGATACCGAGGGTGGCTATGGGACGCAGCAGTACGGCAGCTTCGGCAACTTCGTGCGCCTGCGTCACCGGGGTGACGACCGGCACACGCTGTACTACCACCTGGCCAGCCGTGCCGACGGCGGGATCGCGGTCGTATTCGACGAGGACGTGGCCGACGGTCAGAAGGTCGGCCTGTCCGGCTGCAGCGGGTACTGCTTCGGACCGCACCTGCATTTCGAGCTGCTGGTCGAGTCGGGCAACTACCTGCTGACCAGCGACCCGATGTTCCATCGTGTGTGGACGACCTGGCCGGGTCGCGTGCCGTTCCTGGCAGCCTACGTCCGCGAGAGCGACACCGACACCGTCGTCGTCCGCCAGCTCCGGACGATCACCCACTGGGTCGAGTTCCGGAACAAGGGCGGCCGCCGATGGAGGCCCGGAATCTGGCCCGGTCGCATCGTGCTAGCAACCTGGGCCCCGGCCCACCACGACAGCCCGTTCGCGGCATCCGACTGGGAGGACACCTGGTTGGCCACGCGCGTCGATACCCAGGTCGCGCCCGACGACGTTGGTCGCTTCACCTTCGGCATCCGTGGCGGCGCGCCGCCGGGCAGCCATGACGAGACGTTCAACCTGCTGGCGCAGGGCGTCGCCTGGTTCGACCACGACGCGCTCGGCGGCTTCCACGTACCGATCTTCGTGTCCCCACACCCGTAGCGGAGGAGAGTCAGTACATGCTCCGATGGCGCCTGGCAGCATTCGGGCTGCTTACAGCGTTGGCGGCCTGCAGTGGGCCGGGCACCACCGGCACCAGCTCCGTCGCGGGAACCGCGATCACTTCGCCGTCGGCCAGCGCGGCCGCGCCGATGGCCGTGCCCGCGGGCTTCCCGGTCATGCCCGGCTCGGCCCCGGTCGAACCGACGCCCGATGAGCCCGGCCTGCTTGGCCGTTGGATGAGCCCCGTGATCGGCCCGCAGGTGTATCGGTACTTCGTGGACGCCCTGCCGGCGGCCGGCTTCAAGATCGAGGAGCTGCTGCCGGGAGGAGCGGTTGCGGTCATCCGCGTCACGACGGCGAGTGGCGAGGGGCTCGACCTGGTGCTCACCGCCGCGGGCGATGGGACGCGCATCGATCTGCGCGAGCCAGATACCTCGGCGCGCTGAGCTGAAGGTCGCGCAGGACGGGCGTCCGTTGCTGATCATCGCCGAGGACGTCGAGAG
>CBFGSY010000089.1:0-9305 GCA_965651545.1 uncultured bacterium | reverse complement strand
GTGATGGTCGTCTACACCGATGCCCAGAGCGGTGGCGTCTACGTGCGACGCAGCAGGAATGGTGGCGTCAGCTTTGGCGGATCGGTCTTCGTAGGCCATACGACGAATGAGCCCGATCCAGCCAGGGCCGGTTCACGTGAGGGTTATCCAGCCATCGATTACGAGGATGGGCGTCTCCATGTGGCGTGGCAGGCCAACGACCACACGCTCAACGCAAAGCGCGCTGGGAATGACACGTTGGCGTTCGGTTCGGCCACCGTCCTCTCCCGAAGCTCCACCGGTGGACGGGTCTCGCTCACGGTGGAGTCCGCCAGCGTGTACGTGGGTTTCACGTCGATTGTCGAAGGGCAACCGCACGCTACGCTCAGGTGGGCGCGCCGGGACGGCAGCATCTGGAAAGGCACTCAGCTCGTCGGCGGTCCGAACACCTTCGACCCGAGCCTCGAGGGTGATTCTTACAACATCCGGGCCGCCTACACGAAATGCACCGTTGCCGATTGCAGCCACCAGGCGGCAGTCGTACGGACTGCGGACAAGGGCCTCCAGCTGACCTGGTGGAAGGCGATCCGGGTCAGTCGCACGATCGATGGGCCGCGCGCCGTGGCGGTGGGTGTGCCATCGGTGTACTTCAAGAAGTTCGCGGCGTTCTATGTTCGCGTCACTGCTTCGGGACGGACCTTCATCTACAGCCGAGCGCGGCTATAGACTGGCCGCAGGTCCCGCCCTGACCGCAGGGGCCGGAGTGGCGGAACGGTAGACGCAGCCGGCTTAAACCCGGCAGTCCCGTAAGGGACGTGGGGGTTCGAATCCCTCCTCCGGCACCACCGACGGGGTCGGCGCGGCTGTCTCAGCGGCGGGCGAAGATGCTGCGGCGTCGCTGCTGTGACTGCCGGGCGTCGCGAGACTCCTCCTGGATGCCCACGATCGCCTGCGCCATGGTGTGCAGCGCAGCCGAGACCGGTGAGCTGGGTCGACTGGTGACCACCGGCACCCCCTCGTTCACGGCTCGGATCATCTCCGTCTCGGTGTAGGGGATCTCGGCGGCGGGCTTGGAGCGGAGCAGGTTCTCGATGTCGCGGGTCTTCAGCAGCTCCTTGGGGAAGATGTGGTTGACCACGAAATGCGTCCTGGCGCGCAGCGTGGCCGTCTCCGCCAGGAAGCCGAGCAGGACGCTGGTTGCCCGCAGCGCCGCGATCTCCGGGAAGATGACGAAGACGTGGGTCGAGGCCTGCTCGAGCATCCAGAGCGACCTCGGGTCAAGGCGCGAGCCGCAGTCGACGATCACCACGTCGAAGCGCGGCCGCAGGGTGGCGAGCATCCGCTCCAGCTGGTCGACGGAGACGCGGAAATCGGCGTCGGGATGGGCGGGAGCTGCCAGCACCTGCACGCCGGAGGAGTGCTGGGTCAGGTAGCTCATTGCCAGCTCCTGGTCGGAGAGCGCGGGGTCGTCGCCCGCCAGACCGGCGATGTCGAAGCGCGGCTGCAGGTTAAGGTGGGTCGCCACCTGGCCGAACTGCAGGTCCATGTCGACCAGCAGCACGCGCGCCCCCGGGCCGCTGCCGGGCATGCCGCCGGCCAGCAGGACCGAGGCATTGACCGCCAGGGTCGT
Organism: uncultured bacterium; assembly: GCA_965651545.1. GTDB lineage: Bacteria > Chloroflexota > Limnocylindria > QHBO01 > QHBO01 > DASSCW01. Next base: position 7,696 of record CBFGSY010000089.1, on the reverse strand, counting down.
CGTGCCCACGCCACCCTTCGGCGAGAAGAAGGTGGCGATCTCGCCGGCAACGTCCGTTCGAGCGGCTTCGGGCGTGACGCGACCGGCGCGGATGAGAAGCGCCTCGACCTTCGCCTCCAGCTCGTGCCGCGCGAAGCCCGACGTGACGACGTCATCGGCACCGGCCTCCAGGAAGGCGATGCGCGCCTCCACGTCGCCCGCAGGGGCGATCACCAGGACCGGCGTCGGCACCGGGGCTGCCGTCCGGATGCGACCGATGGCGCCGGAGACCGCCAGTCCCTCGGCCACCACCAGGTCGTACGTCTTGTCCCGCAGCGCGGCCACCGCATCGGCCGGCGTGGTGACGCTGGTGGTCGTGTAGCCGGCGTCGCCGAGCTGGCCTTCCAGATCGGTCCGAAGGCTGTCGGACGGTGCGCAGATCAGGATCGGGTTGGCGGGCATGCAGTCCTTCGCCGGGGGACGAGGACGAGAGTATACGGCCGCTTCCTGAACTGGCAGGTCGGGGCGCATCGGGCTATACTCCGGCTGCGCCTCCAGCGAGTGGAGGCGAGATTCATGTCAGTTGGGCTCCTTTCTGCCGCCACCGCCGGCGCCCGCCGGCTCAGGTCGCAAGCCCATAGAGAGGAGGAGATCGGTCTATGCGCCGATACGAGCTCATGCTCCTGTTCCGCCCAGACCTGGAGGACGACAAGCTCCAGTCGGCGGTGGAGAAGGTGACCCGCGCCATCGTCAATGCCGGCGGCACGCTCACCAAGGTCTCGCCGTGGGGCAAGCGGCGGATGGCCTACGACATCCAGCACTTCCGCGAGGCGAGCTATTTCCTGCTCCACTTCGACATCGCGCCGTCGGCGATCCGCAATATCGAGCGCGGGCTGCTGATCAGCGAGGAGATCCTCCGGCACCTTGTGACGGTGCTGGTCGATCACGGGACCCCGGTCGATGAGGAGATCCCGCCGGCAGCGGTGCCGGCCAGCGCTCAGGATGGCTTCGCGGATGAGGCTGAGGCCGATGAGGCCGACGCCGATGAGGCCGAGACAGCCGATGAGGCGGAGGCGGATAACGCTGATGACGAAGCCGTCGCGGTCAACGATGACGAGCAGCAGACGGAGGAGGCGAACGCGGCTGTCTAAGGCCGGATCCCGCCACGAGGAGGCCAAGCGATGACGCTCAACAAGATGATGATCATCGGCAACCTGGGTGCCGACCCCGAGCTGCGCTACACGCCAAGCGGCAAGGCCGTCGCCAACCTGCGGGTGGCCGTCAACGACCGATTCCGCGGCCAGGACGGCGAGTGGCAGGAGGAGACGCACTGGTTCCGGGTCGAGCTGTGGGAGCAGGCCGCGGAGCGCGCTGCCGAGAACATGCGCAAGGGCCACAAGGTCTATGCCGAGGGCCAGCTGCGGCCCCGCGAGTTCGAGGGCAACGACGGGCAGAAGCGGACCTCGTTGGAGATCCGGTTCGCGCGCGTGATCTCCCTGGAACGCCGCGACCCGGGTGAGGGCGGCTACAGCGGCGGAAGCTTCAGCGAGGCAGGCAGCGGCCAGGCGGGCGACGCGCCGGTGGCTCGCCCGCGCGGAGCGGCCACCGCCCCGAAGGCGGAGACCACCGAGAGCATCGACGTCGACGACATCCCGTTCTGATCGAGAGGAACCGAAAGCTCAATGCCAAGTGCACGATCCCGCCGCGAGTCGGCGGACTACTACCGCGACCGACGCCGGCGCAAGGTCTGCAACTTCTGCGTCGACAAGGCCGAGTCGATTGACTACAAGGAGGTCAACCGACTCCGCCGATACCTGTCCGAGCGGGCAAAGATCGAGCCGCGTCGCAAGACCGGCACCTGTGCGCGACACCAGCGCATGCTGACCGTCGCCCTGAAGCGGGCGCGACAGGTGGCGTTGCTGCCGTACGCGCCACAGCACCTGCGTCCATAGCTATCACCTGACGGGTGGACATCGTCCTCCTGATCGGCTCGCTGGTGGTCATCCTGATCGCCGCCGAGCTGTTCACCAACGGGATCGAGTGGTTCGGGCACAAGCTGAACCTGGCGGAGGGAGCGGTCGGTAGCGTGCTGGCGGCCGTTGCGACCGCCATGCCGGAGACGCTCATCCCGGTCATCGCCATCCTCGGCCCCGCGCTGACCGGCGGCGACGTCGAAGCGTCACACGCGGTGGGCGTGGGCGCGATCCTGGGCGCCCCCTTCATGCTCTCCACGCTGGCCATGTTCGTGACCGGCGTCGCCGTGCTGGCGTTTGCCCGCCGCGGCCGGCGCGAGACGAGCATGCGCGTCAACGTGCGAGTGCTCGGCCGGGACGTCGTCTTCTTCCTGGTCGGCTACTCGATCGCCATCGGCACCGCCTTCCTGCCCGATGACCTGTCCTGGCTCCGCTGGCCGGTGGCAGTCGCCCTGTTCGTGCTCTACGCGATCTACGTCCGCCTGCACTTCAGCGACGCCGCCGACGAGGGGGACCCGGAGGAGCTCAACCAGCTGCACGTCACGCGGCTGCCCGGCATGGCCGGGCCGCACACGCTGGACATCGACATCCTGCCCGGCGAGCGCGACGACTGGGAGGTCCACGGTGCTCACCCGCGCATGCGGATCATCGTCAGCCAGGTGCTGGTGGCGCTGGCCCTGATCGTGCTTGGGGCCCAGGTGTTCGTCGGAGCGGTGGAGCACCTGTCGCAGCAGATCGGCCTTGACCCCACCGTTCTGGCCCTGATCATCGCGCCGATCGCCACGGAGCTGCCGGAGAAGTTCAACAGCGTCCTCTGGGTTCGAACGGGCAAGGACACGCTGGCGATGGGCAACATCACCGGCGCCATGGTCTTCCAGAGCTGCCTGCCGACGGTGCTCGGGCTGCTCTTCACGACCTGGACGTTGACCGGTGAGACGTTGATCCACTTCGCGTCCGCCGGCGTGGCATTCGCCTCCACGCTGCTCATCTTCGGGACGATGGTGCGGCGCGGGAGCCTATCGGCATGGACTTTGCTGATCGGTGGTCCGTTGTACCTGTTGTACGTCTATCTGGCCCTCTTCACGCCCCTCGGGACGGGCGCAGGGGGGCATTAGCCACGGATTCCGCAACCGCGGCCGGCGATAGTCCGTCTTGGGCTGTGGCGCGCGTATACTGCCCCCGCCGGACGGACCGGCGAGGTGTACGGTGCGGGAGCGCACAGGGAGACATTCGTGCTTAAGCAGGGAACTCCGACCGCCACGGCTGCCGACGACAGGACCGCCGAGCTGTGGGCCTTCTTCCGAGGCGAGATCGTGCCGTTGCGCGACGCCCGCATCAGCGTCATGACCCACGCCTTCAACTACGGGACCGCTGTATTTGAAGGAATCCGTGCCTACTGGAATGCCGACCAGGGCCAGCTCTGGGCGCTGGACATCGTCCAGCACTACGAGCGCCTCAAGTCCTCCGCCCGGTTCCTCATGATGGAGGTGCCGTACACGGCCGAGCAGCTCGCGGCGCGCACCATCGAGGTGCTCCGGCGCGACGGGCTGCGGGAGGACGTCTACATCCGCCCCCTCGTCTACAAGTCGAGCGAGACCATCGGCGTCCGGCTGCACAACCTGGACGCCGATGTCGTGATCTTCGGCATTCCGTTCGGCCAGTACATCGATACAGAGGGCGGCATCCGCGCCCAGGTCTCCACCTGGCGCAGGACCGATGACAACGCCATCCCGGCGCGCGGCAAGATCACCGGCGCCTATGTCAACGGTGCACTGGCCAAGTCGGAGGCGCAGCTGAACGGCTACGACGAGGCGATCGTGCTGACCCAGGACGGGCACGTTTCGGAGGGCAGCGCCGAGAACCTGTTCATCGTCAAGAGTGGCAGGCTGATCACGCCGCCGGTCACCGACAACATCCTGGAGGGCATTACCCGCCGTCGCCTGATGGCCATGGCCCGGGAGCGGCTGGAGATGCCCGTCGAGGAGCGGCAGATCGATCGCACCGAGCTCTACGCCTCCGATGAGGTCTTCCTCTGCGGCACTGGTGCGCAGATCTCACCCGTGGTCGAGATCGACCGGCGGCCGATCGCCGGCGGCCGGCCGGGGCCGATCACGCGCCAGATGCACGATCTCTACTTTGACGCGGTGCGCGGACGGGACGATGCTTACCGTGACTGGCTGACGCCGGTCTATTGACGTAAGCGGGTCGGCCCGCCGCCGGAGGCGCCGCAGCGACCCGGACGAGGGTACATGTCCGAGCCGCAGGACCAGGATCGACATCGGCTGTTCCAGCGCCTGCTGGAGATGGTGCCCGGCTTCGTCAGCTGGGCGATCATCGTGGGCCCGATCTGGCTGAGCTTCAGCTACCCGTGGCTGGTCGCCTACTTCGTCCTCAGCTTCGACTTCTACTGGCTCTGCCGGGCGCTCTGGTTCGCGGGGGCGGTGATCGTCGCCTATCGGCGCATTCGCTCGGTGCTCTCGCAGGACTGGCGCCTGCGCCTGGCGGCGCTTGACGACCCCTCCGGGCGCCGCGAGACGCTGCTGCGGCGGCTGGCCGGGCTGTCGAAGCGGCCGCGTGGGGCGCTGGGAGTGGTGGCCACGCCCGGCCGGGACTTCGCCATCGAGCGGGCCGCGGTGGAGCGAGAGCTCGCCGACCTGGATGCGGTGGAGGGACTGTCCGATCCGCCGCCGGACTGGCGCGAGTACACGCACCTGGCATTGATCCCAACCTACACCGAGCCGCTCGAGAAGCTGCGTGAGACGGTCCGGGCGCTGGCGGCCGCCGAGTGGCCTCGTGACCGGAAGATCTGCGCGATCATCACCCGCGAGACGGACACCGAGGGTCGGGCCAACGTCGCGGCTCTGCGCGAGGAGTTCGGCGGCAACTTCGCCGACTTCATCCACATCCTCGATCCCCTGGAGCCGGGGATCGTGGTCGGCAAGAGCAGCGCCATGGCCTGGGGCGGGCGCTACCTGTATCGGCTGCTGGTGCGCGAGCGTGACATGGATCCGCGACGCATCCTGGTCACCGACCTGGATGCCGACTATCGGGTCCATCCGCAGTACTTCAGCTACCTGACCTGGGTGCATCTGACCGATCCGAACCGCGAGACCCAGCTCTACCAGCCGATCCCGTACTTCCACAACAACATCTGGCAGGCACCGATGCTGGTGCGGCTGTTCGCCGCGGTGCTGACCCAGCTGCAGATGTGGCGCAGCGTGCTGCCGGAGAAGCTGCAGAGCTTCGGCTCCTACTCGACCACCCTGCAACTGGTGCACGAGGTCGGCTACTGGGCCACCGACGCCATTCCGGAGGACAGCCGCTTCTACTGGAAGAGCTTCTTCACCTACGGCGATCGATTCCGGGCAGTACCGCTCTTCATCCCGATCTACGGCGATGCGGTGCGGGCGCGAACCTACTGGCGCTCGATGGCCGGCCAGTACCTGCAGGCCCGTCGCTGGGCATGGGGGGTGACCGACATCCCCTACGTCATCCAGAACGCGTTCCGCCACTCGGAGATCTCGCTCTGGTCGCGGATCTGGCGAATCCTCAACCTGTTCGGCGAGCACATCAACTGGGCGATCGCACCGTTCGTGATCATGTTCGGCGCCACCGTGCCGCTGGTCCTCAACCCGGCCTTCGCGCAGACGACGCTCGGCCAGAACCTGCCGCTGTACGCGTCGACCATGCTCTCCATCGGCCTGGTGGCGCTGGCGGTGCTCATCTGGGTTGAGCACCGGATCGTGCCGCCACGGCCGCCCGAATGGGGGCCGATCAGCCGCGTGCTGAGCTATATCCAGTGGGTGGGGCTGCCATTCGTGGGGGTCTTCTTCAGCAACCTGCCGGCGCTGGACGCACAGACCCGCCTGCTGACCGGGCGCTACCTCGAGTACAAGGTCACCGAGAAGGCCTGAGGAGCCGATGGCCGGCAGCACCGTCCCCATCGCACCCATCCCGCTCGCGCGATCAACGGGCAGGCTGCTGGCGGCGCCGCTGATCGTCCTACTGGCCGGCGGCGTGGCAGTGGCTGGCGGCCTTGTCCTTGGCGAACTGAGGGGCATCGGGCTGGTCGCCGCCGGGCTGGTGGCGGTGATCATGAGCCTCGCGCTGGCGGTCAAGCTGCTCACCGTCCGCATGGACGTCGAGATCGCCACGCTGCGGGTTCGATGGCTGGGCGGCGAGCGGCGCTACACCCTCGTCCGCGGGCCGGTCACCCGGATCGCGCTGCGTGGGCCGGAGGCGGCCCGATTGCGTCCGCGCCTCGGGGCCATGGGCTGGGGCTTCGGCCGGGCACGCCTGCGACGTGACGAGCAGATCGAGCTGGTCCGGCTGGCCAATACCGCGACCCTGATCCTCGTCCCCACCGACAAGGGGCGCCTGGGCGTGGCGCCCGCCTCCGAGCAGCACCTGCTGAACGCGCTGGCCGCCGCGGCACGAATCCAGCAACGGCTCGACGAGGTGGCCGAGCGCGCCAGGGCTTTCGTCCACGCGGAGCCAATCCCGCGCACGCCGCCGATCGGCGCGGAGCAGCACCCACCGGCGGATGCCGAGCCGGCGGCCGCCGCCAGGGCGCCGCGGATGCTGACGGGCATCGAGCGGACGCTGCTCGAGGAACGCCTGGCGGTGGAGCGCGCCGCCGCTCTGCGGGCGGCAGAGGAGGAGCGCCAGGCGGCGACCGACGCCGCTCGCATGGCCGACTTCATCGCCGCCGAGCCGGTGGCACCCGTGCCGGCGGTGCCGGCGCGGCCGCGGCAGCGCGGGCGCTGGCGCCGCCCGGCGTGGCTTGCCCAGGCAACGGCCAGGGCAAAGGCCGAGCCTGCAGCGCCCGCTCGGGTGGCGCCGCGCCGGACGCGCGCGATCCCGACCGAACGGCTGGTCGCGTACGGAGCCTCGATTCTGCCGGCCGTGGCGGCGGCGCTCATCTGGGCCGTGGCCTCCCTGACCGGTCGACTCGACCTCGCTGCCGCGGAGCTGCGGCCGGTTGCCGTGGCGCTGCTGGCGACCGGCCCCGCGGGCGCCGTGGTGGGGCTGATGGCACGCACCTGGTACCCGCGCCTGCTGGGCCTGATGACGATCACCTCGCTTCTCGCCCTGGGGCTGGTGGCCCGCGCCCTCCTCAGCTGACCGCGGTTGACGCCGCGCCCCGCCGCTGCGACCATCGCTGCACAAATCGAATCGCGGCGATGACGGAGACAGCGTCCGCGTCGAGATCGGTCCTCATCAGCGAGCCCGAACGGTGAGAGCGGGCGGGGCCGGACGACGGGCGATCCCTTCCGAGCCGGGGGCGCCAAGCGGCGACGGCCGTGGGTAACGCCTCCCGGGTACGCCACCCGATACCAGGAGGCGGCGCCATCGGCCAAAAGACCCGTGGCGCGACGAGTGGGCCGAGATGCATCGGTCAAACGCGGGTGGTACCGCGGGAAGCAGCTTCCCGTCCCGGATGTGATCCGGGGCGGTTTTTTGTTTTGGAGTGAGCGTGTTCTACCGCGTCGCCGGGCGCCGCCTGCGGGCGGGCATCGCGGCCGTCAAGGGGTCGCCGGAGCCGACGAACTCGGTCGTCCTCTACGTCGACAGGCTCGACCCGGCAACGAAGCTCGCCGCCTGGTACGCCGAGCAGATCGCCGGCCATGGTTTCCACCCGGTGTGGGTCGCCGACGGGAAGCGGAGGCCTGATCCGAGAGGCCAGTGGTGGGACTTCACGGGCGGAGGGACGCGCATCGAGACGCTCGAGCAGGTCGATCGCG
>CBFGSY010000088.1:0-9392 GCA_965651545.1 uncultured bacterium | reverse complement strand
GAGCAAGTGACTCTTAATCACTAGGTTCAGGGTTCGAATCCCTGGCCGCTCACCAACGATTTGAGCACGAAACGGCCGAATACGGCCCATCGCGACAGGTCGAAACAGCCAACGTGGCGCGAAGGTCTTACTCGCTTAGCTGCGCCCTGAGGAACGGAACGAGCGCGTTTGCGACTCCGTCGGGATCGTCGACAAACGGCCAATGGCCGCTCGTGGGAAGGAGAACGATCTCCGCACGAGGAAAGTACTGGCGCTGGACGGGAGCGAAACGCGCCGGGACATATGGGTCGCCCCCTCCCCAGATGACCAGTGTCGGCGGATTGACCTCGCGCAGCGCCGCGGCGTCACGGACGGTGACCGCGCCGAGATCCGGCGTCGCACGATAGAACCGCAGCATGGCGCGTCGCGTGCCAGGGTCCCGAAAACTGTCCGCCATCGCATCAACGTATGCGTGCGGCAGTTCGCCACGACTACCACGGCGCAACGTCCACGCGACGGCCCGCCGTCTCGTAAGCATGAGGAGCATTTCCCCCAGGCCACGCGTGCGGAACATCCGGGCGAAGGCGTGCCACTCGTAGCCAGGCAGAGCGCCGATTCCGACCAATGCAAGGCTGGCGACCGCAGTCGCATGCTTTGCAGCCCAGTTCAACCCCCATGGCCCGCCGAGATCGTGCAGCACGAGGTGTGCGTGTCGAATCGCCAGCTGATCCAGCACGCCGCCGAGGTAACGACCGAATCCCTCGACCGTATAGTCAAAGTCCCGCGGCTTGTCCGCGCTACCGTAGCCCGGCATGTCGGGCGCTACGCAGCGGGCGAAGGAACATACTGACTCCAGAAGTGCGTTCCAGTCCTGCCCTGACCCGCCGTTGCCGTGGACAAAGACTGCGGCTGCATCCGCCCCTTGTGGTCCGCCGACGAGCACCGGCGCGTGCACGCCCTCGACCTGAACGTCCATCACCTCGAGCACGTCCGCCCTCCAGTGCCTCACGATACCGCCTCGAGCCTGGCCCGACGTGGCGGCGGTGTGCCGGCAAGATATTGCGTTGTGTGTGCGCAACGTCCGGACACCCCAGATCTCGACCGAACCTCACCCCACGCCCGCAGACCGCGCTCCGGAGGTACTAGGCGCGCTGGTACTTCTGGTCTAGGGTGTCGCGCATGTTCACGCATCTCGCCAAGACCTGGATCTTTGGCCCTCGCGTTCTGACCGTCGTCGTTGCGATGATGGTCCTCGCCTTCGCCCTCGGCTACCTGCTCCACCCGGCATAGCCCCACCGGCGAGGTCCCTGAGCCCCCGGTCGACCGGGGCTAGCTGAGGCCGATCACCTCCACGTCGCCGTTCCGCCCCAGCACCCGCACGCCGACACCCACCGGCTGCCGCTCGATGGCCAGGTCGAGCGAGGCATCTCCGACCCGCAGGCCGCGGACGTAGACCGTCTCAAGCAGCTCTGGCAGGTGCGAATGGCGGAAACGCACCTGGCGCGCCGGCGCGTCGATCTCCAGGCCGAGCGAGGCCTGCAGCAGCATGAATACCGATCCCGCTGCCCAGGCCTGCGGCGAGCAGGCGATGGGATACCGAGTGGCGCCTGCACCGGGTTGGCGGGTGAAGCCGCAGAACAGCTCCGGCAGACGGGCCAGGTCGAAATGCCGGCTAGCCTCGAAGAGGCCCGACAGGATCCGGGCGGCTGCCTCGGGATGCCCGTAGCGCGCCATTCCCAGCGCGACGATCGCATTGTCGTGCGGCCAGACCGATCCGTTGTGGTACGAGATCGGGTTGTACAGTGCCTCACCGGCCGCGACCGTGCGCACGCCCCAACCCGAGTACGAGGCATCGGACATCAGCGTCGCTACCAACCGGTCGGCGCGCTCTGGCAGAACGATGCCGCTCAAAAGGGCGTGGCCAGCGTTCGAAGCTCTGACCCGGCACGCTCGCTTCTCGCCGTCCAGCGCCAGCGCGTATGTCCCCAGCTCCTCGTCCCAGAAGGCGCGGTCAAACTCCTGGCGGAGGTCCGCCGCGCCGCTGCGCAGCTGGTCCGCCCGCTCGGCATGTCCCAGGTGCTCGGCGAGCTCGGCGGCGCCGACTCGAGCGGCATACGCGTAGCCCTGCAGCTCGCAGGTGGCGATCGGTCCGGCAGCCATGGACCCGTTCGCGTGGAAGATCGAATCGTGTGAATCCTTCCAGCCCTGCTGGAGCAGCCCGCGCTCGTTGGTGCGCGCGTACTCCATGAACCCGTCGCCGTCCAGGTCGCCGTGGGTGTCGATCCAGGCCAGCGCCCGCTCCACGTGTGGCCACAGCGCGACCACCGCCTCCGTGTCGTTGGTCTGCCGGTAGTAAGCCGCGGCCAGCATCACGAACAGCGGCGTGGCGTCATGGCTGCCGTAGTAGCGAGCGAACGGCACCTCGCCGAGGGCCGCCATCTCCCCATGACGGACCTCGTGCAGGATCTTGCCGGGCTCGGCATCAGCGGTGGGGTCGGACCGATCGGCCTGGTTCATGGCGAGGTGGGCGAGGACGCCGCGCGCAAGCTGCGGCGTGACCCACAGCGTCTGCAGGGCCGTGATGATCCCGTCGCGCCCGAAGACCGTGCTGAACCACGGGACCCCGGCGTAGGGGTAGATGCCATGCCGAGTGCGCGAGGTGAGCATCGCCAGGTCCGCCGCGCTGCGGTCAACCCATTCGTTGAACAGGGCATGTGAGCTGCCGAGCTGGGCTCCATCGCGCAGGATCCCGGCGAGGTGGGAGCTGCTCCGCTCGGCGACCGCGTCGAATCCAGGGACGGATGTCCGCCGGTTGGCACCCGTCTCGCAGCTGACGGCAAGGTCGATGGTGACCGCCCGTCGGACGCCCAGCTCGAGCATGAAGGTCGCCTCGCCCTCGTCGATGTGCTCGGGCGCCGGCGTGAGGGTCAGGCGGGTTCGACGGATGACGCCGTCGAGGCCCGCGTAGCGCAGCACGACGCCACTGCCGCTGACGAACGGCTTCAGCCGCCGCCCATGCGCCTGACGCCGCACGCCGCGCACCTCGAACAGGTCGGCGAAGTCTGCCTGGAACCGGATTGACAACGCCAGCCGCAGCGGCCGGCGGACGAAGCTGCGCAGAACGAGCCGCTCTCGATACTCACCCTCGCTCAGGACCTTGGTCCGCGATAGGTGCACCGAGCTGTGGGCCAGGCCACGCGCTCCGCGACCCAGGTCCGTGTTGGTCAGGTCGAACGCGAGGCGCGCATTGTCGCGCCGGGTCGTGGATCCCAGCAGCAGCGGACGCTGGCCTGCGAGCCTCAGGATCAGGCCAGAGAGATGTCGCGTCCCGCGGTGGTAGATGCCCTCCTCGCCGAGCCCCTCCGGCCGGATGTCACCGTGCCGGTCGAAGACGGCGAACGATTCGCCATGCTTGAGGACCTGGTCATAGGTGTCCGCCAGCTCGGCGCCGGCCTGGATCTCGTAGGTCGGCCCGTCGACGTCGGTGCGCTCGGCGAGCTGCAGCGGCCGCTCCTCAGCCGTGGGTCGACTCCATGGTCTTCAGTCTGCCATGGCGCGGCGTACTGTCGCCGATCAGCTCGCCGTAGACGGCCAGATAGTCGGCCGCCATCCTTGCGGCCGAGAACCGCCGCTCGGTGACCTCGCGGACGCGATCGCGCGGAAGGACGATCGCTGCCGGGATGGCGTCCACTGCCTCGTCGACGTCCTCTACCACCATGCCGGTGACCCCGTGCTCGATGACCTCGGGCACCGAACCACGCCGGAAGGCCACTACCGGAGTTCCGCGCGCCCCGGCCTCGATCATGACCAGGCCGAAGGGCTCCGGCCAGTCGATCGGGAAGAGCACGGCGGCGGCATGACCGAGGAACTCGTCCTTGTCGTCATCGCCGATCTCGCCGATGAACTCGACGTCACCGGTGATCAGCGGCTTGATGACCGTCTCGAAGTACTCACGGTCGACGGGATCGACCTTGGCGGCGACCCGCAGTGGCAGGTTGGCGCGCTGCGCGATCTCGATGGCGTGGTCCACGCGCTTTTCCGGCGAGATGCGCCCCAGGAACGCAAGGTAGCTGCCCGCTTCGGGATACCAGGGGATCGGATCCATCGGCAGGCCGTGCGGCACCGTGGCAACCCAGTTCAGGTCGGGCAGCGGCTCGCGCTGGGCATCGGAGATGGAGACCAGCGGCACGTCCGTGTACTCGGCGAAGAGGGCGGCCAGGTCCGGGAGGTCCATGCGGCCGTGCATGGTGGCCACCGAGGGGACCGGCAGGCGCCGCATGAACGCGAACTGCACGTGGTCGAAGTGGAAGTGGACGACATCGAAGCGCGACGCATCTGCGTTCAGGCGCTCCATCACGACCATGGTGTGCGCCAGGGGATCGACGACGTCCGGGTCGAGCCGAAGGGCTCGCCGCGTGACGGCCACCAGCTCGGCGCTCGTCACCGAGTCGCCACTCGCGTACAACGTCACGTCGTGTCCCTGGCGAACCAGCTCCTCGGTGAGATAGGAGACGATCCGCTCGGTCCCGCCGTACAGCTGGGGCGGCACGCTCTCCGCCAGAGGTGCGACCTGCGCGATCCTCATCGGATGGTTCGGTAGTCAGGCACGATCTGCCTTCCGGCAATGCCCGTGCCAACACGCCGAAGAGACGCGGGCAGGGCCGTGGTAGCCTTCGAACCCCGTCCGGGCCATCGTCGGAGGAACGCGCCTTTGCCCGAGGTTTCGATCGAGCGACACCAGCTGGCCAACGGCCTGCGGGTCATCCTGTCGCGCGACGACAGCGCGCCGATCGTGGCCGTCAACCTGTGGTACGACGTCGGCAGCAAGCACGAGAAGGCGGGGCGGACGGGCTTCGCACACCTGTTCGAGCACATGATGTTCCAGGGCTCGGAGCACGTGGCCAAGGGCGAGCATTTCGCTCTCATCCAGGCCGCCGGCGGGACGCTGAACGCGTCGACCTGGCTTGACCGGACCAATTATTTCGAGACGCTGCCGAGCCACGAGCTGGAGCTGGGCCTCTGGCTCGAGTCCGATCGGCTGGCCAGCCTGCTGCCGGCCATGACCCAGGAGAAGCTGGACAACCAGCGCGACGTGGTGAAGAACGAGCGCCGCTGGTCGGTCGACAACCAGCCGTACGGCACCTGGGACGAGCGCATCCAGGAGAAGCTGTTTCCCGAGGAGCACAGCTACCACCACTCCACCATCGGCTCCATGGAGGACCTGGACGCCGCCAGCTTGGAGGACGTCGGCGAGTTCTTCGCCACCTATTACGCGCCGAACAACGCCGTCCTCACGGTGGCCGGTGACTTCGAGGCGACCGCCGCCATGGAGATGATCGAGCACCATTTTGGCTCGATCCCTGCCAACCCCAACCTCCCGCCAGCGCCGGACATGACCGTGGCGCCGACGCTGGGCGGTGAGATCCGTGAGCTCGTACCCGACCGAGTGCCCCTCCCGAGGGTGTACTTCGCCTTCCGGATGCCAGTCTTCGGGACCGATGCCTTCGAGGACCTCTCCGTCGCCTCGGACCTGCTCGGCACCGGGCGCGCCTCGCGCCTCTACCGGAGCCTGATCCGCGAGCGGCAGCTCGCCCAGGACGTGACCGTCTTTCCGTTCCCCGTCGTCGGTGGCGCCTCGATGTTCACGATGTGGGCGACCGCCCGGCCGGGGATCAGCCACGACCAGCTGGAGGCGGCCCTCACCTCCGAGATCGAGCAGCTGGCCGACACGCTTGCCGGCGAGGAGGAGCTGGATCGGGTGCGCAACCTGCACGCCTCCGCGGTCGAGTCATCGCTCGAACGCATCTCGGAACGAGCCGACCGCCTCTCCATGTACGCCTGCCTGTTCGACGAGCCTGAGCGCATCCAGACCGAGGTTCATCGCTACGTGACGGTCGATGCGGCTCGCGTGCGGGAGGCGATGCGCCAGACGCTGACGCGCGAGAATCGGCTCGTGCTGACCTACCTGCCCGCCGAAGCGCCCGCCGACAGCGAGGCGGCAGCCTAGATGACCGCCGCCACCAACCCGCGCCGCCCGACCCCGGGCGCGCCGCGGCCGTACCACTTCCCGGACTTCGTGCGCAGCCGCCTATCGAACGGGATGTCGGTCTGGGTCGTGCCGCTGCCGAGCGCGGCCGTGGTCAACGTGCACCTGCTGGTCGATGGCGGGGCTGCCGCCGAGGACGAAGCGCATGCCGGCGTCGCCGCCCTGACCGCGCAGCTGCTGGTCACCGGCACGCGGCGCCTGGACGCATCCGCCTTCGCGGAGGCCACCGAGCGCTTGGGCATCGAGGTGAGCGGCGAATCCAGCTGGGACTCGGCGCGGGCTGCCTTCCAGGCGCTGCCCGAGCACACCGATGCCGGGTTGGCGCTGCTGTCCGAGATGGTCCGCGAGCCGCGCCTCGATCCGGGCGAATTCGAGCGGCTCAAGGCGGAACGCCTGGCGGACATCCTGCAGGCGCGCGCCGACCCCGGCCGCCTGGCGGACGAGATGTTCCTGCAGCACGTGTTCGACGAGACGACGCCCTACCGTCGCCTCTCGGCGGGCACCCCGGAGAGCGTCGGCGGCCTCAGCGTGCAGGACGTCCGGGCACACCATGCCACGCACTGGGGGGCGGGCACGGCAAATCTCATCGTCGCCGGCCCGGTTGATCCCGATGCCGTGCTGGCGGCGGCTGAGCGCCACCTCGGCGACTGGTCCGGCGGCGGACCTGGACATCGGTCCTTCGAGTCGAGTGCCGTCGGCGGGCGCCGCATCGTCATCATCGATCGCCCCGAATCGGTGCAGAGCGAGCTGCGCGTGGGCCACCCCGGCATCGACCGTCGCTCGAAGCGCTACTTCCCTGCCCTGGTGCTCGGCGCGTTGGTGGGTGGGACCTTCGGCTCGCGCCTCAACCGGCGCCTGCGCGAGGAGCTTGGCTACACCTACGGCGCGCGGGCGGGATTCGATCCGCGCCGGGCTGCCGGGCCATTCACCGCCAATACCGCCGTCCAGACGGAGGTGACCGCCGATGCGATGCGCGAGATCGTCGACATCCTGACCCGGATCCGTGAGCAGGCCCCCGACGAGGCGGAGCTGCTGGAGACCCGTGACTTCCTGGTCGGCGTCTTTCCGCTCCGCTTCGAGACGACCGGGGGCGTCGCCATGGCCATCGAGCCGGTCGCCGTCTACGAGCTGCCCGACGACTACTGGCAGACCTATCGCCAACACCTGGAGGCGGTTGGGACCGATGACGTCCTCTCGGCGGCGCGCGACCTGCTGCAGCCGGACCAGTTCCTGATGCTGGCCGTTGGCGACGCGGCGAAGATCCGCTCGGAGCTGGAGGCAACCGACCTCGCTGCTGCGGTGGAGGTCGCCCAGGTCGACTAGGCGCCCAGCGCCTGGAGCAGCCGATCGTTCTCGGCCGGGGCGCGAACGGTGACCCGCAGCCAGTCGACCAGTGGGCCGGACTGGTAGCTCCGCACCACGAGTCCAACCCGGAGCAGCGCTGCGGCGGTGGCCGCCGCGTCGGGCGGGCGAGCCAGCAGGAAGTTGGCGTGCGACGGCAGCACTCGCCAGCCGAGCCCGCTGAAAGCCCCCGACAGGCGCGAGCGCTCGGCCACGATCTCGTCCAATCGGCGGTGTGCTGCCGGCAGATCGGACAGGGCGCCAAGCGCCGCCGCCTCGGATGGCCCGCCGATCGCCAACGGGAGGCGCGCCGCATCGAACCGGCCCGCCAGCGCATCGGCTACCGTCAGGTAGCCCACCCGGGCGCCCGCCAGGCCATACGCCTTCGCCAGCGAGCGCAGGATGAGCACGTTTGGCAGCCGATCCTGCAGCGGCAGGAGGCTCCATGATTCGGGCGGCAGCCCGGCGCCAACTTCGCCGATCTCCTGGTACACGCAGTCGACGGCGATCATCGCCTCCAGCCCATCGGCCAGCCAGGCGATCTCGTCGGTCTCGTAGCGATCGCCCGTCGGGTTGTTCGGCGAGCAGAGCCAGACGAGCCGCGCCGCTTCTGCCTCCGCAACTCGCCGGATCGCCTCGACCGGCTGCCGCTCCCCCGGGTCTGATCGCGGAACCTCGACCACCCGTGCGCCGGCCAGCCGCGCCTCGACCGCGAACATGGCGAATGTCGGCGTGGGGATCACCACCGCGTCGCTGACGCCGGCGGTCATGGTCGTCAGCAGCCGGATGAGCTCATCGGCTCCCGCGCCGGGGATGATCCGGTGCGCGGGCGCACCGGTGGCGCCTTCGAGGGCTGCTCGCAGGCGGACGTATGCCTGATCGCCGTACTCGACCACCCGCCCCGAGTCATAGGCCGCCAGTGCCTCGACCACCGCTGGCAGCGGTCCGCCACCGAGCGTGTTCATGTCGAAGCGGACCAGCTGTCCCAGGGGGATGCCCAGCTCCTTTGCCATCTGCTCGTCGGAGGCCTCGGCCGGATAGGGAGCCACGGCATCGCGAAGGCGCAGCAGGTCAGTGGGGCGCGGGCTGCCCGGACTCACTCTCCCGATCCGGCGCGCCCCGGCCAACGCAGGACGAAGACGGCTCGCGGGCGCCGTTCCTCCAGCTGGACCGATCCGCCCTGGGCCTCCATCGCGGCGTGGACCACGAACAGGCCGATGCCCAGGCCGCGTCCCGAGCCGACACGGTCGCGGAAGAGGACGTCGCCCATGTCGTCCGGGATTCCCGGCCCGGCGTCACGCACGCGCAGCGCGGGAACCTCGCCGCCATCGATCTCGATCTCAATCGGCATCTCCGGCACCGAGTAGCGATCGGCATTGGTGAGCAGGTTCGTGAGCGCCTGCTCCGACAGCTGACGATCGCCGGTGACCATCGGCTCGCCTTCGATCGTGACCTGTACCTCCCGGTCGCTTCCTCGGCCCCGCAGCTGCTCGATGCTCGCATCGACCGCTTCTCGCAGGTCGAACGGCTCGGCTGCGGCCTCCAGCCTCCCCGCCTCGGCCCGCGAGAAGAGCTCCAGCCGCTCCAGGATGCTGATGGCCGCGTCGACCGATTCCTGCGCCCGCTGGCCGTGGGCAATCCTGCGCGTGGAGCCGGGTGCCTCGCGATTGGCGAGCTCGATCCGCGCCTTGGCGACGGCAAGCGGATTGCGCAGCTCATGGGCCACGAAGCTCGCGAAACGCGAGAGGCGGCGCCGCTCGTCCACCTCCTGTCCGACGTCGCGCAGGAGCAGCACGCAGCCGCCGCCTGGCAGCGGCGTCCCCTCGATGTCGGTCAACAGCTCGCGGCCGCTCATCGGCAGGCGCACCAGGATCCGCCGCCGAAACGCCCCGTGGCGCGCCCGGAGCTGCGGCCACTCATCGCGAGGCAGCGGATGCCCGAGCTCGTCGCGCGGCTCGGCCTCCCGGCCCCAGTCGTCGATCGGCCTGTCGTAGAAGCTTCGCCCGAATGTCCGCAGCGCGGCGCG
>CBFGSY010000087.1:0-9611 GCA_965651545.1 uncultured bacterium | reverse complement strand
GCGCTGGCCCGCGAGGTGTGACCGGCGGTGCTACCGTAGCCCTTCACCGCAGCGAGGGGCAGGCTCGTGAAGACCACGGTCAAAGCACGAAACCTGGAGCTCAGTGAGCGGGACCGATCCCAGATCGACCGCAAGCTGCGGCGGCTGGACCGGGTGGCCCACCCGGACGCTGAGGCGACGGTGGAGGTCATCGCCCATGCCTCGCACGCCAGCGCCTCGTCACACGTCGCGGAGGTGACGCTGCACACCAATGGCAGCATCGTGCGCTCGGTCTCCTCCGGCCCGACGCCGCTGGCGGCCATCGACGCGCTGCTGGACAAGCTCGAGCGCCAGGTGGTGCGCTCGAAGACGAGGATCCGGAGCGTGCGTGAGCGGGAGCATGACGAGGCCACGGCCGTGCTGGCGCGCGAGGCGCTCGGCAGCCTGGCGAGCGACGATGAGGTCGAGCCGCAGCCGTCGCCAACGGTCGTCCGCATCAAGCGCTTCGATATGGTCCCGATGTTCGAGGAGGATGCGATCACCCAGATGGGCGAGCTGGGTCACGCCTTCTTCGTATTCCTCAACGCGGAGAACGACCGGATCTGCGTGGTCTACGCGCGGCGGGATGGCACGTACGGACTGATCGAACCGGTGGTCGGGGGAGCCCGCTGATCAGCCGACGATCGCGGGCAGCGTCAGCAGCGCGGCGACGATCACCAGCAGGGAGACGAAGAAGACCAGCAAACCGATCGTCAGAAGATCGGTGCCTCGTCCTGGTGACGGCTCAGGTTCTATGGGCATCGGCCGCACGCTAGCACGGCCAGAACCGCGCCGTCTGTTGAGCTGGCCGCCGAACGCGCCGCGGGTGGGCATCCACCTGAGCGTCCAGCGCGGGCTGATGCCGGCGGCCAGACGCGCTCGCCAGATCGGCGCCACGACGCTCCAGATCTTCAGCGACAACCCAACCGCCTGGCGACGCCGGACCGAGCCACCGCCGAGGGCGCCGGACTTCATCGCCTACGTCCGGCAGAACGACATCGCGCCGATCGTCATTCACGCCAGCTACCTCATCAACCTCGCCGGCAGTGCCGAGCCGTTCGCCTCGCAGAGTCGCAGCGGCCTCGCCCGCGAGCTGCACCGAGCGCCGGACTACGGCTCGCGGCTGGTGAACACCCACATCGGCTCGCACCGTGGCGGCGGGCGGGAGGCGGGGCTGGAGCGGATTGCAGAGAACGTGAACGCCGTGCTGGCTGAGTCGCCGGAAAGCGTGACTCTCGTGCTGGAGAACTCCTCGGGGGGCGGCGACAACCTCGGCTCCCGGCTGGAGGACCTCGCGGCCATCCTGGGCAGGGTGGCGGCTGGCAGCAGGGACCGGTTGGCCTTCTGCCTGGACACCGCCCACCTGTGGGGCGCCGGATACGACATCTCGCGCGCGGACCAAGCGCTGGGAGTGCTGGACCGATTCGACCAGCTCATCGGCCTTGATCGGCTTGCTTTGGTGCACCTCAACGACTCGCGCTCAGAGCTCGGCTCGCGCACTGACCGCCACGAGCACCTGGGTGGCGGACGCATCGGTCCAGAGGGATTGGCAGCCTTCCTGCGCGACCCGCGGCTGGCTGCACGGACGGCCTTCCTGCTGGAGACGCCGGGGGTCGATGAGGGCTATGACGCCGTCAACATCCGTCGTGCCCTGCTGCTGTTCACCGGCGAGCGGACACTGCCAGAGCTGCCACCGAAGGCCTTTCGGCTGACCCGCCGCTCGACCCGCAGGGGGACCGGGCCTACGGCTGGTTAGGAGTTGTGGGCGCCGGCCACCTTGAAGTCATCGGCTCCGCTGGGGCCATTGCCGTTTGGCGCGCCGGGCGATCCGTTGCCGCGCTGCCGCCGGTTGCGGACGCTGATATAGGCCTGCATCAGCTCGCGGACGTCGCTCTCGGTCAGCACCTCGTCTCCGCGCAGGGCGTACTCGACGCGGGCGGTGGGCAGCTGCTGCCGCCCCGACAGGCTGGCGAAATAGGCCGGTCCCTCGGCCTCGTCGTGGATCTCCCGCAGCCCGCGCGCCAGCTTGGTGGCGGTGCCCAGCGAAGGCATGCGATCCCCCTTGATCAGCCTCGAGATGGTCGAGTGGTCGACCCCGGACTGCAGCGCCAGCTGGCGCTGACTCATCTTCTTTTCCTTCAGCTGGCCACGCAGCCAGCTGTTGAAGGACCGCGGAGACTGCAGGGTCATGCGGCTCTATTCCGTGCGGCGGCCGCCCACCGAAATGGAGCTCCGGTGGTGCGTCCGAGCAACCGCAGAATCGCAGCCCGTCAGAGGGTCGCCAATGACCCAAAGGTACCGATGCAGAGGTGGTTTGCGGGTTCGCTGCTCAGGTGGGAGACGAGCGCGGTGATGACTGAGGCGTGGCGGCCCCGTGGGCGCGTCGAACCATGCCGGAGGTGGCGTACAGGATTCCACCGATCACGATCACGCTGAGCGTGCTGAGCACGAAATCGGTGATGGCAACCGCCGTGGCCGCCTCCGTCGAGACGCCGTACAGGTACAGGACGCCCACGATGCCGGCCTGCACGAAGCCGATGCCCGCGGGGGTGAGCGGGACGACCGTGAGCAGTGACGCGGCCAGGGCGACGAAGATCGATGAGCTGATGCCCAGGTTGAGCGCGGGCAGATCGAAGGCGGTCAGGTCCAGGGAGCGGATCACGAAGTACACGCGCACGCCCTCCAGCGTCCATACGGCGGCGGTGATGGCCGCCACCTGCAGCAGCAGCATCGGACGCATGGCAGCGGTGCTGCCCTCGTGGAATCGCTCCCAGAGATCGGCGACCTGCCCCGGCAGGTACTTGGTCACGCGACGTCCCTGGAAGCGCAGCACCACCAGGAAGATCACCAGCAGGCTGGCGACGATGAAGCCGGCCAGGAACAGCAGGTCCACCTCCGGCCGGTTCCGGTTCCTGAAGCTCCAGAAGCCGGCTGCCAGGGCAAGGGCGAAGATGACCACGATGTCGGTCACGCGCTCCAGGAAGATGGTGCCCACCGTGCGCGAGATCGACGCTCCCCGGTTCCCGCGCAGCAGGTAGGCCCGATACAGGTCGCCCAGCTTGGCCGGCACCAGGCAGTTCACGAACCAGCTGAGAAACAGGATCTCGGTCGCGTCCCGATAGGGGATCGGCGAGCCGACGCGGCGCAGGATGAGGGACCAGCGCAGGCTGCGCAGCGGGAAGGTGAGGTAGTACGCCGCCAGGCCCACCAGCAGCAGCCAGATGTTCGCGGTGCGGACCAGGTCCCAGCTGCGGCCGAAGTCGACGTTCAGCACCACGCGGAAGAGCAGGAAGACGAGCACCAGCGCGAAGATCGTGCCCCCGATGGTTCGCCAGTTCAGCCACCGCCGGCTGAGCGAGACATCGGACTCGGGGATGGCCTCGCCGGGCGGCGCATCCAGGAACTCGTCGAGCTGGTATACGGAATGGCGATGCTCGTGCGGCCCTGCCGGATGCTCGTGGTGAGGCGCGGGCGGCTTGGGCTCCTCGCTCACTTCTTTGCCTCGGGATCGTCCGGGTTCGGCAGCTCCTCCGGCGTCGGGCGCTCGATGGCCTCCTCTTGCACTTTCGCGGGCGGCTCTGGACCCAGGACGGGTGCGGCGGCAGTCTCCCGACCAAGCCAGCGGCGGACGATGTTGCTCAGCACGGCGTATCGCGTGGTGAGATGGATCAGTACGGTGGAGCGGCTGCCGTGCCACTCGTTGTCGGGCAGCGCCGCGCGCAGCTCGGCCGCGCTGGCGAACGCCGGCAGCGCATTGAAGCTCATGGCGATCTCGAAGGCCGAGTGGCTGTCCGAGCAGGCGATACCCGGCACGCCGTAACGGGCGGCCAGCTCCGCGGCCTGCAGGTTGTGGCGCTGGAAAGTGACCCGGCTGTTGAAGACCTCCATCAGGTCGACCTTGCCCGCCTCCAGCAGCGCCAGCAGCGGCTGCTCGCGGATGTGCGCCTGCCGAAACGGGTCGTAGGCATGCGGGATCGAGACCAGGCCGCCCTGCTGGTGGATGGCATCGGCGGTCTCGTCAGCCGAGAGGCCACGCGGGATGGTGCGGTTGAGGAAGAGGCCGACGACCTCGCCGTCCGCGGTCGACACCTCTTCGCCCAGGATGACCGTGAGCCGATCGTCCAGGCCCAGCTCCGCGACGGCGTCGCGCACCGCCACGGCACCCTCCACGTTGTTGTGGTTGGTGATGGCGACGTGGGTCAGGCCGCGTTCGACGGCCAGCCGGGCCAAGGTTGCCTCACTCAGGATCGAATCCCGGCTGAAGCGGGTGTGGATGTGGAAATCGGCGAACGCGAGCGCGCGCGATGCCGGCGCGCCCGACCGCTCCCTGGTTGCCTGCGTGGCGCCGGCGCGGGCAGCGGCCGTCGGCGCCGAGGCAGTCACGAGGCGCTCACCAGGCTCTTGCGGAACGTCCCGAAGTGCTCCAGCGCCAGGCCGGTGCCAACCGCCACGCTGTTCAGCGCGTTCTCTGCAACGTGGCACGGGATGCCGGTGACCTGGGTGAGAAGCGTGTCCAGGTTGCGCAGCAGGGAGCCGCCGCCGGACATGACCATGCCCTTGTCGATGATGTCGCTGGACAGCTCCGGTGGCGTCTGCTCCAGCACGTTGCGGACGGCCGTGATCACCTGCTGCAAGGGCTGCTCGATCGCCTCCGTGATCTCGGTGGAGGTGATCGGGATGGTCCGCGGCAGCCCTGCGATCATGTCGCGGCCCTTGACCTCCATGGTCATCGGCTCATCGAGCGGCATGGCCGAGCCTATGGCGATCTTGACCTCCTCCGCGGTGCGGTCGCCGATCATCAGGTTGTACTTGCGGCGGATGTAGTTGGTGATCGCCTCGTCGAAGCGGTTTCCCCCGATGCGCACCGACTGGCTGACCACGATGCCACCCAGCGCGATCACCGCGATCTCGCTGGTGCCGCCGCCGATGTCGATGATCATGTTCCCTGACGGCCCGCTGATGGGTACGTTCGAGCCGATGGCGGCCGCCAGTGGCTCCTCGATCAGGAAGGCGTCCTTAGCGCCGGCGCGCAATGCCGCATCGCGGACGGCGCGCTTCTCCACGCTGGTGACGCCGGACGGGACGCTGATCATGACCTCCGGCTTGAAGAGGCGCAGCCCGCGGGCCACGCGCGCCAGACAGTAGCGCAGCATCGCCTCGGTCATGATGTAGTCGGCGATCACCCCGTCCTTCATCGGCCTGATGGCCCGGACATTGGCGGGCGTGCGGCCGATCATCTCGCGCGCCTCCTCCCCAACCGCCACCACCCGGTTCTCGTCCTCGGTGACCGCCACCACG
Organism: uncultured bacterium; assembly: GCA_965651545.1. Classification (GTDB taxonomy): domain Bacteria; phylum Chloroflexota; class Limnocylindria; order QHBO01; family QHBO01; genus DASSCW01. The sequence goes on along the minus strand of CBFGSY010000087.1, from coordinate 4,295 downwards.
CTCGGCTCATTGAGCACCACGCCCTTGCCCTTGACGTAGACAAGGATGTTGGCCGTCCCGAGGTCGATGCCGATCTTCATACGCGCAACCGTGTTCCGTGCGAGGTCCTGCGGGGCGCCCGCAGTATACCGATTGGCCTCCGCCGATCGGCCGGTACCATCGGTCCATGCCCGAGGGCGACACCATCTTCCGAACCGCCACGGTTCTGCGTCGAGCGCTGGTCGGCGGAGTGGTACGCAAGGCGATTGCGCAGCCGGGACCCGGGCTCTCCCGCGTGCCGGACTTATCCGTCCTTGTCGGATCCACCATCACGGCCGTCGAGTCCCGGGGCAAGCACCTCCTCATCGGCTTCTCGGATGGCCGATGGGTCCGAACGCACATGCGGATGAAGGGCTCCTGGCACCGATACCGGCCGGGCGAGTCCTGGCGGCTTCCGCTGGCGCGCGCCTCATGCCTGCTGGAGACCGATACCGCGGTGGCCGTCTGCTTCGACGCTCCGGAAGTCGAGCTGCTCACGGAGGCGGAGCTGGCGCGGCATGAGCGGCTCCGCGCGCTCGGGCCCGACCTGCTGGCCGCGGCGCCGGACCTGGACGAGGCGGTGCGGCGTCTGCGCGGTCGAGACGCGATGGCCCTCGGTGAGGCGCTGCTCGATCAGCGGGCCGCGGCCGGGATCGGCAACGCAATAAAGTCGGAAGCGCTGTTCATGGAGCGGCTGGATCCCTGGGCCCCGGTACGTTCCTTCTCCGAGGATGATCTGCGAGCTGTCATGAGTCGAGCAGCCGCGCTGCTTGCAGCGAACGCCGGCGGCGGACGCCGAGTGACGACAGGGCGCCGCTCACCCGGCGAGTCGCTGTGGGTTTACCGTCGCACCGGACGTCCCTGCCGACGCTGCGGAACGCTCATCAACGCCCGGCGCCAGGGTGAGGGAGCGCGCACGACGTACTGGTGCCCGTCGTGCCAGGCGCCGTCGTTCAGCCCCTCAGCGCCGCCAGCGCCTTCTCAAGGCGGGCAGCGCGAGTCTCGGGCTTCTTCGCCTCGCGGATCGGGTCGGCGAGCTCGCGGCGGCGGCTGAACGAGAGGGCGTCGAAGCTTTCGCGCAACGCCGGCTCGGCGGATAGGGCGGCCTCGAGCTCCGGGGCGAGCTCAAGGACGCGCGGCGAATCGTCCCTCGTGAGCTCGAGCTCCACCTCGTCGCCGATCTCCACGCCGGCATCCTCGCGGGACGCCTGGTGGATGCCGACGTAGAAGGCGCCGCGGTACGGCATGGTGCTCGTCCGGATCGGGTGGCCGTTCATCGAGCCGGTGACGCGCATCTGCTTCATCCCACCGAGCTCGGCGCCGAGATCTGGCGGGATCTTCGCAGCTGCCCCGCCGCCCGTCGCCGCCTCGATCGTCGTTCGGAATCTGATGGTCGGCATGGTGTCGACAGCATATCGGGCGCACGAACCGTCGCGTAAGCCCCTGATAAGCGCCGCGGACCATGCTGCTCACCGATGCGCGACCTGGAACTGGGCCGACTGGTGCGCGCCGTGCGCCGCCAGCGCGGGTGGCGGCAGCTGGATTGCGCGGCTGCGGCCGAGGTGCATCGGTCCACCTGGTCGCGACTCGAGCTTGGCAATCTGGACCGCTTGTCGCTCGCTACCTTGCGTGCCTGCCTGGCCGTGGTCGCAGTTCGGCTGGAGCTCGCTCCGCGGTGGCGCGGAGGCGAAGCGGACCGGCTGATGGACGAGGATCACGCGGCCATGACCGCGGCGCTCCATCGCCGTCTCGATCGGTGGCGATGGCTTGTGAAGGAAGAGGTCAGCTTCAACCATTACGGCGATCGGGGTTCGTGTCGACCTCCTGGCCTTCCATCCGGCGACCCGAACCCTGTTGATCGTCGAGGTCAAGACGGAAATCGCCGATGCGCAGAAGCTCCTGGGCTCACTGGACGTGAAGCGGCGCCTGGCGCCAGTCCTGGCGAGGATGGCTGGTTGGCCGCAACCTGCAACGGTTGCCGTCCTGCTCCTGGTCGCCGAGTCGTCAACGAACCGGAGACGAGTCCAGCGGCTCGCACCGCTGTTCAGCGGATTCCGTCGGCGCGGTCGCTCAGCTCTGGGGTGGCTCCGGCGACCGACGCCACCCTCGGAACCGATGCTCATCTTCACCGACTTGTCATCGGCGCATGGAGGGCACGTTGGCGGGTTGGGCCCACTCGGATCCGTCGGCGGCGACCGCCGCCGAGCGTGGATGAGCCGATGCAGCCGCGGGACGCGGACCCGCGACACGCCTAACGCTCTGCTCATGCGCACCTGACGGGTGGGAGACGCGGTCGAGGCGTTAGCGCTCTCCCCATGCGCGGCTGACGGCTAGCCGCCAAGGAAACGCGGCGGAGACGGCGAGGACGGAGGAGGGCTAAGCCTCGATCCGCTGGATCTGGGCGCCCAGCTGGACGAGCTTTGCCTCGATCCGCTCGTAGCCGCGGTCCACGTGCTCGACGCCGGAGATGACCGAGGTCTCCTCGGCCGCCAGGGCGGCAAGCACCAGGGTCGAGCCAGCGCGCAGATCGGCGATCTGCACCTCGCGCCCATGGAGCGGCGTCGGCCCGGCGATGCGCGCGCGGCGCTCGTCCATGACCTCGATCACCGCCCCCATCTTCACCAGCTCCATCGTGTAGTCCAGGCGGTCCTCGTAGATCGTCTCGTGGATGCGGGAGTCGCCCTCGGCCTGGGTCATGAGCACGGCCAGCGGCGCCTGGAGGTCGGTCGCGAAGCCCGGATAGGGCGCGGTCACGACTGACGCCGGCCGGTAGGCGTCGGCCGAACCGACGCGCAGGCCGTCATCGGTCCGATCGTACGGAACCCCCATGTCGCCGAGGACCGCCAGGAAGGAGCCAAGGTGCGACGGCACCGCCCCGTGCATCGAGATGGATCCACCGGTCACCGCCGCGGCGATGGCAAAGGTGCCTGCCTCCAGCCGATCGCCCATCACCCGATGATCGGTGCCGGAGAGGCGTTCGACGCCCTCCACCTCCAGCCGATGCGGCGCGGTACGCTCGATCCGCGCGCCCATCGCGCACAGCATCGCGACGAGGTCGTTCGTCTCCGGCTCCTGTGCGGCGTTCTCGATGACGGTGCTGCCGTGGGCCAGCACGGCAGCCAGCAGGGCATTCTCGGTGCCCATCACGGTCACGTACGGGAATTCGATGCGCCCGCCGCGCAGCCCGTCTCGCGCCTTGGCGAAGTAGTAGCCGTTCTTGTACTGGATCTCCGCCCCGAGCCGCTCCATGGCCTGGACGTGGAGGTCCACCGGCCGCCGGCCGATCCGATCACCGCCGGGGTTGCTGATGATCACGCGGCCGAAGCGGGAAAGCATCGGTCCCAGCAGGATGAAGCTGGAGCGCATCTTCATGGCCGCTTCGAGCGGGACGAAGCCCCAGTCCGCGCCGCGGGCCACGATGCGGAGCTCGTCATCGGCCGGTGCGGAGACCTCGAAGCCGATGTCGCCCATCGTCTCCCGCATGATCGCCACGTCGCTGATGCGAGGCACGTTGCGCAGCGTGACCGGCTCGTCGGTGAGGACCGCCGCAGCCATCAGCTTGAGCACCGCGTTCTTGGCGCCCGCGATGCGGACGTCGCCGGAAAGCGGCGCGCCACCGGTGACGATGAACTTCTGCATGGCCGTCTGAGTCTACCCGCCCCTCTCAGCCAGGCCACGCCTCCTTCCACTCGTGCGGACCGGTGTGGTGGCCGTCACACAGGCCCACGCGCCCGCCCATATGACGGCTGGGTAGGTAGGGTTGCATCCCGGCCTCGAATGCGGTCGGCCCTTGGTTGCACAGCATGTAGCGTCGCTCGCGCGCCCACTCATACGCGTGGGCCGACGAGCAGAACGCATAGCCCTTCGTGAAGTTGGCTGTCTCGCCCGGCGGCGGATCGGTGGCGAGCCCGATTGGCCCGGTCTCGCGCACGATCTCGATTCGCACAGGCAGCAGTGGCATCCGCATGCCGCACTGGTCGCAGGTCTGCATCTGAGGCCGATGCTACCGCGCCAGCGTACGATCAGCGGCATGCCGCTCCCGCACTGGCTGACGCGCGTCAACCTGGCAGTGAGCAACCGGATCCTCAAGCCGGTCGCCTGGCGGGCACCCTGGTTCGGCGTCCTGGAGCATGTTGGCCGCAGGACCGGCACGGTGCGGCAGACGCCACTGAACATCTTCTACCGGGGCGATGGCCGATGGGTGGTGGCGCTGACTTACGGTCCGGACGTCGAATGGCTGAAGAACGTCAATGCAGCGGGTGGCTGTCGCATCTTCT
>CBFGSY010000086.1:0-9811 GCA_965651545.1 uncultured bacterium | reverse complement strand
CTCCCTCCGGACGGCACGGAACCGGCAGTTTCGGTGATCCGGCGTCGGGGGTCGGGCCAGTGTAGCAGCGACCTTTTGCCGGGGGCAACGGAGGGGCCGCAATTCGGATTTCGGCAGCCGCCGGGCCGTGTGCCGGGCTGAGCCTTGCGGCCTTTTCATCGGGCAGAACATCACGCGAAGCCCTATCCAGGAGTCGGATGGCCGTTCCATCGGGCAATGGTGAGCGTGAAAGGAGAAGAACTTCGCCCCTCGTGTGTGGGGTGGCCCGATGGACCGGCCGATTGACTCTGAAACTGCCACCCATGTGAAGAATGGCCCGATGAGACGGCATCGACCGGTGGGCCCCTCCGTTTGACACTCCCGCGAGCGACTGGGGTATCATCGGCCGGCAGAGCGAGACGAGCCGGAGACGGCTATCGCGTGAGGCTGGCGACGAGCCAGCCGTTCGTGTGTTTTCCGGGCATTCGCCTCGCCCGCCGCTGAACGAAGGACGAGCACGATCCGATGAAGAGGACCTACCAGCCCAAGAAGCGCGCCCGGAAGCGGGAACACGGCTTCCGCGCCCGCATGGCTTCGAAGGGCGGTCGGCGCGTGCTCGCCCGAAGACGCGCAAAGGGGCGCAAGCGGCTCACGTTCTGACGCGAACGAGGCGCATGTGGTGCCTGCCTTCCCGACGCTTCGGCGCAAGGCGGACTTCGATGCCCTCGGGCGCCAGGGGACGGCCCGCTCCTCCCGCCTGCTGGTGCTGCGATCGCTGCGCACCGACGGCCCGGAGACGCGAGTGGGCCTGAGCACGCCCCGGTCGCTGGGTGGGGCCGTTCAGCGCAATCGGGTACGCCGCCGTCTTCGCGAGCTGGTTAGCGAGCGGCACCGTTCGATCGGGCCCGGATGGGACCTGCTCCTGATCGCGCGACCGGAGGCGGCGACGGCGAGCCACGCGGAGCTGCGCGAGGCGCTTGGATCGCTCCTGGAGCGATCGGGGATCGGTGAATGAGGAAGATCGGGCTGGGCATGATCCGCGGCTACCAGCGCCTGTTCGCATGGCTGCCGCCAAGCTGTCGCTACACCCCGTCCTGCTCCGAGTACACCTACACCGCCATCGAGCGCTATGGGTTCCTGCGCGGCTCCTGGATGGGCGCCATGCGGATCGGCCGATGCCACCCTCTCCATCCGGGCGGCTACGACCCGGTCCGTTGAGCATCGGGAAGGACGCAGCTTGCAACTCGTGATCGGCGCCGGCTTCCTTGGCATCGAGCACTTCACGCCGCCCTGGGACGTCTTCTACCTTCCCCTCTTCAACCTCCTGATCGCCCTCTACCAGATCCCGTTCATTGACCTGGCGCTGGCGATCATCGTGTTCACCGTCCTCATCCGCACCCTGCTGGCGCCGCTCTTCGTGCGGCAGATCCAGTCCCAGCGCGAGATGCAGCGCATGCAGCCGCTGGTCCGCGAGATCCAGCGCAAGCACAAGGGAAATCGCCAGAAGGCCACCGAGGAGACGATGGCCCTCTACCGGGAGCACGGCGTCAACCAGTTCGGCGGCTGCCTGCCGCTGCTCGTCCAGCTGCCGCTGTTGTTCGCGCTCTACCAGGCGCTGTTGCGAGCGTCGGGCGTGGTGCAGGGCTTTACCGTCAACGACGGCAACCGGGCTGCCTTCGAGGCGCTGCAGGCAGCGGGGGTGGTGGAGGCGACCGGACGCGCGCAGGAATACCAGGTCGCCATCAGCGGGGCATGCAACCTCCCCCAGTACAGCCAGCTGCCGCAGTTCCTGCCGCTGAACTGCCAGCTGGTCGACCCGATCAAGCTGCACGAGCCGATCAACACTGCGATCCCCTGGCTCTTCAACCTGGACCTGGCCAGGATCGACCACGTCTTCGCCCTGCCCATCCTGGGGTTCGCGCTGTCCGGCCTGGCGGTCATCGCCGCCATCCTGCAGTTCATCCAGGTCAAGATGACCAGCCCGAAGCCCGGTGGCGACGACCCGACGGCCGCCACGACCAGCACGATGATCTACCTCTTCCCGCTGCTGACCATCTTCTGGGGTGGCCTCTTCCCGAGCGGCCTGATCCTGTACTGGATCGTCTATACGGCTTACCTTGTCGTGCAGCAGTACACGATCATGGGCTGGGGCAACCTCTTCCCGATCTTCGGCTGGCAGCCACGCTGGGCGCCGCCGCCGGATGACGAGCCGCCGCCGCGCCTCGCGAAACCACGCGAGGCTGCGACCGGCACCAACGGGCAGCCACAGAGCCGGCAGCCCACCAACCGCCCTGGTGGCGCGTCCGCTGACAACCGACAGCGGCAGCGCACCGGATCCAGACGACGACGAGGCCGACGACGATGACGTTCAAGGAATTCACTGGCAAGAACGTGGAGGAAGCGATTCGGACCGCCATGCGCGAGTTCGAGTCGGAGCTCTCCGAGCTGGACATCGAGATCCTGTCGCAGGGCAGCCGCGGCATCCTGGGGGTCGGCGGCGAGGACGCCCGCATCCTCGCGGCGCCGAAATCGGCGGTCGCCGCGGCGCAGACCGTTCGCGTCCCAGAGCCGGTCGAGAGCGAGGCCGATGCGGGCCCCGCCGACGCCGCGGCCGAGGCCTCCGACGAGGTGCCGACCGAGACGGACGAGGCGAGCGAGCAGGTCGCTGAGCTGGCTCGGGCCGGTCAGGCTGAGCGAGTCCGCGGCGGCAGGACGCGGGGAGGCCGCGGCGGTGGCCGCGACCGAGCCGGGCGTGAGGGTCGTTCCGCGCGCGGCGAGGGGCGGCGTGTGCCACGGGAACCACGCTCCGATCGACCGCCGCGCGAGCCGCGAGAGGCTCGTGAGCCGCGCGAGCCGGCGCCATTCATCCCGGCCAAGCCGCTCGAGGAGCTGACCGATGCCGAGCGCAGCGCCATCACCGGTGGCCAGGAGGTGCTCACCGAGCTGCTGCGGCTCATGGGCCTGGATGCCACGGTCGAGATCGCGATGGGCACCGAAACGTCGAAGCTGAACGTTCAGGGCAGCGACCTCGGGGTCCTCATCGGGCGCCGGGGCGAGAAGCTGGCCAGCCTGCAGCACCTCGTCAACCTGATCGTGGCCAAGCGCGAGGGTCAGTGGCATCGCATCTCGGTCGACGTCGAGAATTACCGGGGCCGCCGCGAGGATCAGCTACGTGATGTCGCCGATCGCGCCGCGAAGCGCGTGATCCAGAGCGGGAAGATCATCCAGCTTGAGCCGATGCCGGCGGTCGAGCGACGCATCGTCCACATGGCGCTGGTCGAGAACGCGAAGGTGCGCACCCAGAGCGTGGGCGTGGAGCCGAATCGCCGAATCGTCGTCCTGCCGGCCACCAAGGTGGAGCCCTAGGCTCAACGACCGGGGCGGAGCGGGCGATGCCCGACCCGCGCGCCATCGGCCGCATTCGGCCGGATGGCCCCTGGATCGGCTTCCAGGCGACAGCCGACGGCTATCGGTTCACCGTCGGCCTGCCGTCCGGCGCCCGAACGCGTGGGGCCGATGCGGACCTGCTGCTGGCCCTGGCGATCGCCTACTTCGAGGAGGCCTTCGAGGGAGCGCCGCCGGAGATGGAGGCCACGCACGAGGACCTGTCGGAGCTCGTGCGCCACCTCGCCGCAGGCGAGGCGGATCCCACGCGGAAGCGACTGCTGGCTGAAGCCGTGGACGCGATCGACGATGGCCTAGCCGGCGATGCCGTCGTCAGCCGGCTCAGTGCTGTGCGGCCGGGGAATGCAGACGAGCAGGCCGACCCGGTCGACCTGCTCGTATCGCTCGCCGAGGAGCTGCTGCGGGATTAGGCCCGCTCGTCATCCTCGGTTGACGTGGTCGGCTGCCTGGGCGCCATCGGCTCGGAGGGGCCGGACGGGGCAATCGGCTCACTCGGCGCCATCGGCTCGCGCGGGGGCTCGGGTTGAGATGGGGCTGCCATCGGCTGACTGGGCGACATCGGCTCGGCCGGAGGAGGTGACATCGGCTCGGCCGGAGGAGGCGAAGTCTGCGGAGCCGATGCGGCGGTGGTCCCACTCGCGCCGGAGTCCTGAGCGCCGATGACGAACTTGCCGCCCTCGCCCTGGAAGGCCTGCCAGGAAAGCCACGCAAGCCACAGCGAGGCCGCCAGGCCGAGCAGGAACAGGATCGTGTCGAAGGTGGCGAGGAAGCTGAAGATGTAGTCGAGCCAGGTCAGCGTTGCCAGCAGCCAGAACACGCCCGCAACGCCACCACAGATCAGGAGAAGGCTGCCTCGCGAACCGGGGAGCCTCGTGGTGGGCGACATCTGCGGCATGAACACGACCGCCAGGGCCCCGAGGCCACCGAGCAACGGCAGGAAGACGAGCCCGCCCCACGCTCGCACCAATGCCACGATCGCGAGCAGAACGACGGCCCCTGCCGCGTAGACGATCTGCTTATCCGCCGAACTGAGCTTGGAAAAGTCCATGAGTCCGGGTGCCTCCTGTTTGCGGCCGACGACATGGATCGGCTTGGACGGTGGCCGCGGCCGGCAACGTTAGCACACGAATACCGCGCTTCATAGGTTCCGATCCGGTGTTTCGCGTGTGTTCCGCGTGGCATCGGTCCGTGATGACAAATGGCCCCGCACCGAGGCGGGGCCATGAGATGAGTGATGGTGGAGATGGGGGAGAATCGAACTCCCCGTCCAGAACCGAGTTGCCGGGAACGTCCTACAGGTTTGTCCGGCCTACTCGTATTTCGCTAGCGGGTCCCCGACCGGCGGGGTGCTCCGCGCGCTATCCGGCTGACCTTTCGGCCCTTTGACGCCACTCACCGGAGTCGGCGGCGCCGCACCTCCCCTGATGACATCTCGGCCGTCCGGGGAGGGGGGACGACGTCGATGCTCACTGTCTAAGCAGCGAGAGCAACTTGACGATTGCCAGTTGCTGGCTTGCCCGCGGTTTTACGAGGCCATGCGGGCGACCTCGACCTGCAGTTCCCGGTTCCTGAGCCCTGTCGAAACCTGACATCCCCACGAACCGATTGACGTCCGAATGATACCACGCGGCCGGCGCTTTGTGAACACCCGTTCGCTTTTTCCCTAGCGCCGCGAAGTAGGCGAATCGGCAGATTCATGCCACCGACGCATCTGTCCGCGCGATCCGGCCATCTGAGCCCGTTTACAGGCTGACGGCTACACCGGCCGGTCATTCAGGGAGCAATTGTCACCCAGCGCTGCGCGCACATTGAATTTGCCGATTCATGCGATCAAGGAGCCGCCAAGCAGCCTCAGAGTCTCGCGCCCGGCTGTTCCGGATGCCCTTCGGGTACCGCTGATGAACCGCGAACGGTCCGCAATCGCACCACGTGCGCACGCGCTCGGGGACCCGGCTCGTGGAGGGTCCCAAATTGCAACGGGTAAGCAGCGGCATCCTCAGACGGCCCTCCCCGAATCGCAAGGCTCACCCCATGCGAATCTGGACGCTTCGCGGAAGCCCGCGACCAACCGCGCCTACAACCGGACGCGGGCCTTGGTCTCGCGCTCCAGGTCCCGACGGGCGTCGCGCTCGGCAATCATCCTTCGCTTGTCATGCGTCTTCTTCCCGCGCGCGATGCCCAGCTCCAGCTTGGCCATCCCGTTGCGCAGGTAGAGGCGCAGCGGCACCAGCGTGAATCCCTTGGCCTGGGTGCGGCCGATCAGCTCCGCGATCTGGTCCCGGTGCAGGAGCAGCTTGCGGGTGCGGGTCGGTTCGTGGTTGTTGCGGTTTCCCTGCTCGTATGGAGCGATGTGCGCGCCGATCAGCCACGCCTCGCCGTGCTCGATCCGCGCGTAGGCCTCGGCCAGGTTGGCGCGCCCGGCCCGGATCGACTTGATCTCCGTGCCGGTCAGCACCAGACCAGCCTCGAGCGTCTGCTCGATGGCGTAGTCGTGCCGGGCGCGGCGGTTGAGGGCGACGGTGTGCTCAGGCATCGGTCCAGTGCGAATGCTAGCGAGGGGAGCGCGGGTGAGCGAAGGGCGGGAAAAGCCGGGAAATGGAAAAGCCGGCCGTCAGGCCGGCTTCTCCGTCGCTACCACGCGAGGATGCTTATCGCACCGCCTCGGTGGTGGCATGACAGGAACTACTCACTGCACACCACCTCCTTTCGTTGTCGTGATGCTACCAGCCAGATGCCACCGCCCGCAATGGGCTGGATCAGGCAGCGGCCTTCAGCTGGCCGGATGGCTCGAAACCGATCGGATCGAGGAGCGGCAGTAGCTGCGGCGCGAGGCTCGACGGACCGTCACGACCGCTCGGAGCGGTGCCCGCGTTCTCACCGGCCTGGGCGCCGTCGGTGAGGAACTCGACTGCGCGCTCCACGAAGAGGTCCCGCTCCGGCGGCGTGCCGTCCGGTACATCGACTACCAGGTCAGGCTGCACGCCATCGGGCGCTACGCTTTTGTGATCGGGCGTGAACCAGCGGGAGATGGTGATGCGCACCCCGCCACCGTTCACCAGCTCGTTCCACAGCTGGACGGTGTTCTTGCCGAAGCTGTGCTGCCCGATGACCGTCGCGCGGTCGTGGTCCTGGAGGGCGGCCGCCACAATCTCCGAAGCCGATGCGGAACCCCCGTTCACCAGCACGACCAGTTCGATGCCTGGATCGGTGGCGATCCCGTCGCCGGTTGCCTGCCAGGTCGTGATGCCCTCGGCGGCGGATTCCTGGGTAAAGATCACGCCGTCTGCGATGAACTCGGAGGCGATGTTGTTGGCAGCGTCGATGAAGCCGCCCGGGTTGTCCCGCAGGTCGAACACGATCGAGGTCGCGCCCGAGTCCAGCAATCTCTGGAGTGCCTCGCGGAATTGCTCGACGCTGGCCTCGGAGAAGCCATGCAGCGCCACGTAGCCGATACCCCCGGGCAGCAGGCGACTGCTGACCTCGCGCATCTGGATCTTGGCGCGGGTGATCGTGAACTGCAGCTGCCGACCCTCGCGGCGCATCAGGAGCGTGACGCGGCTGCCAGCCTCGCCGCGGACCCGCGTGACCGCCTCCTCCAGGGATAGGCCGTTCACGCTCTCACCGTTGATCGACGTCACGATGTCACCTGCCTGGATCCCCGCGGCCTCCGCCGGCGAATCCTCGAGCGGCGCCACCACCACCAGCGCACAGTTGTCGCTGAAGGTGGTGCATGCCTCGAGGTCCGCGGGATCCTCCAGGTTGCGCACGCCCATCTCGGCCCCGATCCCGCTGAACTCCCCGGACAGGTCGCCCAGCGCACGGCGGTAGTCGTCAGGCGACATGTACCCGCTGAAGGGATCCTTCACGCCGTACTCGAACATGCCCTGGATGGCACCCTCGGCCAGGGCCTCGTCATCCAGCTGGTCGACGAACTGCTCCGTCAGCCTGGCGTAGGCCTGGCAGAAGGTCCTGAAGGCCTCGGTCGGCGCGGCGCACGAGCCGCCGCCGCGAGCGCCGGCCGCCAGGTAGCCGCCGATGAACAGGAGCGTGCCGACCATCGCCGCCAGCGCAAGTGCCACCGCCCAGGCGACCGGCGAAGATGGCCGAATGGCCTGCGGCGCGGGCGGCCGGGGCTCCGGCTCCGGAGGCGGGGAACTCGAAACGGGGCTGCTATCGGTCATCAGGGCGGGCGGAGTGTAGCACCGGCTCGAGCCCGGACTGATTAGGGGCTGATTACGTTTCGATTACCGGATTTGACGCTCAGGTGGCTGCCGACAGGTTGGAGCGGACGCTGATCCAGCTGCCCAGCGCGCCAACGCCCAGGCCCACCGCCAGCAGGATGGCCGACAGGCTGGCCAGGAACTGGGCGCTCACCGCCGTTGGCATCTGGAAGACGTTGACCATCACCGGCTGGATGCCATCCCACACGACGGCGACCAGCACGATGGTAATCAGGCCGCCGATCAGGCCGCACAGGATCCCTTCCAGGATGAATGGCCAGCGGATGAAGGAGTCGCTGGCTCCCACCAGGCGCATGATCTCGATCTCGTTGGCGCGTGAGTACACGGCGATCCGAATGGTGTTGACGATCATGAACAGCACGACGAGCCCCACCAGCACGGTCGCGACGATGCCCACCGTGCGGATCAGGCCGATGACGCGCAGCAGCTTGTCGTATTCAACCTGCTTGGTGGTGATCCGCTCCACCTCGGAGCGCAGACTGAGCGCGTCGGCCACCGCGCCCGATGCCTCCGGCGTCTCCAGCGCGATCTCCAGGCTGGCGAACAGCTCGATCTCAGACTCAGTGTCTGGATCATTGCCGAGGTCGAGCTCCTGGCCGATCTCCCGGTAGTGCTGGCGCAGCCGCTCCATCGCCAGCTCCGGGCTGACGTAGGTGACTTGCTCGACGCCCGGCAGTCCCTCCGCGTAGGTGATGATGATCTCTCGTCGCTCATCACTGAGCTCATCCACCAGTCGCGCGGTGACCGCCACCTTGCTCTCTATGAACTCGAGGCCGCTGTTCAGCCCGCTGATGACGATGAGCAATCCGGACAACAGCACCAGCATCAGGATCACGGTGGCGGTGGCTGCCAGGCTCATCATCGCGTTGCGCCAGAAGCCCTGCCAGGCACGGACGACGGCGAAGCCGATGAAGCGCACGAACCGCATCGGTCAGTACTCCCGCTCGTAGGCGGCGCCGGACTCGTCGCGCACCAGGGTGCCGTGCTCCAGGGCCAGAACCCGCCGGCGCATGGCGTTGACGATCTCCTGGTTGTGTGTCGCCATGAGCACCGTGGTGCCCAGCCCGTTGATCTGGATGAGCAGCTGGATGATCTCCCAGGAGGTGACCGGGTCCAGGTTGCCGGTCGGCTCATCGGCGATGAGCATGGCCGGATCGTGGACCAGCGCGCGGGCGATGGCGACCCGCTGCTGCTCGCCACCCGAGAGCTGGGTGGGCAGGTGCTCGTCGTGCTCGTGCAGGCCGACCAGGTTGAGCAGCTGCGGCACGCGGCGCCGGATCTCGGCCCGCGACGAGCCCGTCACCTCCAGCGCGAAGGCGACGTTCTCGAAGACCGTCTTGGCGGGCAGCAGGCGGAAGTCTTGGAACACGATCCCGATCCGCCGGCGCAACCGCGGAACCTCGCGTCGGCGCATGCGCGCCAGGTCGCGCCCCGCCACGGCCACCCGCCCCGCGGTCGGCAGCTGCTCGCGAATGAGCAGGCGGATGAAGGTGCTCTTGCCAGCGCCGGATGGGCCAACCAGGAAGACGAAGTCGCCGGCGGGGATGGTCACGTTGACATCGGCCAGGGCAACCTTGCCGTTGGGATAGGTCATGCCGACGTCCACCATGCTGATCACCGGCCGGGTGTCGGCCTCGACCCGGGTTGCCGGGCGTTCGAGGGTGCCGATCACGCCGCGTTCCCGTCGTCGCCGATCCGCGAGCGCAGGTAGCCCTCGATGAAGGCGTCGATGTCACCGTCCAGCACCGCGGTCGGGTTGGAGGTCTCGACCCCCGTGCGCAGGTCCTTGACCATGGTGTACGGCTGCAGGACGTAGCTGCGGATCTGGTTGCCCCAGCCCGCCTCGACGTGCACGCCGCGCAGCCGCGCCATCTCCGCCTCGCGCTCCTCCTGCTGGCGCTCCACCAGCTTGGCGCGCAGCACCGCCATGGCGCGTTCCTTGTTCTGCGCCTGGCTGCGCTCGTTCTGGCAGGTCACCACGATGCCCGTCGGCAGATGGGTGATGCGCACCGCCGAGTCGGTCTTGTTGACGTGCTGCCCGCCGGCCCCGCTGGCGCGGTAGGTGTCGATGCGCAGGTCGTCGTCGCGGATCTCGATCGCCGCGTCCTCGGCCACCTCTGGCATCACCTCCACCAGCGCGAAGCTGGTATGCCGTCGCTTGGCCGAGTCGAAGGGGCTGATGCGCA
>CBFGSY010000085.1:0-9871 GCA_965651545.1 uncultured bacterium | reverse complement strand
TCACCACCCCGCCACGGCTGCGCCGCATGCCGAGGTTGACGGCATCGGCCCAACCTACCCGCTCGCCCAGGTTGAGCACGGTCACGCTGTCTACGAGATCGGGCACGGCATCAGCTGGGGCGTTTGCGACGACCAGCAGCTCGTGCTCGGCGCCCTGCGGGTGCCGCTCGAGCGCTGCCACCAGGCGTGCAAGGTCGCCCGGGTAGTCGTCGACGACCGCCACCAGGGTGCACGCGACCTCTGGCGGTTGATCCAGGATCGAGCCGAGGTCCGCGTCGTCGGCGTAGCCGGCCGCGCTGGCCCCGGCCAGCATCGGCCGCGCGGTAGACCCCTCGGGGGTGTCGACCGCCTCCCAGCCCAGCTCGCGCACGCGATCGCGCAGGGCGTCAGCGCGCGGCCAGTCGCGCTCGTCGCGAGCCGCGGCGCGCTCCTCGAGGAGAGCCACGATCTCCGGTGGCGGCCCCTGGCTCACCGCTTCATGAGCCGGCCGGCCATGGGCCGCGGCGGCCGATCGGGCGGCCATCCGGCTCGCGCTCGAGCTGGTGGGCGCCCATCGTGTCCGGGTCGTAGCGCAGACGCTCCACCGGCGTACCGCCGACCAGGTGCTGGCTGACGATATCCGGCGCGTCCTCCGGGGTGAGGGCCGCGTACCAGGTGCCCTCCGGATAGACCACCGCCATCGGGCCGTTGCCACATTGCGAGAAGCAGCCGGCGTGGTTGACCCGGACGGTGCCCGATAGGCCGGCCTCGCGGACAGCCTGCTTCAGGGCGGCGTGCACCCCGATGCCGTCGCCGTCCACGGACGGGCACCACTCACCGCGGGTGCAGACGAAGACGTGCTTTTCGTAGACGGACATGGTGCAGACCTCTCCGGGGCGGAGTGGTGCAGTCCGAAGTACTCCGGTCACCTGACCAAAAGTACCGGTCGGCCGAACGGCACCTCAACCTTACTATCCGGCCAGAAGCCGCGCCGTCCCCACCGAAGTGCTCACGAGCGCGGCACCAGCAACCGCACAAGGCGGAGGGTAATCCTCAACCGATGATCACGAACGAGGTAGGGAAGCTGCTGACGGCGTCGGAAGTCGCCGAGATGCTGCACCTGCATGTCAACACCGTCAAGCGGCTCGGTGACCGCGGCGAGCTCCCGTTCTTCCGGGTGACTCGACGTGGCGACCGGCGCTTCCGGTACGACGACGTGCTGGAGTTCCTTCGCCGAGACAAGTAACCAACTCCATTGAAGCCCGTTCCGGTACCCACGCCGGGACGGCTCCGTTCCCTGTCAGGGGGCGCGGGACGCGACCGCCGAGGTGCCATCTCTCGGCGGTCGTTTCGTTTCTTGCGATAATGCGCGGCCGATGACCGATGACCCGCGTCGGGCGCTGGCCGAGGGCCAACGCCTTCTCGATGGCGGAGAGCCTGCCGAGGCGCTCGCCATCCTCCAGCCACTCACCACTCATCCCGATCCGCAGATCGCGGGCGCGGCATGGATCTCGGTTGGCACCGCTCGCTACCGCGACGACGACGAGGCCGGGGCGCTCGAAGCCTGGCAGAACGCTGCCGAGCTTGGTGGGCCGATGGCGTGGCTGGGCTGGCGCTCCGTGGCCGAGCAGCACGTCCGCAACGGCGATCTCGACGGGGCGATCGATGCCTACCGCGAGGCCGACCGTCGTGCGCCTCCCCAGGAGCGCGGCGCGATCGCCAACCGGATCGCCTGGCTGCTGAAGGAGACCGGCCACGATTTCGCCGCCCGCCGGCAGTTCAACCGGGCGCGCGGCGCATACGCCACCTTCCCCGCCTACGTGACGTGGGCGATCATCGCCGTCAACGTCGCCGTCTTCGCTGCCGACGCGTTGCTGACCAGCTTCGCGAGCATGGACCTCATGAGCTCCGGCGGGCCGCTGGTCGAGGCGGGGGCGGTGGCGCGCGATCCGGTGGCGGCGGGGGAGTGGTGGAGGCTGATCACCAGCGCCTTCCTGCACCTCGGCATCCTGCACCTAGCCTTCAACATGTACGCCCTGTGGCTGTTCGGCCCGATCATCGAGCAGCTGTACGGGCACCTCGAGTACCTGGTCCTCTATGTCCTCTGCGCGCTGGGCGGCAGCGTGCTCACCATCCTGGCGGCGCCGGATTCGGCCGCGGCCGGGGCGTCGGGCGCGATCTTCGGCCTCTTCGGACTGGCCTTCGTCGTCTCGCGGCGCCGACACCTGCTGCTGGGGCCGCAGGCCCGCGGCATCCTCTCCCAGGCCGGCGGCCTGCTGCTGTTGAACCTGATCATCACCTTCGCGGTGCCGGGCATCAGCTGGACCGGCCACGTCGGAGGCCTGCTGGTCGGAGCCATGATCGGGCTCATGCTGGCGCCCTCCAACGTGCCGACCATGGGCGGGCTGTGGCGGGCGCCCGATGGCCGGGCATTGGCCGGCGGTACGCCGGTCCTCCTGCGAGCCGGTGCCTACGTCCTGGTGGCGGGCATCCTGGCGGCTGGCACGTTCTACGCCGTCACCCAGATCGGCTGAGCCGTGTGCTATGACGCCGACGCGCGGCCGCCGCTGCCGCCGATCCGTGGCGCCGCCACCGACGAGGGCGAGGTCACCCTGACCTCGGGTGACGGGACGTCAGTCGCCGCGTACGGAGCGCGCGGATCGGCGCCAGGCGGGCCTGGCATCGTGATCCTGCCCGACGTGCGCGGGCTGCATCCGTTCTTCGAGGAGCTCGCCCTGCGCTTCGCCGAGGCTGGCGTGCACGCGATCGCGATCGATTACTACAGCCGCACCGCGGGCACGGGTCGGCGGGCGCAGGGCTTTGACTTCGAGCCGCACTTCGAGAAGACGCGTCCGGCTGCGCTGAACGCCGACATCGCCGCCGCCGCTGCCTACCTGCGCATGGCCGATGGAGGCGCGGCCGAGCGCCTCTACACCATCGGCTTCTGCTTCGGCGGACGCCTCAGCTACCTGCAGGCGGCCGCCGGCATCGGGCTGGCGGGCGTCATTGGCTTCTACGGCCAACCGATGGCCGGGCACCCGTCCGGACTGCCGGCGCCGGTCGACCTGGCACCGGACTTTGCCTGCCCGGTGCTCGCCATCTGGGGCGGCGCGGACCGCGGTATCGGTCCGGAAAAGGTGGCGGCCTTCGAGGCCGCCCTGCGTGACGCCGGGATCGAGCACCGCAGCATCGTCTATCCCGGCGCGCCGCACTCCTTCTTCGATCGGCGCGCTGCGGAGTTTGGAGACGCGTCCACCGACGCCTGGCGGCAGGTGCTCGACTTCGTCGGGGTTGGTGCCTAGGCTCCGACCGCTGGCTGGCTGCCGGTCACCGGCTTGGGTACGGTTGGCTTGACCGGCCGCAGGTAGAGCACCAGCACGATCACGACGTAGGCCAGCCAGGTCAGCAGGGTCACCCACTCCGGGCTGCTGCTGTAACCGAACAGGGCACGCAGCAGGCTGCCGACGATCCCCGGAAGCTCGTTCCCCTCGTGCGGCAGAACAGCACTGATGTCGAATGCGGTCGAGGTGCCGAAGCCGATGACACCTACCTCCACGAACTCGTGGACGGCGTGGCTCAGCAGCCCGGCGGCGATGAAGATCAGGGCGACGCCTGTCCAACGGAAGAACGTCTGGAGGTTGATGACGCGGGCTCCGCGATAGAAGCCATAGCCGAGACCTGCGGCGATCAGCAATCCGATCAGTGCGCCCAGCAGTGTGCCGCCGGCGCCGGCATCAGCCTCGCTGGCGGCGGTCGCCTGCCCCAGGAGGAAAAGCGCGGTCTCGATCCCTTCTCGAATCACCGCGGTAAAAGCCAGCGCCGCCAGCGCCCAGACGCTGCCTTCGGTCAAGGCCCGGTCGACGCCGGCCTGCAGGGTGCCCTTGATGTTTGCCGCCGTTCGGCGCATCCAGAAGAGCATCCAGGTCACCACGCTCGCGGCCAGCAGCATGGTCACTCCCTCGAAGATCTGCTCGGCCGGCTCCTCGAAGCCGCGGACGGTTACCCACAGGATCACGCCAACGACCCCGCTCACGGCGATCGCGGCGGCGGTGCCCGCCCAGATGCGGCCGAAGTATCGTTGGTTCCCGGTCTTGGCCAGGTACGCGAGCACGATGCTGACGATGAGCGCCGCTTCCACTCCCTCGCGGAGTCCGGTCAGCAGGCCAGTGGTCAGGAATCCAAGGTCCAAGGCGTAGTCGCTCCTTGCAGGGCATGGGCGTGGCAGGAGTTAGGCTAGCCTAACTCCTGGAGTCAGTCAAAACGAACTACCGGCGACCGGGTCGGAATTCGGGCGGCGGGACGTCAGCCGTCGGGATGTGGCCCGCCCTCGCCCAGATCCTCAGCCGTCAGCACGGTGTCGGCCCAGTGGTCGTGCATCCAGGCCAGGTGCTCCCAGCGCGAGTCGACGATGCGCAGCGTGTCCCAGGCCGGCATCTCCTGCTGCTCGATGATCGTCATCTTGGCCGGATCGACCTCGAAGATGTGCTCGAAGCGCTCGATGACGTCGGCGGTGACGCGCTTCGCTTCCGGCGGCTTCTGGGCGCTGAGTCGGAAACCGATCATCGGAACACCTTATCGGTCAGGCCATAGGCGCGGTCGAGCTCGTACTTGCCCGGGTTCATGATGTTGTTCGGATCGAGCGCCTGCTTGATCTTCATCATCACGTCGAAGCCGCCGCCCATCTCGACCGGGACCAGCTCGGCGTCTCCTTCCCGCGTCGCGCCGTGGCAGGCAGTGATCGAGCCGCCATGGTCGAGGGCCACCTGCGCGATCTCGCGCTTGCAGGCTACCCAGTCCGGCCAATTCGCGTCCGACAGCTTCTGCTCCCAGATGCCGATGTCGATCTCGACCAGGTAGTCGCCCCATGGCTTGTGGGCCGCGTTGGTGTAGAAGAACATGCCCCAGTCGTCGAGGATGCCGGTCTTTTCGATGTAACGATCGGCGATGGCGTGCCACTTCTCCATGACCGCCGGCAGCTGGCTGTAGTTGATCGACGCGTCCTCGCAGTGCCAGCTCATGGGCACCACCTCGCCACTGCGCAACCGCCCGTGGAGCGGCGTGGCGTAGCGATCGTGCCGCGACGCCCAGTCTCCGGAGCTGATCTCGTCCCCGAGGTAGGTGCCCCCGGACTCGCGGCCGATACGCATCAGCCGACGCGCGGCCGGCTCGACCTCGTCGCGGGTCCCGTACATGGCGGTGGCCACCACCGCCTTGACGTGCTCCGGACGCGGGATGTAGGCCTCATCGTCGCGGCGCAGGTAGCGCAGCTTCCACTCGTCGAAGAGGACCACCCCACCCAACGAGGCGAGGCCCGACTTGCTCAACGCGCCGGTCGACTCGTACGCCGCCCGGAAGGATGGATAGTGGAAGAACGCGGCGAACTCCAGCTCCGGCCGTGGGACCAGCTCCAACGTCGCCTCGGTCACGATGCCCAGCGTGCCCTGGTGTCCCATGAACAGGTGCTTGAGCTGGTAGCCGGTCGAGGACTTGCGGATCTTGCGACCACCACCGTCACCGACCTCGATGATCTCGCCGGTGGGCAGCACAATCTGGAAGCTGATCACCAGGTCACGGGTGTGACCGTACCGGCCACCGATGAGCGACCAGCCGCTGGTGCCGATGCGTCCACCCACCAGCGAGCAGGGGTAGCTGGCCGGATCGTCCGGGTACATGACCCCGTGCTTCCGCAGCTCCTCGTTGAGCTTGAGCATGTTGATGCCGGGCCCGACGGTCACCGTCCGATCGACGAGGTCGACTTCCTTGACCTGGTTCATGCGCTTCACGTCGAGCACGATGCCGCGCTTCAGCGGCAGCGCCCCGTCGTTCAGGCCGGTGCCGCCGGCCCGCGGCACGATCGGGATGCGGTGCCGGTTGGCGAGCTTGACGACCTCGCTGACCTGTTCGGCGGTGCGTGGCAGGACGACCAGGTCGGGCACGTACTCCGCCCAGCGGTGGACCGGGAACGGCGCCGGCACCCGCGTCCGGTTGTAGCGGGCTGACAGCCCATCGAGGACGCCCTCGTCGCCGAGGATGGCGCGCAGCTCGTCCAGCACCTCGTCGGCGATCGGTGCAAGCGTGCTCACGCCGGCAGCTCCTGCTGCGGGCCGGCGGCGCCGTGCACGCCGCGCGGGTCGAGGCCCGCCGATTCCGCAACCAGCTCCATCAGGTCGCGCACCTCGATGCCCTGCTCGGCGCCGCGCTCGGAGAGCGGCCGCTCCGACCAGACGCAGGCCGAGACGAGCAGGTCGACGTCCAGCTCCTTGGCGCGCGCGATCCGGCGCCGGCTGATCTCCGCGGTGAGCTCCGGCTTCTCGATCATGAAGCCGGCGCCGGCGCCGGAGCAGTACGACCACTGGGTGACGTGGTCGACGTCCCGGAAGGTGAGCCCGGGGATTGCACGCAGGATCGCGCGCGGGGACTGGTAGATGCCCTTGCGCTTGTTGAGGCGGCACGGGTCGTGATAGGTCGCGACCCGCTCGATAGGCTTCGTCAGGGGCAGGCGGCCCTGGTCGACCAGCTCGGCCACCAGCTCGGTGACGTGCAGGATCTCGAAGTCGTGGTCCTCACCGAAATAGTCGATGTAGTCCTCGGTGAACGTGATGTAGTCGTGCGGGTCGAGCGTGATGATGCGGCGCGCCCCCACCGCTCGCCAGTCGGCGACGTTGTGCTCCGCCAGCTTCCGTGACGCGGCCGTGTATCCCATCTCGGCGGCCGGACCTCCGCAGCACCACTGCTCACGCATCAGCCCGAACTCGACGCCCGCCAGGCGCAGCAGCTGCGCCGTCGACCGCGCGACGGAGGTGCGGTAGAAGGCTGCCTCGCAATCGACGAACAGGATCGTCTCGCCGCCCACCGGCAGGTCGAGGCCGTCGGCCCAGTTGGCCACGTTGTCCTGCGAGACCGGCACGTCGAGCACCGGCTCGCTCTTGGCGTCCAGCGTGGCCTCCACCCAGCGCTTCCAGTTCGGCTGCTCGACGCCGGAGTCGACCGCCAGGGCGCGCATCGCCTTGACAAGCTTCACCGTGCGCGTGCGGTTGCGATAGAAGTCGCCGGTGAACAGGGTGTTCGGGCAGCGCAGCTCGCAGGCACCGCACTGGGTGCAGTGCACGTAGTCGTCCGCCACGTCGGCTATCGACAGGTTCCCCTGCTCCATGGCCACCACGTTGGCGTGGAAGGCGGTTGGCGTGTGGTTCTCGTTGCGCGTGACCTGCATCACCGGGCAGACCTCGCGGCAGAACTTGTGGCCGGAGCTGAAGCAGCCGTAGGCCGCGTCGCGCCACTGCTCTACGAACTCGGCCTGCAGCCTGCCATCGGACATCGGGTCATACGGGGGTGCGGTCATCGGGCCCTCCGCTCGCGCTTGGTATCCGAGGTCAGACGACGGCTGCGGCGCCCTCCAGTGCCGGCATGACTCGATCCCTGATCAGCCGCAGCTGCTCGTGGGTGTCGATCGCGTTCGGCACATCGATGCCGGTGAACGCCTTGACCAGGTATGGGTCGACCACGGCGCCGATGATGTGGTTCACGCCGGTCGACAGGATGTCGCCCTGAAGGCGAGCCACGACCTCGTCGGGGCTGCCCGCCACCGAGAACATCTCGCCCAGCTCGGGGGTCGTCAGCTCCAGCGCCTTTGGAACGTCGCCGCCCGCGAAGGCGTCCAGGATCGGCTTGATATCCGCACCGGTGATCCCGTGGCGGTTGAGCTGCTGCTCGGGCATGGCCGACAGGTAGAAGGCGGCCATGATGCGCGCCGTCTCCTTGGCGGCGGCCGAGTCCTCCATGACCGACATCACCAACCACGCCCCGAGGTCCAGATCCTCCAGGTTGCGGCCGGCCTTCTCGGCGCCCTTCCTGGCGCCGTCGACCATGTACTGGTACGTCTCGCGCGACGTGCCAATTGCCTGGTGGACACCGTCGAACAGCTCGCCACCAACCTCGAACGAGCGCGGTCCGCCCATGGCGCCGAGCTTGATCGGCAGCCGCTCCTGCTTCGGACGGGCCAGCGTCCACAGGCCGGTATGCTTGAAGAACTCTCCCGCGTAGGTCACCGCTCCCTCGTCGAGCAGCGTGCGCATCACCTCGCGTCCCTCCATGACGCGGGAGAGCGGCTTCATGCCGTCCGTGTTGATGCCGTGCTGGGGGAGCATCGAGATGTTGCCGAAGCTGACGACGATCTCGGCGCGGCCGTCTGTCATCTCGTCGAGGGTTGCCGCCATCTGCACCACGTGCGCAGGATCCCGCAGGATCACGTGCGTCACGTTGGGGCCCATCCGGATGCGTGATGTCTTGTCGGCGGCGGCCGCGAAGAGGAGCCAGGCGTCCTTCCACCACGTCTCGTCGACCGAGTAGGCGGCGTAGAACCCGCACTCGTCCGCCGTCTTGATGATGTTGATGGACTCCTCGATCGGGTACGCCGGGACATGGCAGTAGCTGAACTTCACCATCGTGAGCCTCCTGCTGGAACTCTCGACATCCCCAACGGCGACGGGACGGTTCGTGTGCCGTCCCATCATCCCATCGCGGTCAACGGCCGACGGACAGTGCTGCGTCTAGAATCGGGCGTCCCGACGTCCCCCAGGAGTGCCGATGATCGACCTCTCCCTGACCGATGCGCAGCGCGAGCTGCAGCGCACCGCCCGCACCTTCGGCGAGCGCGAGATCCTGCCTCGTATCCGCGAGCTCGACTCCACCTCCACCTACGACCGCTCGCTGTACGAGAAGATGGGTGCCGAGGGATTCCTTGGCCTGCCTGTCCCGGAGCGCCATGGCGGAGCCGGGTTCGACTACATCGCCTTTGCCCTTCTCTGCGAGGAGATGGAGCGGGCCGATACCGCCTTCCGCGTGATCCTGTCGGTGCACACCGGCTTGAACTCGCTGACGCTGCTGCAGTGGGGGAACGAGGACCAGAAGGAGCGCTACCTCGCCCCGCAGGCGCGGGGCGAGAAGCTGGCCACCTTCGGCCTCACCGAGCCGGGGGTCGGGTCGGACGCGGCGAACCTGGCGACGACAGCCCGTCGGGACGGCGATCGCTACATCCTCAACGGCAGCAAGATCTGGATCAGCCTGGCCGATACCGCCGACAACTTCCTGGTCTTCGCCACTGTCGACCGCAGCCAGGGCCACAAGGCCATCACCGCCTTCGTCGTCGAGCGCTCGTTCCCCGGCTTCAGCTCAGACTCGTTGCACGGCAAGCTGGGGGTCCGCGCCGGCAACACCGGCATCCTCTACTTCAACGACTGCGAGGTGCCGGCCGCCAACCGGGTCGGCGAGGAGGGGGAGGGCTTCACCATCGCCATGAGCGCCATCGACCAGGGCCGCTATACGGTCGCGGCCGGGTCGGTGGGCCTGGCGCAGGCTTGCCTGGACGCATCGGTCAAGTACGCGCATGAGCGCAAGGCCTTCGGCAGCGAGATTGGTGAGCACCAGCTGGTGAAGCAGATGCTGGCGAAGATGTACGCCGGGATCGAAGCCGGCCGGCTGCTCGTCTTCAAGGCGGGCTGGAGGAAGAACCGCGGGGAGCGCAACACGCGCGAGACGTCATTGGCGAAGTGGTTCGCCACCGACCATGCCGTGGCCTCCGCCCTGGACGCGATCCAGATCCACGGCGCCTACGGCTACAGCGACGAGTACCCGGTAGAGCGTTACCTCCGGAACTCGAAGGGCTCGGTGATCTACGAGGGCACCTCGCAGATCCACACGCTCATGCAGGCCGATTACCTGCTGGGCTACCGCAAGGACCGCCAGCTGCGCATGCCCCAACCCGCCTACGAAGGGGAGATGTAGCCGGCCGCGTCATCGCCGCGGCCCCCTGCCCCGCCGTCTGCGGGCCGGGTTGTGGAGGGATGCGGAGGTTCCGCCAAATCGCGCCTTGATCGCGCTTAGGCGGGCCGGG
>CBFGSY010000084.1:0-10343 GCA_965651545.1 uncultured bacterium | reverse complement strand
CGATTCTTCGAGCGCATCGGCCAGGGTGTCAGCGCCCATGTTCCTGAGGCGCGCATCCGGCGGCTGACGGAGCCGCCAGTGGTCGGCGCCGCGCTGCTCACGCTCGATCGAGTGAGGCATTCGTCCGATGCACCGACAAGGCTGCGGGAGCAGGTGGCGGAGCGCGCGCCGACATCGGTGCCTGGGTGAGCCGTTCATCCGTCCTTCACCGATCGGACACATTCGGCGGCTAGACTCTGGCCATGTTCTTCCGAGACCTCTTCAAGTCAAAGATGCCCGATCCGGCCGACACGCTCCCCGGCCGCTCCGAGGCCATTCCCACCGCGGAGCGCCACCTGGTCAATGGGCAGCCGATCAAGGGGCCATATCCGGAGGGCTCCGAGATCGCCGACTTCGCGCTCGGCTGCTTCTGGGGCGAGGAAAAGCACTTCTGGCAGCAGCCGGGTGTCATCGTGACCGCGGTCGGCAACCAGGGTGGCACGACCCCCAACCCGACCTACAGGGAAGTCTGCTCCGGCATGACCGGCCACGCCGAGGCCGTGCGCGTGGTCTACGACCCCAGGCAGATCAGCTATGAGCAGCTGCTGAAGCTCTTCTGGGAGGCACATGACCCCACGCAGGGCTATCGGCAGGGTAACGATGCCGGCACCCAGTACCGGTCGGCCATCTTCACCCACTCCGATGCCCAGCAGGCGCTGGCCGAGGCGTCACGCGACATGTACCAGACAGAGCTGTCGAAGGCCGGCTACGGGCAGATCACGACCGAGATCCGGCCCGCGCCCGAGTTCTACTTCGCGGAGGACTACCACCAGCAGTACCTGGTGAAGAACCCGAACGGCTACTGTCCGGTGCACGCCACCGGCGTGAAGCTCACTGGCCCGATCGTCCAGATGGAGCAGGTCTAGCGGGTCAAGGTCACCTTGCGCAGGCCGCGCGGCGACTCGACGTCGAGCTGCTTCTCGCGGGCGAGGTGGTAGCAGAAGAGCTGGATCGGGACGATCGCCGCGAGCGGCGACAGCCATTCGGGCAGGCTGGCGGGGAAACGGAGGACGGTGCCGTCAATGCCGGCATCGGCCTGATCATCGGTGGCCAACAGGACCCGCGCGCTACGCTCGCCACGCAGGGTTGAAAGCACCTCCGCCAGCTCGTCGCGCATCGGGCCCCGCGCCGACACGGCCAGCACCTGGCCGTTCGGTGGAAGGCTTGCTGCCGGCCCATGCTGGAAGTCGGCGGTGGAGTAGCCCTGGGCCCGGACGTAGGCCATCTCCTTGAGCTTGAGCGCCCATTCCAGGGCGGTGGCGTAGTTGTAGCCACGCCCCAGGACGACGGCGTCGGCCATGGACCGATGCGCCCGAGCGGCGGCCTCCGCGGCCTCCTCGCCGTCGAGCGCTTGCCGGATGGCCGCTGGCACGCCATCCAGTTCGGCCGCGGCATCGACCTCGCCGAGGGCGGCCGCGAGCATGGCGACGGCGAGCAGCGAGGCGCCGTAGGTTTTGGTGGCCGCAATGGAAACCTCGTCCCCTGCCCGCAGGTCGACCAGATGCTCCGCAGCGCCGGCCAGATCCGATCCGGGATCGTTCGTCATCGCAACCGTCACCGCGCCCTGGCGGCGCCCCTCGGCCAGCACCTCAACGACGTCCGGCGAACGGCCAGACTGGCTGATGCCGATGACCAGCGCACGTCCGATGGTGGGCGCCCGACCGTAGCGCGTCAGCAGTGACGGGGTGGCCAGCGCCACCGGCAGCCGGGCGATCGCGCCCAGGGCGTACTGGGCGTAGGTCGCGGCGTGATCGGATGAGCCCCTGGCCGCGATCAGCACATAGGCAACGCCTGCTTCCTGGACGTGGGCGGCGACGGTCGCCATCTCGTCCCGGCCGTCGCGCAACAGGCGCTCTGCTACATCCGGCTGCTCCAGGATCTCGTCTCTCAGCCCCACTCATTGCCTCCTCGCCATGCACGATCGGGAACCGTCGCGCGCTTTGTCAATATCACGGTAAGCCCGTTGTTAGGGCGGCTGCGCCGCGGTTCGATCGTGGAACCGAAAGGATCGCGCCGGTTTAGGCAATTCGTGACGCCAAACGGCGCCAGCAGCATCGTGCTGGCACAGATATGAAGGTCCCGCTGCTCACGCGATGGCATCGGCCAACGCTCGTGGTCGGGGCCGTTGCGATTGCCCTAACGGCGGCGACCGTCTACCTATTCGTGGCCGGGCTGCCACAGGGGGAACCGACTCCGACCAACCTGCCGGGAGGACCGAATGAAGGGCTGGACGGGACCTGGGCACTGACGCCCGGATCGTCGTTGGTTGGCTATCGTGTCAAGGAATTCCTGGGGGAGGTCCCCGCTCCGGACGTCGTCGTCGGTCGCACGCCCGGCGTGACCGGAAGCGCCCGGATCCGGGGAGGTGTGCTCGAAGCGGCGACCTTCACTGCCAATCTACGTGAATTGAGCAGCGATATCCCGGTGCTCAACGAGATGCTGCAGATCCAGGGACTGGACGTTGCGACACACCCCGAAGCGACATTTGTTCTCACAAGCCCGATAGAGCTCGGCGCGCCGCCTCCGGAGCAGACCTTCGACTTCAAGGCCGTCGGCGACCTCACCTTGCACGGCGTGAGCAATCCGGTCAGTTTCGTTGCCCAGGGCCGCTGGGATGGCGATTTCATTCGAGTGGCCGGCCGCACCATCATCAGACCCGCCGATTTCGATATCACGACGCCGGCGATGAAGGCACTGAGAGTCGCGAACCAGGCAACGATCGAAACAGCGCTCACCTTCTCGAGGGCGGGAGGACCGCATCCCTCGCCGATTGCATCGCCCAGTCCGACACAGCCCCCGTCCCAAGGCCCGCCGCCCGAACCGGCGGCCAGCGGGGTCAGGCAGATCGCCATCAGTTATTCGCTCCCCACGCGTGACGATCTGCCTCCGCCATCCATTTACGTCGTGCGTGAGAACGGGACTGGCCTAGATCGGCTCACCCATGGTTTCGCTGACAGCCAGCCGGTCTGGGCCCCCGACGGTCGGTTCATCGCATTCAGCCGGATGCAGGACCGCGGCTTTGAGCGATCGTTCCTGGTGCGGATCTTTGTCATGAGCGCAGATGGCTCTGGCATACGGGCTGTCACGACCGGAGAGAATGTAGCCGATACGTCTCCTGCCTGGTCACCCGACGGCGCCCGGATCGCATTCGTTCGTCAGCTGACCTCGGGCCCAGACATGATCCCGGGCCCTGCCATGTCTGGCGGCCCGAGCCAGGTGTTTGTCGTCAACGCCGATGGGAACCGCCTGCGACGGCTGACGCGAGGTCAATCGCCCAAGCACTCACCGTCGTGGTCACCTGATGGACGGACCATCGCATATGTCCGATTCGGAGGAAGCGGAAACGACGACATCTGGGTCATGCGTGCGGACGGTACGAACCACCGACGGCTGACCCGAGGGCCGGCGTACGACTACTCACCGGCGTGGTCGCCCGACGGCTCGCGCATCGTATTCGCTCGGGATGGTCACATCTGGAGCATGCGGGCGGATGGGTCGGGAGGCAGGCAACTCACCACCGGCACGCGCTTGGACGGATCCGTTCAGTGGTCGAGGCAGGGCCGGGAACTCGTGTTCGCTCGAGGGTCCCGCATCATGGTGATGAACACTGATGGGTCCGATCAGCGACGGGTCCCACTCCCTGGCTGGGCCGCCTGGCCTTCGCTGATGCCTTGAGCCGTCCGACCGACCTGGCTACTGGCCCAGCCACGCACGGAATTCAGCGTCCAGCTCATCGAACGTCGTACCCAGGTGCGCAGACGTTGCCTCCTCGATGTCCATCTCGGTCGCCATTGCGGCCAGCCAGGCGTTGCGCCGCTCGGTACCGAGCGTTTCGCTGATGAACCGGACCATGGCGTAGCCCTGGGCATAGGCGTTGGGCCAGATCTCCTCGGGCGTCGTCTCGAACACGGCCATCTCCTCCCACTCGACGAGCGCGCCGGTGGCAGCCCAGCCGCGCACCCGCTGGAGTTGGAATTCACCCAGCTCCGGGCCCTCAAACCCATAGCCGATGAACGAGGCGATCCCCTCGTCAAGCCACCACGGCATGCGGGTGCGCTGCGTGCCGGCTCGGTCGAAGCCGGCGAAATGGGTGAATTCATGGGCGATCGTTGGCGTCAGGGACGGGACGTCGGGATCGAGCCGCATCTTGAGCGACTCGCCGGGCTCGTTCCAGCCGTGAATGTTGGGCAGACCGAGCCGGACGGTCGCGACAAGGTCGGCCGGTCCGTCGTAGAGCTTGATCTCCATCTTCGCGGCGGGCTCGTAGTCGATGCCTTCGGTCACCGCCGAGTACACGTCAGGGAGCGCCTCGCGGATCACGTCCAACTGCGGCTCCAGGCCCGGAGCCACACGCACCACGAATTGCTCGGCCGCACGGCTGACCCACGCTTCGCCGGCATATAGCCATCCGCCGCCGGGGGCCCGCGTGAATCGCGCGTCGAGGTCCGCCGTCCGGACATCCTGCTCTCCCGCCTGCCAGGTGACCTCGAGGACGCCGAGCGCCTCACCGGACTGTGTGCGCGTGACTGAGTCGACTGCCAGGTCGAACGCGTCAGGGGGATTTGCGGCCCAGTCATCCACCCATCGCGTGTGCTCGACCGCGAAGGCCGGATCGCCGAGGTCCACGAGTGCCAGGTACGCCTGGGCATCCCCGCCGTCGACCGCCGCATCCATCATCTGTACGAGCGTCTTGACGTCCGCGGGTGCTGCCGGGATGGACGGTAGCGCCGGCGACGGTGAGGTTCGCGCCGCACAGCCGGCGATGAGCACCGCCAGGCACAGCGTCAGACTTTTCCTCATGGCCTACATAGGCCGACGACCGCGGTTCGGTTCCAGGGGGCGAAGCAACTTGCAGTCCTGGCGGATCACTCGCAGGTGGAGGTCGAGCCACCGCCTTCGTCGACGAGGCAGGTGTCGGTGCCGGCGTTCCCGGTGAGGAGATCGAAGCCCGATCCGCCAAGCAGCACGTCGTTTCCCGCGTGGCCGGTCAGAGTGTCGCCGCCGGCGCCGCCCACCAGGAGGTTTGGCTCGCTGTTCCCCGTCAGCTGGTCCGCGGCGGATCCCCCAACCGCATTCTCGACACTCCGCCGCACGTTGTCGTGCTCGTCGACGGCTCCGTCATCGGCGATGTCATCTGGGTCGACGCTGATTGGCACCGTCCGCGACGAGTAATCGACGGTGTCGATCCCGTGGTTACCGAACAACGTGTCTGGGCCCGATCCCCCGATCAGGCGATCGCGCCCGGGACCGCCTCGGAGGGTGTCGGCACCGCCCAGGCCGAGCAGACGGTCATCCCCAGGCCCGCCGTTCAGGGAGTTCGCGCCATTGGAGCCGATGACGACGTCATCGCCCGATCCCCCGGCGATGTTCTCGATGGTGGGCGACACGTTGTCGCGCTCGCCCGCGCCGCCGTCGTCGGCGACGCCATCCGGATCGACCCGGATCGCCGTCGGTCGCGAGTACACGACGCCGTCCTGATCGCCATGCCCGCCGTCCATCAGGTCCCCGGCGGTGTCCCAGGCGGCCATGATCTGGTCCCCGCCCGGCCCGCCGAACATCCGATCCGCGCCCCCTCGGCCATCGAGCATGTCCTCCCCCCAAGTCCGAGGAGGTCATTCGGCTGGGCGTTCCCGATCAGCGTGTCGGGCCCTGACCCGCCGATGATGTGCTCCACGTCCCTGCGGACGTTGTCGTGCTCACCGAAGCCACCGTCATTGGGCTTGTTGTCGAGCGAAGCCCTGACCGAGGCGAGGCGGCCCTCATAGCTGGCGGTGTCCCGCCCCCTGTTGCCGCGAACGTCATCCGCGCCGTCTCCGCCATCCAGCAGGTCGGCGTGGCGCCCGCCGTCCAGCAGGTCGGCGCCCTGCAACCCGCGGAGCTCGTCCTCACCGTCGCCGCCCGATAGCTCGTCCGGGCCGCTTCCGCCGAACAGACGGTCATGGCCGGGTCCACCGTAGGTGACCGAGGCGGTTGGCGTCCCGTTGGTCAGGGAATCATTTCGGTCGCCAAGGGCGGCGACGATCACCGTCACCCCATCCGACGCACAGGTCACGGTGTTGGCGTCCAGCGCGCTGCATCCAGCGCCGGGCGTGATGGGCGCACCAGCATCGGTGATCGTGTACATCCCGGCGGCAAGCGTCATGCTGACGTCATTCTCGTCGCCGGACGCGGCAGTGAAGGTGATCTGGGCTTCCACCCTGGTGACGGTGGAGGCGGCGGCCACGGGCGTCGCCGCGGCGAGGACGCTGACCCCGACGAGCGCGGATGCGGTCACCAGTCTCGCCTGGAGCCTCGAGACACTCCGCCCTCGCATCGGGCGAAGCGTATCAGGTGCCTGTTCACCCCCTCGGCGCGCTCATTCGACCCGACCGCGAGGGCTCGGTAGCATTGGAACTACCTCAGCGCCGACCATCGGTCCCCCACGACGAGGCGGATGATGGCCAGCGCTCCCCGATGCATTCGGCCTCAACCCGACGACCAGGCCAGCTCCCGAAACAGATGAGTGACTGGCCTCCGATTTGGTCCCAGTGAGAGATAGCAATACGAGGAGCAGCTTCGTGCAGACCGCCACCATCAACATCACCGAGCTGCGGGACGCGGTCCGTGGGCGTGTGATCTCGCCCGCCGACGCGGACTACGACGCGGCGCGCACCGTGACCGCGGGGCACATCGACCGTCGACCGGCGGCGATCGTGCGCGTGGCGGACGCGGGTGACGTGGCATCGACCATCGGGTTCGCGCGCGAGCGCGGAATCGAGCTCGCCGTCAGGTGTGGCGGGCACAGCGGTGCCGGTCACAGCGTCATCGACGGCGGCATCGTGATCGACCTGCGTCAGACGAAGGCGATCGACATCGACGTCACCGGCCGCACCGTCTGGGCCGAGGGCGGCAATACCGCTCTCGAGGTCACGAGCGCGGTCTGGGAGCACGGCCTGGCCATCGGCTTCGGGGACACCGGCTCGGTCGGCATCGGTGGCCTCACCACGGGTGGAGGTATCGGCTACCTCGTGCGGAGGGATGGGCTCACGATCGACTCGCTGCTGGCTGCCGACATCGTCACCGCCGACGGCCGGCTGCTGCGCGTCGATGAGACGTCGCATCCGGACCTGTTCTGGGCGATCCGCGGTGGCGGCGGCAACTTCGGCGTCGTAACCCGCTTCCAGTACCGCCTCCACGAGCTCCCGGCATTCACCGGCGGGATGCTGCTGCTGCCCGCCACGCCGGAGACGATCGCCGGCTTCGTGGCAGCAGCCGAGGCCGCGCCTGAGGAGCTATCGACGATCGCCAACGTGATGCCGGCGCCGCCGATGCCCTTCCTGCCGGAGGAGGTGCACGGCCAGCTGTCGATCATGGCGCTCATGGCCTACGCCGGTGACGAGCAGACCGCCCAGGAGGTCTACGCCCCGTTTCGGGCGCTGTCCGAGCCGCTTGCCGACCTGGTCAAGCCGATGCCCTACCCGGAGATCTACCCGCCTGAGGACGATTCCTACCGGCCGACGGCAGCCGCCAGGACCATGTTCATCGACCACGTCGACCTTGAAGTGGCGGCGACCATCGTCGAACGGCTGAACGCGTCTGACGCCAGCATGCGCGTCGCACAGCTGCGGGTGCTCGGCGGGGCCATGGCGCGCGTGCCGTCGGACGCCACCGCCTTCGCCCATCGGTCCGGCCGGATCATGGTCAACCTCGCCGCCTTCTGGGAGGGCGACGACCGGCCATTGCGTGAGGCATGGGTCGACGAGTTCATGGCGGCGATCTACCAGGGCGATGACGCGGCCTACGTGAACTTCCTGGGCGATGAGGGCCCCGTACGCATTCACGACGCCTACCCGGGCTCCACCTGGGAGCGACTGGCTCACGTCAAGGCCCGATACGACCCGACCAACCTGTTCCGCCTCAACCAGAACATCCCGCCCGCCGTCGCCTAGCCGAAGCTCAGAGCGCGGGCAGGAAGCCGCGGCACTTCGCCAACCGGAAGGTGCTGGGCACCGGGGCAGATGCTTCAGACACGGCGGTCGGCGGCCGGGGGTAGTACATGTTGATGTCCTCGCGGTCCCAGCGGTGCAGGTCGGTGGGCCCGTTGGGGACGTTCGGCTGCATGCAGGTCGGGCGCTCGGGTCCAGGGCTCACTGGCGGATTGCCCCAATGATGGAGTCCCAGCGTGTGTCCCATCTCGTGGCAGGCCATGTAGTTCCGGCTGTGGCGATCGGCGAAGAAAGCGGCATAGCGCCAGTTCAGGTTGAAGTGAAGCTGCTGCCGCTGGCACCAGCGATCGCCGTGCTGGTTGATGCCCTGCGGGGCGCTTGGCGGGCACCAGACCCATCCGGCGGCCCCGTTCTGGCCGTGATCGGCCGCGCGCACGACGACGTCCGTCTTGCGGGTGATCCGCGATTGCAGGCGCATCGCCAGGTGGGTGGGGCCGTAGTCGTCGCGCATGGTGCGCACTATCGCCGCCGCCAGCCGGCCCGGCACCGACGCGCGGATGAAGACATGATGGACGGAGTTGCGGTCCACGCTGGTGCAGCGTGGCGGCACCAGCGCCGGGTCGCAGTTCAGGAACGAGCCGATGCCCGGGTTGCCGTGGTGCTCCGCCACCGCTGTCGAGGGCACGGCCGCGAACAACGCGAGCACGAGCAGGAGTGACGGGGCAGCGCGCCGCAGCGACATCGGTGCCATGCTCTGGGCCTCGGTAGCCGGTGTCAACCGGCGGGGGCAACCCGCCGTCGCCGGCTGCGCAGCCGGACGCGATCGAAGGCGGGCGGCAGGATGACCAGGTTCCAGCCATCGTCCCGCGCGGCGCTCGGCACGACCAGCCCGTCGACGCCGAGCGAGCGTGCCGCGCCCATGGCACGCAGCGCGGCTCGGTTGGGGGACTGCGGCGACCACGGCCCGGTCAGCGCAGCCAGGCTCGTTCGCAGCGCGCGCCGGGTCGCCGGGTCGCGGAGGTCCAGGACCCGCAGATCGACATCCAGGCTGCAGACCCAGCGCGGATTCTCGGACGGCGCCACGGCGCCGTCGCTGGCGTGCTCCAGCTCAGCCCACATCGTCGCGCTGTCCAGCGAGGCGTACAGCGGCCAGGGATCGCCGGGCCGGTGGTAGCGGCCGGCATGCGGCGCCGGCTGCTCCGGCGGCAGGCAGCCCGGCACCCGCAGCGCGGTCTGGCGCCAGGCCCTCCCCCTGAAGCGGCCAACCGGCGCCAGCGCGGCTGCCGTCAGGTCAGGTCTCCGGCGGCGTAGGCCAGGGCGGCGCCTCGGACCTGCTCGAACTCGCCAGCTGCCAGCAGTTCGACCGGTCGTTGCCAGCCGAGGTGCGCGCTGCGGCCGGTCAGCCAGGCCTGCCAGGCGCGAGGGCCCATCTGCGGACCCAGGATCTCCAGCACGGCGGCCAGGTCGTCCAGCCTGACGCGATACTCGGTTCGCCTTGGGCCGATGCCGGCGCGCCAGCGTTCCACGGTTCGCTGGTTTGCTCCGGTCGCCTCCGACACGACACGGGCCGGCAGCCTGCGCACGATCTCAGCAGTCATCGCCATCGCCCGATCCTAACGCCGGGCTAAACGCCGGTCAAACTGTCGGTCCTAGTGTGATGCGCACAGTCGTCCCGCGACCGGGCTGCGACTCCGCCTCGATCGTGCCGCCGTGCGCCTCGACCAACGATCGGGCGATAGGGAGTCCCAGCCCGCTGCCACCGGAGCCGGCTGAACGATAGAAGCGGTCGAAGATGTGCGGCAGATCGTCCCCCGCGATGCCGGTCCCCGTGTCGCTGACCGTGATCTCCACGCCGCCCCCGGCGGACGCGCCGGCCTCCGCGGTCACGCTTCCGCCGGCGGGGGTGAATCGCAGGGCATTGGCCAGCAGGTTGCCGATCACCTGGCGAATGCGCGCCTGGTCGAGCTCAAGCGATGGCAGCCGCTCGTCGGCGAAATGCTCCAGTCGAACCCCGCCCGCGTCCGCCTGCGCGCGAAAGCCGGCGACCGCCTCGGCCAGTAGCTCGGCCAGGCCGGTTGGCTCGCGCTCCAGCTGCAGGGCGCCCGACTCGGACAGCGACAGCGTGCGCAGGTCCTCGACCAGCCGCTCCATCAGCCGCGTCTCCTCCAGGATCGGCTCCAGGTGCTCGCGATCCGCCGGATAGAGGCCGTCCAGGATGCCCTCCACGTTTCCCTGGATCACGGACAGCGGCGTTCGCAGCTCATGCGAGACGTCGGCCAGCAGCTGTCGCCGCTCGCCCTCGTCGGTGGCCAGCCGCGCGCTCATCGCGTTGAACGCTCGCGCCAGGCGCCGAAGGTCGCGAGGCCCGTCCTCGCGCAC
>CBFGSY010000083.1:0-10486 GCA_965651545.1 uncultured bacterium | reverse complement strand
AGGGCGTCTCGCTCACCGGCTCCGAGCGCGCCGGCGCCGCGGTCGCCGAGATCGCCGGCCGCCACCTGAAGAAGGTCGTGCTCGAGCTCGGCGGCTCGGACCCCTTCATCCTGCTCTCGACCAACGACCTCGACGCCACGGTCCAGAACGCGATTGACGCCCGCCTCGACAACAGCGGCCAGTCATGCAACGCGGCCAAGCGCTTCATCGTCGCCGACGAGCTGTACGAGCCATTCCTCGAGAAGTTCACCGCGAAGATCGCCGAGATCGAGGCGACCGACCAACCTCCGAGGACTCGGCGCTCGGCCCGTTGTCCTCGCTGAAGGCCGCCGAGAACATCGACGAGCAGGTCAAGCGCGCGATCGCACACGGCGCGACGCTTGTGCACGGCGGCATGCGTGACGGCGCCTTCTTCCAGACGACCGTGCTGACAGATGTCACTCCCGAGAACCCCGCCTCCAAGGAGGAGTTCTTCGGCCCGGTGGCGCAGGTGTACCGCGCGAAGGACGAGGCCGATGCCGTGCGCATCGCGAACGACACCCCATTCGGCCTGGGCTCGTACGTCTACACCACTGACGAGCAGCAGGCGCTCCGCGTCGCCGACGGCATCGAGGCCGGCATGGTGTTCGTGAATGTGGTGCTCGCCGACGGCGCCGAGCTGCCGTTCGGCGGCGTCAAGCGCTCGGGCTCCGGCCGCGAGCTCGGACGCTTCGGCGCCGACGAGTTTACGAACAAGAAGCTGATCCGCATCGGCTGAGTCGAGCCGCTGGGCACTGGTTCTACGCGGCGGCCGTCCGGATATATTCGGCGTGGGCCGATGGAGCACGACGCGGGGTTCGATCCCGCCGGCTGGGTCACTGGACCACGGAACTCACTGCGGATGCCGGGGGTGGCGCCGGGATGGCACCTTCGTAGTCGGATGGCCCACCTGCTGGGTCAGATGGACAGGACGAGAGGAGATTCCTGTGTTCCGTGGTCGAGTGACCCTGGACCTGCAACAGCGCAACGCAGTCTTGGAGCTGCCGTGACGCGGCACACCATCGAGATCGACAGACGCATCGAGGATGTGTTCGCCGTTCTGACCGACGTGACGAAGACCGGTCGCTGGTATCCGGCCAAGGTGGAGGAATGGTGGACGACGCCACCGCCACATGGCGTCGGGTCGGTGCGGCGGGCGCGCGTCTGGGTGCTCGGTCGCGCAACGGAGAATGACGCGATGGTGACCGTGCACGACCCGCCGCGGCGTGCCGCGCTGAAGGGCCTGAACAAGATCGCGCGGTTCGTGGTCACGCTGGCGTTCGAGGCCGCCGATGGCGGCACGCGGGTCGATGTCGAATCGGTCTTCCACCTTCGGGGCGTCATGCGCCTCCTCGGCCCTATGTTCGTGGGCACGTACGAGCGCGGCTGGGAACGAGGACTGGCGAACCTCAAGCGGATGATGGAAGCCGGCGAGCTGTAGCCATGCCGGTGGCGGCTCGACCGGCGCGCACGCTGTTAGGATCGGGCCAGATGGCAGAGCACACGATCGAGCCAAACGCGGAAGCACCGGTCGTGCGCCGCGGCAGGACAGGACCGATCGATCCCGAGAAGGCCGACGAGCTGTTCCGCAGGGGCGTGGCACTGTTCAACGGCGGGCGCTACTGGCACGCGCACGAGGCCTGGGAGACGCTATGGCGCGCGGCGCCCGACGAGGAGCGCGACTTCTACCAGGGCCTGATCCAGCTGGCGGCCGGCCTGCTGCACCTGCAGCGACGAACCCTGCGTGGCGCTCGCAACAAGCTGTCCGAGGGCGTCGAGAAGCTGAAGCCGTACCAACCCGCCCATCACGGCATCTTCGTCAACGAGCTGGTCGGACGCGCCGAGCGAATCCTGGACGACCTCAAGGCCGGCTACCTGCCGTATCTGATTCCCCCGGTCATCCGCTACCTGGAGCTTGAGCAGGCGGACTTCGACGCATGACCGACGCGCCGATCGCCGACGAGTTTCGCGTGGAGCGTGACTCGATGGGCGAGGTTCGCGTGCCGGCAGACGCCCGTTGGCGCGCCCAGACGCAGCGCGCGATCGAGAACTTCCCGATCTCCGGGCAGCCCATCGCGCGATCGCACATCGAGGCGCTGGCCCGCATCAAGGCCGCGGCCGCCCGGGTCAACGGTGAGCTGGGGATCATCGGCGCCGAGCAGGCCGATGCCATTCGCTCGGCCGCCGAGGAGGTGGCGCGCGGCGACTGGGATGCGCACTTCCCGATCGATGTCTTCCAGACCGGCTCCGGCACCAGCAGCAACATGAACGCCAACGAGGTGATCGCCTCGCTGGCCGGTGAGAGGCTGGGCGCGGCGGTCCACCCCAACGACCACGTCAACGCCTCGCAGTCCAGCAACGACGTCTTCCCGTCGAGCATCCACCTGGCCGCGACCAGCGCGGTCGTCAACGAGCTGGTTCCCGCCCTTGAGCACCTGGCCGAGGCGCTGGAGCGGAAGCGCGACGAGTTCGCATCGGTCGTGAAGTCCGGCCGCACTCACCTGATGGACGCCACCCCTGTGACGCTGGGCCAGGAGTTCGGCGGCTACGCCGACCAGGTGCGCAAGGGCATCGAGCGGCTGCGCGACACGCTGCCGCGCCTGGGCGAGCTGCCGCTGGGCGGCACGGCGGTGGGCACCGGCATCAACATGCCGGCCGGCTTCGCCGAGCGGGTCATCGACGACCTCCGCGAGCAGACTGGCCTGCCGCTGACCGAGGCCCGCAACCACTTCGAGGCCCAGGGCGCGCGTGACGGTCTGGTCGAGGCATCGGGCCAGCTGCGGACGATCGCGGTCAGCCTTTACAAGATCGCCAACGACCTGCGCTGGATGGGCTCTGGACCGCGGGCCGGACTGCGCGAGATCAACCTGCCGGACCTGCAGCCGGGCTCCTCGATCATGCCCGGCAAGGTGAACCCGGTCATTCCCGAGGCGGTCTGCATGGTGTGCGCCCAGGTCATCGGCAACGACGCGGCCATCGCCTTCGGCGGCGCCGCCGGCAACTTCGAGCTGAACGTGATGCTGCCGCTGCTGGCCCGCAACATCCTGGAGTCCATCCGGCTGCTGGCCAATGTGAGCCGGATCTTCGCGGACCGATGCATCGCCGGCATCACGGCCAACGCCGACCTGGCACGCGCCTACGCCGAGGGCTCACCCTCCATCGCCACCCCACTGAACCGCTACATCGGCTACGAGGAGGCGGCGAAGGTCGCAAAGCAGGCGCTGAGCGAGGGCAAGACGATCCGTGAGGTCGTCCTGGAACGCGGCTACGTGGAGGGCGGAAAGCTGACGCTCGAGCAGCTGGACGAGGCGCTCGACGTCATGCGCATGACCGGCTCCTGAGAACGCCGGACGCCGCAACCGTTGCCGGCCGCGGCGCCCGAATCGGCCGTCACGATGGATGTGCCACTACTTCAGCCCCGTATACGTTCGTAAACGGAAATACGCCCACCGCGACGGTTCTTCAGTTGTGACCTGATGCTGTCGCCCCGCCCCGAACCCCAACAGGGGCGGATGTCCCGCTTCGGCCGGGAAGCTTCGCTCACGTACAATTCGGCCGCTGTGCCTACCTACCAGAACCTGATCGGCGACAGCTGGCTGCCCGCTCGATCGGGCGCCACCTTCACCAGCATCAGCCCGGCGAACCACGACGAGGTGATCGGCGAGTTCGCCGCATCCGGCCCGGCTGACGTCGACGCCGCGGTCGAGGCCGCCCGGGCCGCCTTCCCGGCATGGTCGCTGATGCCCGCGCCGAAGCGCGGCGAGATCCTGTTCAAGGTCGCGCGCCTGCTGTCCGAGCACAAGGAAGAGCTCTCGCGCCTGATGACCCGCGAGATGGGCAAGGTGCTGCCCGAGGCCCGTGGCGACGTGCAGGAGGCGATCGACGTCGCCTATTACATGGCCGGCGAGGGCCGCCGCCTCTTCGGCCAGACCGTCCCGTCGGAGATGCCGGACAAGTTCGCGATGGCCATCCGCCGGCCGATCGGCGTGGCCGGCATCATCACGCCCTGGAACTTCCCGGTGGCCATTCCCGCCTGGAAGCTCTTCCCGGCGCTCATCTGCGGCAACACGGCGGTCATCAAGCCCGCATCCGACACGCCCGCCTGCCTTGTGCGATTCGTGGAGCTGCTGCGCGAGGGCGGCATCCCGGCCGGCGTCGTGAACGTGGTGACCGGCAGTGGCGGCGAGGTCGGCAATGCCATCGTGGCCCACCCGGACGTGCGGATCATCAGCTTCACCGGCCATACCGAGACCGGCGTCGCCATCAGCCGCACCGCTGCCGAGACGCTGAAGCGGGTCAGCCTGGAGCTCGGTGGCAAGAACCCGATCGTCATCTGGGAGGACGCCGATCTGGACCTGGCGTTGGACAGCGTCATCTGGTCGGCATTCGGCACCAGCGGCCAGCGCTGCACGGCGGCATCGCGGATCGTGGTCCATCGGTCCATCCATGACCGGTTCGTCCATGCGCTGCGCGCGCGCGTCGCGAAGCTGGTGCTGGGCGACGGCCTGGAGGACGCGACCGACGTGGGACCCGTCATCAACGACGGCGCGGTGGAGCGCATCGCTTCCTACGCGGTGATCGGCCGCGACGAGGCCGAGCTGGTCATCGGCGGCGAGCCGGCGCGCGACGGCGAGCTGGCCAAGGGCTCGTTCTTCCAGCCGACCATCTTCGCCGAGGTACGTCCGGATGCGCGGATCGCCCAGGAGGAGATCTTCGGGCCGGTGACATCGGTCATCCCGGTGGACGATTGGGAGGAGGCCGTGCAGGTGGTCAACGGCGTCAAGTACGGCCTCTCGACCTCGCTGTTCACCCGCGACATCAACCTCGCCTTCCGCAGCATCCGTGACTTCGACTCCGGCCTGGGGTACGTGAACCACGGCACCATCGGGGCGGAGGCGCACCTGCCGTTCGGCGGGGTGAAGGCCACCGGCAACGGGCACCGTGAGGTGGGGCAGGCGGCGCTGGACTTCTTCAGCGAGTGGAAGAGCGTCTACATCGACTATTCAGGCAAGCTGCAGCGGGCTCAGATCGACACCACCTTCGTCGACCAGGAGTAGCCGACGTCCGGTTGGCTTTGCGTAATCCATTGGCCCATGCCACGATCGGACCAGCATGCGACTGCCCTACTTTCCGTTGCACGTCGTCCTCTTCCCGCACCTGCCGCTGCCGATCCACGTGTTCGAGGAGCGCTACCGGTTGATGACCCAGGACGTCATCGCTGACGGCTCGCCGTTCGCGGGCCAGTTCGTGGTCTCTCTAATAACTGAGGGCGCCGAGGTTGGCGAAGATCCACAGCAGCCGACCCATGCCGTGCGGATCGGCACCATCGTCGAGGTGCGACGTGCCGAGCGCTTCGCCGACGGTCGCTTCGTCCTGCTGGTGGTGGGCGTGTCGCGGGCCCTGCTGGGCGCCGTCGACCGCAGCGGCCCATACGCAACGGTTGCCGTCGAGCCCCTTCCCGACGAGGACGGTGACGCCGATCGGGCACGCGCGCTGCTGCCGGAAGTGCAGGCCGCACTCGACGCCTACCTTGAGACGGTGAAACGTTTCGTGGCCTCCGCCGCGTCACTGGGCTCGGAATCGCCAGAGATCACCAGTGTGGCCGCTTCATTGGACGAGCTCTTGAAGCCGATCCGCCTGCCTGCCGACCCGATGGCGGCCAGCTACGCGGTCGGCGGCGTGCTGCAGATCGAGCTGACTCGCAAGCAGCACCTGCTCGAGATGCCGGATGCGGCCAGCCGCCTGCACGCCGAGCTCGACCTGCTACGACGCGAAGCGCGCCTCCTATCCGACGGCGCCATGCCCCCGATCGCGACCTCGGACCTGCGCTACCACCCGAACTGAGAAGCGCACCAACAACAATGACCACCCGCCCGAGCCGCGTCAGCGCGCTGCTCGCCGCATTCGTGCTCATCGGCTGCGGCTCGCCGCAGGCGTCATCGGTGCAGCCCGGCGCCAGCGTCCCGGCGTCAGCATCGGGCTCGATGGAGCCGTCCAGCCCCAGCCCGTCCCAGAGCTCGACGGCCGGGCCATCGGCTAGCGACGGCGTCACCCTGTACACGGTCCAGGGGGGCGACACGCTCAGCTCGATTGCCCGCGACTGGGGGACGACCATAGCCCAGCTGCAGGAATGGAATGCGCAGCGCTACCCGACGCTGGCCACCGACCCGAACAGGCTGCAGGCGGGCTGGCAGCTGATCGTCAGCGGCAACCCATCGGCTACGCCGATCCCGACGCAGGTGGTTACGCCGGCACCGGCAACGCCGCGACCCAGCACGCCCCCACCCTCGAGCTCGGGCTGCCGCGCCGGCAACCGCGTGGCGGCCGGCAGCCCCCAGACGTTCTACACGGTGCCCGGCACCGGCAACGGCGTGGCCCTCACCTTCGACATGGGCGGCAGGCTGGAGCCGGGCGTCGACATCCTGAACTTCCTCATCCAGCACAGGGTGTGCGCCACGCTCTTCCCGACCGGCGCGATGGCCCAGACGGCGCATGGACAGCAGATCATGGCTATCGTGAGGGCCCATCCTGAGCTGTTCGAGATCGGAAACCACACGATGCATCACTGCGACCTGGTGCGCGGAGGCGGTGGCTCGCCGAGACCGGACCCGTGCAACGTCGGCACGCCGACGGCCGCCTTCATCCGCTCGCAGCTGACCGATGCTGCGGCCATCCTCAGGCAACAGACTGGCCAGGACCCGGCCCCCTACTGGCGGCCGCCGTATGGCTCGGTCAGCAGCTCGGTCATCCAGGCTGCTGCCTCGGTCGGGTACACCAAGGCGTTCATGTGGGACATCGACACCATCGACTGGAAGCCGATCGCGGAAGGTGGCCCGACCGCCGAGCAGATCGCGACCAAGGTGATCACGCAGGCCAGAGGCGGGTCGGATGTGCTGATGCACCTGGGCGGCTACGAGACCCTCGACGCTCTCAGGATCATGGTCCCCGGCCTACGCGACCGGGGCTTCCTGCTGACGTCGCTCAGTGACCTTCTGAACTGAGGACCGGTGGAGCTGTGGCGCGTCCGCTGACCG
This sequence comes from uncultured bacterium, assembly GCA_965651545.1. Classification (GTDB taxonomy): domain Bacteria; phylum Chloroflexota; class Limnocylindria; order QHBO01; family QHBO01; genus DASSCW01. Next base: position 3,434 of record CBFGSY010000083.1, on the reverse strand, counting down.
CCTCGGCTGGGCCTCACTCGGATCGCTATTCACATATGGACGTATGCACCCGTGACGTCGGTGCAGAGTCAGCTCATGCGGCGGCCGATCCGCCGTGTGAGTGACTCCCGGAGAGAACTCAAGCAGACGCGGGAGTACATCCATTGGTGAATGACGGCGCCGGGCCTGTGGAGGTCAGCGACCTGCCGAGAGCGCTAGCCGCCGGTCTCCTGGATGCCGGGACGAGGATGGAGGGCAGCCCCCAGCGCCTCGTCGAAGATCCGCATTGCGGTTTCGATGGCCGCGGCGTCCACCATCAGTGGCGGGCTGAATCGGAGCGTCGCCTCCCCGCACTCGAGTACCAGCAGGCCGCGCTCGAAGGCCGCCTGCTGGACGGCGTTGGCGGACTCGTGGCTGTCGAACTCCACGCCGATCATCAGGCCCAGGCCACGGATATCGCGGACGCCGGCACGCAGCTCGGCGAGGTCCTCGAGGCGCGCGCGCAGGATGGCGCCCATGTCGGCGGCGTTGCCGATCAGGCCGCGGTCCAGCAGCTCGAGCGTTGCGAGCCCGGCGGCCACGCAGACCGGGTTGCCGGCGAAGGTCGAGCCGTGGGCACCTGCCGGCCACGTCCAGATCGACTCTCGGGCGATGAAGGCGCCAAGCGGCATGCCGGAGGCGATCCCCTTGGCGGTGGTCACGATGTCTGGCTGGACGCCGACATGCTCCATCGCCCACCACCGGCCGGTGCGGCCCATCCCGGACTGGATCTCATCGGCGATGAGCAGGATGCCGTGCTCGTCGCAGATCTCGCGCAGGCCTGCCAGGAAGCCCTCTGGCGCCGGAAAGTAGCCGCCCTCGCCCTGCACCGGCTCGACCACGATGGCGGCAACGTCGCTGGGCGCGATGATCCGGCCAAGGATGCTCTTGCGCAGCAACGCCAGCTCGGCGCTGCCATCCCCGCCTGACTGCTCGCGCCAGGCACGGACGCGGGGGAACGGCGCGTGGTGGACCATCGGCAGCAGTGGCCCAAAGCCGGCGCGCTGCTTGATCTTCGAGTTGGTGAGCGACAGCGCGCCAAGGGTGCGGCCATGGAAGGCGCCCTCGAAGGCGATGATCCCGGGCCGATGCGTGTGGTAGCGCGCCAGCTTGATGGCACCCTCGACCGCCTCGGTGCCGGAGTTGGTCAGGAAGACGCGCGCCGCCTCGTCGAACGGAGCGATGGCTGCCAGGCGCTCCATGAACTCCAGGTACCGCGGCTCGTAGAAATCGGTGGCGGCGATGTGGATCAGCCGATCGGCCTGCTCCTTGATGGCCCGCACGACTGCCGGATGGGAGTGGCCGGTGCTGGCCACCGCGATCCCGGCGGCGAAGTCCAGGAAGCGGTTACCGTCCACATCGGTCACGACATAGCCGCTGGCCGACTCGGCGACCAGTGGATAGGCCCTGGTCAGACTGGGGCTGGCGACCGCCTGATCGCGCTCGATCATGGCACGCGCCCGGGGGCCGGGGAGCTCGGTGATGATGTGCGGCGCCGTCTCGCGGGCAGCCGCAGCGGGCGTGGTCTCGATGCTCATCGGTACCAACAACTCCGAAGCGGAGCGGCGCGTCCTGCCCGCGCCCCTGGCTAGATGGCTCGGATGGTATCAGGGCATGTCGTGGCGCACCGCGATCGCCTCGCCGATCAGGCCTGGCCCGCGGTAGACCAGGCCGGTCCACAGCTGCACGAGGTCGGCGCCGGCCCGGTATGCGGCGGCCACGTCGTCTGCCGAGCCGATGCCGCCGGAGGCCACGATGACGGCCGACGGCGAGGCCGCACGCGCTCGCGCGACGGCAGCCAGCATGAGCTCACGCAGCGGACGGCCCGAAAGCCCGCCGGACTCGCCCGCGAGCGCCGAACGGACGCCCTTGCGCGACAGGGTCGTGTTCCCCAGGATCAGCCCGTCCGACTCGCCAGCCAGGCTGGTCAACAGCGCGTCGAAGGCGTCCGGCTCCAGGTCCGGGGCGAGCTTGACCAGCAACGGCGGCGAGGCCTGCAGCCGCTCTCCGGCCTCGCGCAGCGCACGCAGCAGGCCAACCAGCCGGCTGGGATCCTGCAGGTCGCGCAGGCCGGGCGTGTTCGGCGAGCTGACATTGACGGCGACGTAATCGGCCACCGGCGCCACCAGCCGGTACGCCTCCAGGTAGTCGTCCTCGGCCTTATCATCCGGGGTGTCGGCTCCGCGTCCGATGTTCACGCCCACCACGAATCCAGCCGGCAGCTGTGCGCGGGCCAACATCACGCTCCGCGCCAGCGCGGCGGCGCCCGCGTTGTTGAAGCCCATCCGGTTGATGAGCGCCTCGTCCTGCGGCAGGCGGAAGAGGCGCGGCAGCTCTCGGCCGGGCTGCGCCAGCGGGGTGACGGTGCCGACCTCGGCGAAGCCCGCGCCAAGTGCCGCCCAGCCGCGCAGCGCGCGCGCGTCCTTGTCGAATCCCGCGCCGATGCCGGTCCGGCTGCGGAACGAGATGCCGAGCAGCTCGATTGGTGGCTCGCAGTGTCGCGCTCCGCCGGCCACCCCCAGCAGCCAGCGGCCAACAACGTTCGAGCCGGCGACCCGCAGGGCGGCGATGGAAAGGTGATGGATCCGCTCGGCCTCGACGGTGAAGAGGATCGGGCGGACGAGCCGGTAGGCGAGCGAGCGCCAGCCGCTCACTCGTCGTGGGCGCGGGGAAAGGCCATCTCCATGGGACGCACCGGTGGCAGCGGCTCTCCGTCGGCATCGGTCTCCACGCCGGCGGGTGCCATGAACTCGTGCCACACCTCGGTCCCGGCGGCCGGCGGGTCGTCCAGTTCCTTGATGGCCACGATGCCCTCGAAGCGGATGACGCCCTCGTCACCTGCCTCGGTCTCGAACTCGTCCTCGTACTCGGCGGCGATCTCGACCGCTCGCCCCAGCGCAGCCTCCTCATCATCCCCGTCGACCAGGACGACGCGATCCTCGACCATGGCGGCCGACGGCTTCGCCCCGACGAGGTACGCGTAGCGAAGCTGGACGCTGAACCAGCCGCTGGGATCGACGATCGGCTCCAGCTCGTCGAGATCGTCGAGCGCCTCACCGATACCGGGCATACGGTGGCCGTTGCCGCGGGCGCCAGCATCGGTCATGCGGGTGGAGGCTCCTGGCCCATTACGGTCTGTGACTGCTCGCGCAGGAACTGCTGGACGTAGTACGGGCCGAGCCCGCTCTTGCCCGATGAGCCCGAACCCTTCCAGCCTCCGAAGCTCTGGATGCCCGGCCAGGCACCGGTGGTGGCTCCGGCCCGGCGATTGACGTAGATCACGCCGGCCTGGATGTTGTCGATGAAGGGCCGGATCTCGGCCTGGTCCCGGGTGAAGATGCCGGCCGTCAGGCCATACGGCGTGTCATTGGCCTCGCCCAGCGCCTGGTCGAGGGAGTCGACCTCGCCGACCACCA
>CBFGSY010000082.1:0-10510 GCA_965651545.1 uncultured bacterium | reverse complement strand
CTTCGCCCGCCGCGCGGCCGGCGCGCTTGCCTACCTGGGGCTCGCACACCTGGACCGGGTGAGCGTCGCGTTCCTGGGGGACGGACACGCAACATCACTCCGCGCGCTGCGTGGCAAGGCTCGCGTCTTCGAGGTCTTCGGCTTCCTGTCCGGGCCGCGGCCCGAGCGCCTGACCGGCCTTGCCGGCGCGGCACGCGACTACGCGGCCCGGCTGCGCGGCCGTGGCCCGATGCTTCTCATCAGCGACCTGCTGGACCCCGGCTACCTGGATGCGTTGCGCGACCTGGCCGGCACGCGCTGCCAGCTTTCCGTCATCCACGTGCTCAGCCCGGAGGAGCTGGATCCGGACGTGCCGCCCGACGCGCGGCTGGTCGACAACGAGACGGCCGCGCCCGTCGAGGTGACCGGCGACGACGACCTCGTCGATCGTTACCGGGCGCGCCTGGCCGAATGGCAGGCCGAGATCGAGGGCTTCGTGACGCGGCGCGGCGGCTCCTACGTCGCGGTCGCCTCCGACACGGAGCTCACCGACCTGCTGTTCGACGTCCTCCGCCGCCGAAAGGTCGTCGAGTAATGGCCACGAGCACGTCTCTGAGCCGATCCGGCCGCCGAGGGATACCGCAACGCTCCCCTGCCCGCGCTCGCTCCGAAGTGGAGGCGGGCACGGCCGGCCCTGCGAGTGTTGCGATAGCCACGAGCGGGGCTGGCCGTGACCGTCACGACTCCGCGAGGACATCGGGAAGATGATCGTCCCGCTCGCCCTCATCGGCCTGATCAGCCTGCCGATCATCGTCGCCTACTACATGCTGCGGCTGCGCCGCCGCGACGTTCCGGTGGGCAGCGTCTTCCTCTGGCAGCAGCTGGTGCGCGACGTGGAGGCCAACGCGCCGTGGCAGCGACTCCGGTTCAGCTGGCTGCTGCTGCTGCAGCTGCTGATCGCGCTGGTGGCGGTGATCGCCGCCACGCGGCCATTCATCACCGTGACCTCCGACCTCGCCGCCAACGTCGTGCTGGTGGTCGATACATCGGCCTCGATGGGCACTTCCGACCCGGAGGGTGACCGCATGTCACTGGCGCGTGATGCAGCGCGGGAGGTGGTCGGTCGCCTGCCGGAGGGTGGTCACGTGACCGTGGTGGCCGCCGATGACACGGCCCACGTGCTGGTCAGCGAGACGGATGATCGCGCGGCCGCCCTGGCCGCCATCGACGGATTGGAGGCAACGCAGCTTCCCGGCGACCTGACCGACGCGTTCGCGCTGGCATCGGCACTGGCCGCCCATGATTCAGACTCGACGGTGGTACTGGTGACCGATGCGAACGCCGACAGGCTGCCGGCCGTCGGTATCGGCGCCCCCATCCAGGTCGAGCGGGTCGGCTCGACGGACGCCAACCAGGCCATCGCCGCGCTGTCTGTCGTCCGCCGCTCCGGCGGGGCGCAGCTCGAGCTGTTCGTCGCCGTCAGCAATCCCTCGCTGGCTGAGGTCACGCGTCGGCTGGAGATCTATGCCGACGGCCAGCTGGTCGATGCGCGCGACATGCCGATTCCGGCCGGACAGCGCAGTGAGGCGGTGATCGCCACCGTGCCCGCGTCCGCACAGCGCGTCGAGGCGCGCCTGGCCGGGACCGATGCGCTGGCGGTGGACGACCGCGCCTTTGCGCTGGTTCCGCAGGAGGGCGTCGTGCGCGCGCTGCTCGTCTCCGAGGGCAACGCGTACCTGGAGAACGCGCTGGCCCTGCTGCCCAGACTTGAGGTCTACGCGGCCACTCCGGACGACCATGAGGACGCTCTGGCCGAGGCAGACGACGCCGGCACGCCATTCGGGTTCTTCATCTACGACCGCTTCGTGCCGGATGAGCCGCCGCTCACGCCGGCGATGTACATCGGGCCGGAGAAGGACGGCGCCTTCGGAGCGGTGGGCTCGCTCATCAGCGGGCCCGGGCTGGGACGGAGCGATCCCGGCGAGCCGCTGCTGCGCTTCATCGACCTGTCGACGGTGCACGTCGGCCGAGCACGGGCGGTGGAGCTGGCGGACGGCATGCGCACGGTGCTCGCCAGCTCCGATGGCGACCCGTTGCTGGCGGCGGGACGCGTGAACGGCCGCACCGTGGCGCTGCTCACCTTCGCGCTGGCCGAGTCGGACCTGCCGCTGCAGGTCGCATTCCCGCTGCTGGTGAGCAACCTGACCGACTTCCTGCTGCCGCCCACCGATGGCGTGCTGCCGCCATCGGTCGAGCTGGGCTCTCCGCTCGCCGTGCAGGTCGATCCGGCGATAACCCGGGTGTCGCTGGTCGACACATCGACCGACGGGGCTGCCAAGCGCGTGGAGCTCGATGTACTGGGTGGCCGCCTGACCCTGCCGCCGGCGACCTCGGTCGGCATCCGGGAGCTGCGTGCGGTCAGCGAGGATGCCGGGCTCGACGGCCAGCTGCTCGGGCAGACCGCGGCCAACCTGTTCGATCCCGGTGAGTCAGCCGTCGCTCCCCGCGATCCGCGGCGGATCGCCGACCTCGGCCGAGTGGATCCGGCCAGCGTGGCCAACGATCTGTCGGCTCGTAACGAATGGTGGTGGCCGCTGGCGCTGGCGGCCTTGCTCCTGCTGCTGGCGGAATGGATGCTCTTCCACCGGCCGACGCGGCGCGCCATCCGGCGCCTGCTCCAGCGTCGACCGGGAGCCGGGAGGTCCGCACAGCGGAAACCCTCCGGAGCGGGGACCTAGCCGATGCCGGTTGCCTTCACCGACCCGCTCTGGCTGTGGCTGCTCCTCCCGGCGGCGCTGCTGATCGTCGGCGGCTGGGCGGCGGCATCCAGGACGCTGCCTGCCGGTCGGCGCATAGCGTCCCTGGTGATCCGGTTGGTGCTTGCCGTCTGCCTGATAGCGTCGCTGGCGGGAGCGCGGCTGGCGCTGCCGTCCGATCGGCTTTCGGTCGTCTTCCTGGTCGATGCGTCTGCCTCCATGGTGGATGCCACTCGCGAGGAGCTGCTCGATCTTGCCCGTGACGCCGTGCGCGAGATGCCCGAGGGCGACACCGCGGGTGTGGTCGTGTTCGGGGCCAACGCCCTGGTCGATCGCCTGCCGTCGCAGATCTCGGAGCTGCAGCCGCCCACTTCCGTGCCGGTCGTGGGGGCGACGGACATCGGTGCCGCGATCCGCCTGGCGACTGCCATCTTCCCGGCTGGCGCCCAGCAGCGGCTGGTCCTGCTCTCGGACGGCAACGACACCGGCGGCGGAGCAGAGCAGGCGATCCTTGCCGCCGCACAGCGCGGCGTGCGGCTGGACGTGGTGCGCCCAAACGAGGATTCCTACGGCGAGGCCCTGGTCGACGGCGTCGATGCGCCGGCCGGCGCCCGGGTAGGCGAGACGATCGAGCTCAGCGTGCGAGTCCGCTCAACAATCCGGACCGACGCGACGCTGCGGCTGCTGGCCGATGGTGGCACCGTCGCCACCCGACGCCTGCAGCTGGAGCCCGGCACCACCACCGTCCCCTTCACGCTCGAGACCGATCAGGCCGGATTCCACGTCTTCCGGGCCGTGCTCGAGCCGGCCACAGACCACTTCGCCGAGAACAACGCGGCCGATGCCTACGTGCTGGTCACCGGCGAGCCGCAGGTCCTGGTTGCGACCGATGACGCCGCGCGAGCCGCCGACTTCATCGACGCGCTGCACGAGGCGCGGCTGAGCGTGACCGTGGTGCCGTCAGGCGGGGTGCCGTCATCGCTGGCGACGCTGGCCGGTTACGACGCGGTGGTGCTCGACAACGTCGCTGCCGACGAGCTGGGGATGGCCACCATGCAGAGCCTGCAGGTCTACGTCCGAGACCTGGGCAAGGGGCTGGTCATGATCGGCGGCCGGCAGAGCTACGGGGCCGGCGGGTACCTCAACTCCGTCCTGGAGGAGGTGCTGCCGGTGTACATGACGGTCCGCGACCGGGAGCGCTCACCGGATGTCGCCCTGGTGGCGGTGGTCGACAAGAGTGGCAGCATGGCCGACTGCCACTGCACCAGCGACGATCAGGCCAATGCAGGCAGCGGCACGCGCGGCTTCGAGAAGGTCGATATCGCCAAGGAGGCAATCCTTCGCGCAGCCGATGCGCTGGCTCCGACCGACCAGCTCGGCGTGGTTGCCTTCGACGAGAACGCCCACTGGGCGGTCCGCACGGGCCCCATCGACCCGATCGGCCTCCAGGGCTCGCTGGGCTTCATCGCCGACGGGCAGACGAACATCTATGCCGGCCTGAAGGCTGCCTACGACGACCTGGTGCGCAACCCGGCCAAGCTGCGGCACATCATCCTCATCACCGATGGCTGGTCGCGGTCCGGAGCCTACGACGCGCTGCTGGAGGACATGAAGGCCGCCGGCATCACGCTCTCCACCATCGGCACCGGCGGCGGCTCGGCGCAGATCCTGCGCAACCTGGCGGAGCAGTCCGGCGGTCGCTACTACAGCGCCGGAGACGCCACAACCATCCCCGACATCTTCCTGAAGGAGACGATCCGCACGGCCGGCGAGCAGATCGTCGAAGAGCCCTTCCAGCCGATCCCATCGGCGCCGTCCGAGATCCTGCAGGGCCTGGATGCCGGCCGCCTGCCGTTCCTGCGCGGCTACAACGCCACGACCGCCAAGGGCACGGCCACGGTGGCCCTGCTCACGGGGCGCGAGGACCCGCTGCTGGCCCAGTGGCAGTACGGCCTGGGGCGCGCCGCCGCCTGGACGAGCGACACGCGACAGCAGTGGGCGACCGACTGGATCGATACCGAGGCCTTCGGCACGCTCGCCTCGCAGCTCGTCGCGTGGACGCTCCCCCCACAGGACGACCAGGGCATCGAAGTCCAGTTCTCGCCGGGGCGCGACGGCGAGCTGAACGTCGAGGTCACCTCGCTGGACCCCGACGGCGCGCCGCGCAACTTCTATCGCACCGTCGTGCGGCTGGTGGGTCCGGGACTGGATCCACTGCAGGTGGCGCTCGAGCAGATCGGTCCGGGGCGGTACGTCGGGTCGGTGCGGGCGGACGAGCCCGGCGCCTTCCTCGTCCGCGTGGCGCAGACCCGCGAGGGCGGCGAGCCCGCGTCACGCACGATGGGCATCGTCTCGCCGGCAGCGGAGGAGTTTCGGCAGCTTGGCGTCGACATGGAGTCGCTCGCCGGTTATGCGCGAGCCGCTGGCGGACGCGAGCTGGTCATTGACGAGGGTGGCGAGGCGCTGGCCCAGATCTGGACGCACGACATCGCTGCCGCCGCCTTCCCGACGCCCATCTGGCCGCTGCTCCTGTTGCTGGCCATGATCCTGGTCCCGATCGACGTGGGAGTGCGTCGCGTGGCACTGACGCGCTCCGACTTCGAGCGTGCCCGTGGCTGGGTCGCGCGACGGATCGGGCTGGGACGGCCCGCGCCAGAGGCGGTGCCCGGACTGGCCGAGCTGCGGGCCGCGCGAGACCGTACCGAGCGCCGGGTGGAGCGGCGCGGGGTGGTCGCAGCGGATGCGGCCGAGCCAGGGACCGCGCCACGCCGGGCAGCGACGCCAGCGGCAGCGACATCGGCTTCGGTGGCCGCGGAGGCTGACCGGCCACCGCCAACCGCTCCCCTCACGGAGACCCTCGCCGAGCGGCTCGCCCGCCAGCGACGACGTCGCTAGGCAGCGTGGCATCATCGGCCGCATGGCCGATCCTCCAGTTCTCTGGTCGCCGCCCCCCGACGCCCGAACCGCCACCCGGGTTGGCCGCTACCTCGAATGGCTGGGCACGGAGCGCGGTCACGACTTCAGCACGTACGACCAGCTCTACGACTGGTCGATATCCGACCTCGATGGCTTCTGGGGATCGGTCTGGGAGCACCTGGGTGTCTCGTCCTCCACGCCGTTCTCGGCGGCCCTGGCTGAGCGGGAGATGCCCGGGGCTCGTTGGTTCCCCGGGGCAAGACTGAACTGGGCGGAGCACGCCCTGCGCCTGGCGGGCCGCGACCCCGGCGAGGTCATCGTGATCGGCCGATCGCAGACGCGCGATCGCGTGACGCTGACCGTTGCCGAGCTGCGGGAGCAGGTGGCTCGCGCTCGCGCTGGCCTGCAGCGCCTTGGCGTCAGTCGCGGCGACCGCGTGGCGGCGTTCATGCCGAACGTGCCGGAGGCACTGATCGCGCTGCTGGCGACCGCCAGCCTGGGAGCCACCTGGACCTCCTGCGCCCCGGAGTTCGGGGTGCGCAGCGTGGTGGATCGGTTCAGCCAGGTGCAGCCCACGGTTCTGCTCACTGTTGACGGCTACCGCTACGGTCCGCGCGCCGTGGACCGAGCCGATGAGGTGGCGGCCATACGATCCGCGCTGCCGGGACTGCGCGCGACGGTGGCGTTTCCGTACCTGCACGCCGAGGGGTCGTCGCGCATCCCTGATTCGACCTCTTGGCGCGAGCTCCTTGGCGAGCCGGGGCCGCTGGACTTCGAGCAGGTGCCCTTCGACCACCCGCTCTACATCCTCTACAGCTCAGGGACGACCGGCCTGCCCAAACCGATCGTCCACGGGCACGGCGGCATCCTGCTCGAGCACCTGAAGATCCACGCCCTGCACCACGACCTGGGCGCCGAGGATCGGTTCTTCTGGTTCACGACCACCGGCTGGATGATGTGGAACTACCTCGCCAGCGGCCTGCTGGTCGACAGCACGGTGGTGCTCTACGACGGCTCACCGGCCGATCCCGACCTGGGCACGCTCTGGCGGCTGGCTGCCGAGGAGGGGGTGACCTACTTCGGCGCCAGCGCCCCGTACCTGATGGCGTGCCGCAAGGACCACCAGGCACCCGGCTCGGCGGTGGACCTGTCGCGCCTGCGCGGCCTTGGGTCGACGGGTTCGCCGCTGCCAGCGGAGGGGTTTCGGTACGTCTACGAGGCGGTCAGCCCATCGGTCCACCTGCAGTCGGTATCGGGCGGGACCGATGTGTGCACGGCCTTCGTGGGCGCCTCGCCACTGGTGCCGGTGTGGGAGGGCGAGATCAGCTGCCGCCACCTGGGCTGCGCGGTCGAGGCGCTGGCGCCCGACGGGAAGCCGCTCATCGGCGAGCAGGGCGAGCTGGTGCTGTCCGCGCCGATGCCGTCGATGCCGGTCGCATTCTGGGGCGACGCCGAGATGGCTCGCTACCGCGACGCGTACTTCACCGAGTTTCCGGGCCGGTGGCGACACGGCGACTGGATCACGATCACCGAGCGCGGCTCGTGCGTGATCACCGGCCGGTCGGACGCGACGTTGAACCGTGGCGGAGTACGCATCGGGACGTCGGAGTTCTACGCGGTGGTCGAGGGCTTCGCCGAAGTGGCCGATTCGGTGGTCATCCACCTCGAGGACGACGATCGCCTGCTCCTCTTCCTCGCTTTGCGCGAGGGCGCGACGCTGACTGATGAGCTGCGCGCTCGTATCACGCGTCAGCTGCGCGAGGAGCTCTCTCCTCGCCACGTGCCCGACGAGATCGCGGTGGTGCCTGCCGTGCCACGCACGCTGTCAGGCAAGAAGCTGGAGGTGCCGATCAAGCGGATCCTGACCGGCACGCCTCCGGACGAGGCGGCGTCACGCGGATCGCTGGCCAATCCCGACTCGCTGGATGCCTTCGTGGCGCTCGCCCGCGAGCGGCCCGACCCGAAACGGGTGGGGTGACTAACCGCGAGGCGTTCATTTTCGCACCACGGCAGCACGACACGACTCAATGCCAGCGGGAACCCTCCGGATGCGCGCCCGGTGTGAATTCGGACGCTCCACGCGCCCTGGATAGCGGTTGCTGCTGGCCTGGTGCGAATTCGGACGATTCGTCGTCCCGGCGCGGCGAGCGCCCTGCTACATCGCTCGAACGCCGAGGGTATTGCGCGCGATGACCATCCGCTGGATCTCGCTCGTCCCCTCCCCGATCTCGGTCAGCTTCGCGTCGCGGAGGTAGCGCTCGACGCGGTACTCGGTGATGTAGCCGTAGCCGCCGTGGACCTGTACCGCGTCGTTGGTGACCTGCCGCGCCACCTCCGAGGCGAAGAGCTTGGCCATTGCGGATTCCGTGGTGTATGAGCGCCCGGAATCCTTCAGCCAGGCCGCGCGATAGATGAGCAGCCGCGCGGCATCGATCTGGGTGGCCATGTCGGCGATCTTGAAGGCCACGCCCTGGAAGGACGCGATCGGCCGATCGAACTGCCGGCGCTCCTTGGCATAGGCCGATGCGGCCTCGAAGGCCGCCTGCGCCAGCCCAAGCGCCATGGCGCCGATGCCGATGCGCCCCCCGTCCAGGGTCTTCAGGAAGAGCTTGTCCCCCCCTCCCTCTTCGCCGAGCAGGTTGTCGGCCGGAATGCGGCAATCGCTGAAGATGAGCTCGCCGGTGTTCGAGGCGTGCAGTCCCATCTTCTCTTCCATGCGACCGATGGAGAAGCCGGGCGCGTCCGCCGGCACGATGAAGGCACTGATGCGCCCTGATTCCGACTCGCGATCGGTCACGGCGGTGACGATGTAGGTGCCCGCGATCCCGGCGTTGGTTATGAAGCGCTTGCTGCCGTTGAGCACCCACGCATCGCCGTCCAGGTGTGCCCGGGTGCGCGTTCCCCGCGAGTCGGATCCGGCGCCTGCCTCGGTAAGGCCATAGGCGCCAAGCACCTGGCCCGATGCCATCGGGCGCAGGTAGCGCTCCTTCTGCTCATCGGTCCCGGCCAGGTAGAGCGGATTGCAGCCCAGGCTGGTGTGGGCCGACACGATGATGCCGACGCTGCCGCTGGCCCGCGACAGCTCCTCGATGGTGATGGCATAGGCCAGTGAGTCGAGGCCGGTGCCGCCCATCTCCTCCGGGTAGGGCACGCCAAGCAGCCCGAGGTCGGCTGCCTTGCGGATGATCTCGTGCGGAAACTCGCCCTTGCGCTCCAGCTCGTCGGCGACGGGAACGATCTCGCGCTCGGCGAAGTCCCGGACCGTGCGCCGAATCTCCTCGTGCTGGGGCGAGAGGCCGAAGTCCATGCGCCGGCGCAGCTCCTTTGCGGATTCGGTGGGCTCAGGCGCCGATCGGCCGCCGGTGGCCGAGTGTAGCAGCGGGGCCGCGGACACGGAAACGGCGGCTGGTGAGGCCGCCGTTCAACCGCTGGAGGGAGGAAGTCCCATGGCTCAGCCCTTCCGCCAGCGCTCGATCGCCCGTCGAGCTCGTTGCTCTGCCGATCGCTGCTGCACGGCCCGACGACGTCGGGTCGACAGGGATCTCGGCCGAGAACGTTTGGCGTGATTGGGCTTCGCCATGGTTCTCATCAGACGTACGAGGCGCCAGTTTGGTTGCATCAGTGGCGCCTGATCCTGCAGCCGGCGCGGGCGTTGACAGTCGCCGGAGGTCGGCGCCTATACTGCCGTCCACCGCTCCAAGCCTGCAGTAACACGGCAAGGTTTGGCGCACCCCCTCAGCGAGGACGCTGCGTGCCGGCTGCGATCGACGTCCGCCTTGAACGAGTCACCAAGCGGTTCCACGACGTCGTCGCGGTCGACGACCTGACGCTGAGCGTCGAGCGCGGCGAATTCTTCTCGATGCTTGGGCCCTCCGGCTGCGGCAAGACCACGACGCTGCGCATGATCGGTGGCTTCGAGGAGGCATCGGCCGGGACGATCTTCCTCGGCGATGCCGACGTCACCGGCCTCCCGCCGTTCAAGCGGGACGTGAACACCGTGTTCCAGAGCTACGCGCTCTTCCCGCACCTGTCCGTCTTCGAGAACGTGGCGTTCGGGCTGCGTCGCAAGCGGACGGCCGATGCGGAGGTGCGCAAGCGGGTCGCCGAGATGCTTGACCTGGTTGAGCTGCCCGGCTACGAGCGACGCAAGCCATCGCAGCTGTCCGGCGGACAGCAGCAGCGCGTCGCACTGGCTCGAGCGCTGATCAACCATCCGCGGGTCCTCCTGCTCGATGAGCCGCTGGGAGCGCTGGACCTGAAGCTGCGCAAGCAGATGCAGATCGAGCTGAAGCGCATCCAGACCGAGGTTGGCATCACCTTCATCTACGTCACCCATGACCAGGAGGAGGCGATGACGATGTCCAATCGCATCGCTGTCATGCGCCACGGCAAGATCGAGCAGCTGGGGCAGCCCGAGGAGCTGTACGAACGACCGGCGACCGCCTTCGTGGCGGGCTTCCTCGGCGTGAGCAACCTTCTCGACGGCGAGGTGGTTGGCCGCAACGGGACGCTCACCCAGGTCCGCCTTGCTGATGGCACGGTGCTTCGCGCGCCATCTGAGCTTGCCAACGGTGCGCGCGGCGTACGGGTCGGCGTGCGCCCGGAGAAGCTGCGGGTAACGGCGGTCGATGAGCACGGGACCGATGACGGAGAGAGCGACCTGAACCAGCTGCGGGGCACGATCCTTGACGCGAGCTACATCGGGGTCAGCACCCAGTACCTGGTCCAGACCAGCGACGGCCATCGGCTGACCGTCTACGCACAGAACCTTGAGACGAGCGGCGCCGCGGAGGCGCTGGGCGCTGGGCCCCCCCGCCGGCGCACCGGGGAGCCCCCCCCCACCTTCGTCATAGACCCGC
>CBFGSY010000081.1:0-10609 GCA_965651545.1 uncultured bacterium | reverse complement strand
TCGACTGCACATTTGGTGCGGTGCGCTCACCGATCGAATGGGTCTTGCCTTCGATGATCATAGGCCTCGTAATCGGAGGCGGCTTCACCGCCGCGTGCCTTGGAGGTACCGCCGTAGCACGGCGAACGAGCTGGTGGGCTGTGCTCGTCGTCGGCTCTGGATCTGCATTCGCGCTCGTCTTCATAGGGATATTGGTGGCCGCACCGTTCATGATGAGCGGTGGGTGCCAACCGCCGCCGCTGGGCTAACCCTCGACGTGAACAAGCCCAGGCTCCTCCGTCGCTGAGGTCGGTAGGCCTGATGCTCCGTGGGCAGGGCTTACCGGCCTCGTAGTTGGTGGGGAGTGTTGGGTGGCCGCCGAAGCCTGTTGCGAAGCCAGGCGAGGTGGCAATCCAACGCTCCACGGCTCACCCTCCGGCAAAGTAGGTGGCGAACACCTGGCGAATGAGTGGGGCGGCGTCTGAGCCACCGGTGGCCAGCGGGACGTGGACCAGGACCGTGGCCGCCGCGATGCGCGGGTCATTGGCCGGGGCGATTGCCGGGAACCAGGCATCGGGCGTCGGAGTGCCAGTTTCGGCGGTGCCCGACTTGCCGGCGACCTGGATGCCGAAGCCGGCGAACGCGCCGTAGGCGGTGCCGTACGAATAGTTCACGACCGCCTTCATCGACTCCACGACGTAATCGAGGTCGCGCTGCCTCATACTGATGCGCCGGGTTAGCTGGCGCGGGATGCGCTCGACCAGGGTGCCATCGGGCAGGCGCGCCTCGACCACGATGCGCGGCGTCCAGAGCCGGCCTCCATTGCCGATGGCCGCGTAGGCGTTCGCCAGCTGCAGTGGAGTGCCCAGGTAGCTGCCCTGGCCGATCGCCAGCTGGATCTGGTCGAACGGCCCGTAGGGGTGGATCTCGCCGTCCCAGCGATTGGTCTTTCTGAAGTAGGCGGCATCGGGCAGGATGCCAGCCGCATCGGGCAGGTACTCGATGCCCGTGGACCGGCCAAAGCCGAACTCCGCCACGAGATCCGTGAGGGCGTCTTTGTCGCGCTGGTAGACGTTGATGGAGAGCGGCATGTAGGTGGTGTTGCAGCTGAAGGCCATCGCCGCCAGCAGGTCGACGAAGCCCGGCAGCGAATGGTCCTCGTAGTTGTGGAACGTGAAGCCGGAGAAGGTCCAGGTCCCATTGCAGGTCATCCGCGTGCCGGGCGAGGCGACGCCCGTCTTCAGCGCGGCGGCCAACGTGAAGACCTTGAAGGAGGAACCGGCCGGGTAGGCGGCCAGGGTTGCATGGTTCAGGCGCACGGACTCGCCCGGCGCGGCCAGCGGCGTCCCTGACAGCGTTGTGCCGATGGTCATGGCGTTGGGGTTGAACAGCGGGGCCGATGACAGCGCCCAGACGTCGCCGGTCCGGGGATCGAGCACGGCGCTGCCTGCCTCGTTGTAGCCGCCGATGACGGCGTCGGCGGTCGACTGGATGCCGGGTCGCAGCGTGATGGTCAGGTTGGCGCCCTGCACCATGGGACGCCTCAGGACGACGACCGGGTCACCGTCGTCCGGCACCGCGGCGAGCGCGAAGCCCGGGCTTCCGGCCAGCAGGGCATCGGCCCCCAGCTCCAGTCCGGCTCGTCCGACCGTATCGCCCTCGCGCAGGCCATCCGCGAAGCGGTCACGCGCCTCGCTGCGGCTGGCCGGGGTCACATAGCCGATGGTCTGCCCTGCCAGCCACTCCTGGGGATAGACGCGCGTGCCATTGGCGCGCGTGCGGGCGAAAACAGTTCCGTCGCGTGTGCGGATCTGGCCGCGCGTCGGGACCTGGCGGCTCAGTCGAAACCTCCCATGGGCACCGAGCTCCGGGAAGAGGGACGCCGCACTCCAGCGCAAGCGCCAGCCGTTCGCATCGGCCTGCAGCAGGATGTCACGCGCCAGGTCGATCTCACCGAAGACGGCACTGTCGAAGAGGAGGCGCACCCGAGCTTGCAGCGCGGCCACCGGCCCGACTGCCGGCGGCTCGGCCGGCAGGGTGATCTGCTGGATGGTGCCGATTCGCCACTGCAGGTCGCTGATTGCGGTCAGCTCCCTGAATGAGCCGAGCAGGCCCACGAATTCCGCGGAAGTGACTCGCTCCCGATCTGCATCGGCCAGCATGCGATACATCTGCCGGTGGTTCCCCTCGTCCCACGCGGACAGGAAGCGCTCGACAGCCGCCGGCGCCTCCTCGACGGGCTGGGGCGGAACGGGCGTTGGATACGGCGTCGCTTCGGGCACGTTGGTGGAGCATCCAACCAGGAGCACGGTCGTCAGCAACGCCGATCGCGCGCGGCTGCTCCCCCGCTGACGATTCATCGCGCGAGCACCACCCGCCGAAAGCCCTCGGCGGCGAGGTAGCCGGTTCGCTCACCCAGCTCCTCTGCGCGGCGACGCAGCCACCGGGCAGTTTCCGCGAAGTCGTGGAACTGGCTGGCGTGGTGGCTCAGCGCCGCGATCTTGCGCTCGATCGTCTCTCCGATGTCGACGATCTGGTTTGCCTCGTTGGTGCTCCACAGGAACAGCTCGGCCACTTTCCACGGGTCGAGGCCCTGGTCGAGGTGCTCTCGGAAGTTCAGCGGGTCGCGGGCAGTGGGGAAGACGGCATCCACCGTTACCTGGCCCACCGCGCGGTGATCGGGGTGGTTGACCCATTCGTTGTTGACGAACACCACCGTCGGGTCGTGGGTCATGACCACCTCGGGCTGATAGGACCGGATGGCGTACGTGACCCGCTCCCTCAGCCGGAGGCTCATCTCGACCTGGCCGTCTGGCTCGTCCAGGAAATCGACCCCATCGATGCCGATCTCCGCGGCGGCGGCCCGCTGCTCGGACTCGCGTGTCCGGGCCAGCTCGGAAGGGTCCACCGACCGGTCGTCGCTGCCCTTGTCGCCGCGCGTAAGCAGCAGGTAGCGCACCTGCGAACCCTCGCCGACCCAGCGCGCGACGGTGCCCGCCGCACCGAACTCGATGTCGTCCGGATGGGCAGCGACGACAAGGACGCGTTCTGGGGTGGGCAGTCGATCGTCGGGCATGCTGGCTGCGCGCCATGCTAGCGGAGGCGCGGAAACCGCTGGGCTGGTGCTCAATCGGCGAGAACGACTCCCGCGCTGTCGGGGACGTGCCTCGCCTCGCCGGCGGCTATCGGGACCGCGATTGCTTCCCTTGGCGCGCCGAGCCGAACGAGCCGATCTCGCTGATGGTCCAGCGAGCTCTCGGCCCACGAGACGACCTCGTCGTCGTGGGTGAAGAGGATGACCTGCCGATCGCGGCTGAGGTGCAGCAGCACGTCTAGCAGCTCGCGTTTGCGCGCCCCGTCGGACTGGGCCGTCGCCTCGTCGAGCAGGAGGGGTGCCTTCTCGGCGGTGGTGACCAGGTGCTCGGCCATCGCCACCCGCAGCAGCAGGTAGATCTGCTCCCGCGTGCCCTCCGAGAGCAGCCTGGCGGGACGCCACTGTCCGCTGCGGGCCTCCTTGACGCTGATGGCGAGGTCCGCTGGGTCGACACTCACCTCGACGTAGGCACCGCGGGACACGATCGGCAACCAACGCGCCACGGCCTGCCCAAGCACGGGCGCGAGGTCTCGGTGGACGCGCTCCTCTGCCGCCCGCAGCAGGCGCAGGGTGGTGTCGATCGAGCCTGCCACGGCCTCCACCCGCGCCAGCTCGGCAATTGCCGCCGCGGCTGCCTCCTCCGCTTCCGCCACGTCGGGCAGCGCCCGGCGCAGCTCGGCGAGCGCGCCCGCTGCCTGGTCCACGCCTCGCCGCAGGCGCTCCTCGTCGTCGCGCAGCGATGACAGCGCAGCCTCGGGATCATCGCTCCCTGGGAGCGCGATCGCCCCCGGCGAGAGGCTTGCAGCGAGCTCGGTCGCGCGCCGGCGACGCCGCGAAGCATCGGCCTCCAGGTCCGCGACGGTTCCCCCATCAAGCAGCGTCTGCAGCTGCTGCCATTCAGCCTGGGCCCGCTGGCTTGCCTGCAGCTCGGAACCACGCCGTCGCTGCCAGTCCTCCAGCGCGCCGGCAATCATCGCAGGGTCGTTGACGTGCGAGCCCGGCAGCTCGAGCTCGGTGGCAACTCTCTCGAGGGCTGCTTCGACGACCCGCCTGCGCTCCTCGATCTTGTTCGCTGCCTGCTCGGCGGCCAAGCGAGCTCGGAGCTCGGCGCGCAGGACCTCAGCCCATCCGGCGCCGGACGCCTGAGCCGAGCGCGCTTCACAGCCGATGCGATAGGCGGCGAGGGCTTCGAGCGCGTCCGCGCCATCCGGCATGCTTTCGCCCCGCTCCCGAAGCGCGGCTCGCAGCGCGTCCGTGGCGGCGGCCTGTCGCGCTCGCAACCCGCTCAGCCGCCGGTCCCACTCCTCACCCGCCGCGATTACCTGTGCGGCGGCAACTGCGCGATCCGCCATCTCATCGAGCGCTGCCGGGTCCACCGGCAGGCCAGCGTCGCGCGCGACCCGTTCGGCCTCCTCACGGTCCTCGACCGCTTCCTGCGAAGCGAGCCGGTAGGGAGCCAGCGCCGCCTCGACATGGGCGATTCGCGAGCGGATGGACGTCGTTCCCCTGCCGATCCGTGCCGCCCCCACCCCCAGGGCGATAGCCAGCGCAGCGAGGCCCAGCCCCAGTGGCGTGGCCCCCGCGGCGAAGGCGATAACCCCGCCGAGAGCCGCTGCCGCCGACGCACTCGCCAACGCGAGGGCCACCGGGCGTGGCCCGCCCGCGCGCGCCGAACGCAGCCGCGCGAGCTCCTCCTCCAGCGCCGCTGCCTGCGGCAGCTGACGGTTCCTCAGCCGGCGAGCCAGGTCGCGCAGCTTGGATGCTTCCCAGCCGCTCGAGATCGGCTCGGCGGGGGCAGGCCGATCGCCCAGCAGGCGGGCGGCGTCGATGGCCACCGTCAGCGCGTTACCAGCCTCCGAGACTGTCGGATGCGGGGTCGTGTCACCCTCCGGCGGCGCGGGCAGGCCGTCGAGCTCGGCCTGGATGTCGGCCGCCGAACGCCCAGCGACCGACGGCTGCTCAGGGCGGGTTGCCCAGGACTCCAGGGCGGCCGCCACCCGATCCGCGCGCTCATCCCTGACGGTGGGCGGCGGGGGAGGATGCGGATAGCGCGCCGCCAGTGATGCGGCGCGGCTTGCCCGGGCCTCCGCCTCGGCTGCAGCCAGCCTGGCCTGAGCCGCCTCGGCCCCGGCAAGCCGCTGGTGCGCCTCGTCTGCCTGCCGCTCCGAGGTGTCCAGGTCCGCCGCGCGCTGAAGGTAGTCGGCGTGCAGCCGCCGGGCCTCCTGGAGCGATGCTTCGGTCGCGCTCAGGCGATTCTTGGCGGTACGGAGAGGCCCCTTGGCGGCGATCGTATCGGCCCCGACGGCGTCCTTCCGAAACCCCTCCAGGCGTTCGATCGCCTCGGCAGCCGTGGCGTCGGTCCCGCGGGTGGCGGCGGCGCGCTGCATCTGGTCGTGAAGCTCCTCAGCGGCGTCCGCCACCGCCAGGATCTGGGCCTGGCCGACGCAGACCGTCGCGGCGAAGGCATCGCGATCCAGGCCGAGCCAGCGGGATGCGTCCGGCGTGCCGTCCATGATCTCGGAGGAGACGTCCCGCCCGAGGGCGACGTCGACGGCGCGACATGCCACCTTGCCACCCAGGTCCTGGCTGATGTCGATGAGCCGGCCATCATCCAGCGCCAGCCTGGCCTCCACCTCCCAGCGTTCGGGCTGACTCCACGGGCGGTGCCGCTCGCCAAGCTGCCGCTCTGCTGCGGTGCCCGGCCCCTTGCCGCGCCGCAGGCCAGTGATGGCCAGGCGCAGCGCCGCGTGCCAGCTCGACTTGCCGGATTCGTTCGGTCCGGCCACCACCGTCATCCCGGGCGCCAGCTCCAGCACCTCGCCCTGGAAGGGACCGAACGAACGCGCCACCACGCGCTCGATCCTCATCTCACGCCACCTCCAGGTCGGTGCGACCCTCGAGTGCACGGAGCCCGGTGATGACGACGCGCCTGCGTTCCTCGGGATCTGCGATCTCCTCCAGGGCGTCGCGCACGAACTGGCCGCGAACTGTCGACTCCGCGGAGATGGCCTGCAGGTCATAGCCGACCGCGATCCTGCCCATCCGCACCTGGAGCCCATCCAGGTGGCCACCGAGCCGATTCAGCTCGTTCAGGTCGAGGACGACGCCCGGCGACAGCTCGCCGTCCAGGGTGACCCGGACGCAGCCGTGCAGGCCGGCGATGGCCGATGCGACCGCCTCCGCCACATCCGTTGAATGCAGTGCGCGGTCAACGGCGACGGTCACGTCGCTCACCTCGCTGACCGCCACCACGCGCCGCTCGCGCACGACCGTTCCATCCGCCTGGACGCTCGCCAGCACGGCGCCACGCTCTCCATCCTCGCCGAACTCCAATGGATCGGGATTGCCCGGGTAGGTGTGCCGCTCCGCATCGCGCGGCAGGTGGTAGTGACCAAGGAACGCATGACTGATTCCTGCGGTCGCGATGTCTGCCGCCTCGAACGGGGCATGCGGTTGCTTGCCCGGCTCCTGCCAGCCGAGCAGGCTCCTTTCGGAGGCGTGCGCCAGGGCCAGGTGGATGCCGCCGCGGTCCGGCTGAAAGCCGCGAAAGAACCCGTCCGTGTTGGCCGGTGCTCGGTGCGCCGCCCCCCATAGCGTGAGCCCATCCACCAGCGGCAGTGGCGTGAGGCTGGACTCCTTGAAGAGGTGGACGTTCGGCGACCAGTCCGTCAGCGCGTATGGGCTCGCCGGCGAGAGCCAGTCGTGGTTGCCGGGCGCCAGCACGATGCGCCTGCCGCTGCGAGCAAAGCTCGAGTGCAGGAATGCGACGGTGTCCGGCGTAACGCGATCATGCTCGAAGAGGTCGCCGGCGCAGAGCACGGCATCAACCCGTTCCTCCTCTGCCAGGGCCAGGATGCGGGTCAGCGTCTGCCGCCGGTTGGCACGGCGCAGGCGTGCGGTCTCCGGGCGCGCCCAGGCGAACGGGGCATCCAGGTGCAGGTCGGCGAAGAGCAGGAGCTTCACTGCCGGCAAGGGTAGCGAAGCTCGTGACAGCTAGACCGTCATGAATGACCGCCGACGCCCGTGGGCGTCAGCGGTCGAGGCAGGGCCGTGGTTGCCGGGGTCAGGCGGTCTGCCGGCCGCTCACCAGGTTGACGACCAGCACGATCAGCGCAATGACCAGCAGCAGGTGGATGAAGCCACCGGCGGTGACGCTGGTGATCACGCCGAGCAGCCAAAGCACCAGCAGTACGGCGAGAATCGTCCAAAGCATCGCTGAGAACCTCCTCAGCGCTCATGCCGAGCAGGAACCGTGCCGAGCCTCAGTCGGTGGCTTCCCGCTCGTTGATCAGCTGCACCACCAGCAGCACGGCGGCCACCACCAGCAGCAGGTTCACCAATGGGCCGATCGTCAGCAGTAGGCCGATGAACCATGCCACCAGGACGACGGCGATGAGCGTCCAGATCACGCTGCCAGCGCCTCCAGAACCAGGTCAACATGCTCCATCGGCTTCACGCGCTCGAGCACGTGCTCGATCCTGCCGTCGGGCCCGATGATGAAGCTCGACCGCTCGACGCCCATATAGGTGCGACCCGCAAACGTCTTCTCCACCCAGACGCCGAAGGCGTCGGCCACCGCGTGACCCGGATCGGACAGCAGGCGATAGGGCAGGTCGTACTTGGCTCGAAACTTCACGTGGCGCTGGACGGAGTCCGGGGACACGCCGAACACCTCGATCCCGGTGACCGTCACGCGCTCGAAGTTGTCGCGCAGCGAGCACGCCTGGGCAGTGCAGCCGGGGGTGTCGTCCTTCGGATAGAAGTACAGGACATAGCGCTTCCCGAGCTGGCTCTCGCGCGACACGGTTGACCCGTCGTCGGCCGTCATGCTGAAGTCGGGAGCGCCTTCACCCGGCTGCGGCTTCATCGGGCCATGCTAGCGCACGCCGTCGCCCATCTCCTCCATGGCGACCAGCACCGGCGGCAGCTCCACCGCCACGATCCGGGCAGCCAGGTCGCTGGCGATTTCCTCGATCACCGGCGCGGGCGCGTCCGCCAGGTCATGTCCCACTCCCGGCACCAGCCGACGGCTCGGCGCGTTGCCACCATCGGCGAGGACGCTTTCCAGCAGGGCCGATTCATCCGAGTGCGCCCAGGCGTCGTCGGCGCCGTGCACCAGGCTTGCCGAGCGATGCAGCATGGTCGCCAACGCCAGCGGCGGGGTGTGGATCGCCTGCTCGACGCCGGCCAGCTCCAGCTTGACGTCGTCGGCGCCGGACAGGTAGAGGTCGATGTCCGGCTCGCGTCGCTCGGCGCGCTCGATCATCTCCTCGCTCCAGCGGTCGAGGGCCCGCACGATCGGGTGCTGCCGATCCGTCCCCGTCCGCGCGCGCGCCGCAACGCCCCGTCGCAGCACGTCGCGCCAGGGCCGGGCGGATGTACCGATCAGGGTCAGCGCGCTGACCGCAGGGTCGCCGATCGCCACGCTCAGAGCAAGGGTCGCTCCCTCGCCGTGGCCGATGATCGCCGTCCGCCGCAGGTCGAACGCGCCATGCGAGCGCATGGCGGAGAGCATGTCGCGGGCGTCATCGATCTTGGTGAAGAGGGGCGTCGATTCCCACGTGCCCTCCGACGCGCCGCAACCGCGTGGATCGCAGCGCAGCGATGCCACCCCGCAAGCGGACAGCGCGTCGGCCAGACGTGCCAGCAGCCCGACGCCTTCCTCCTCGGTGCGCGACGCGAACCAGGCGGGGTGCGCCGCGTGGTCCCAGCCTCCGTCGCGCGTCCGGGGCAGCCACGAGGGCAGCAGCA
Source organism: uncultured bacterium (assembly GCA_965651545.1). GTDB lineage: Bacteria > Chloroflexota > Limnocylindria > QHBO01 > QHBO01 > DASSCW01. The sequence goes on along the minus strand of CBFGSY010000081.1, from coordinate 1,785 downwards.
GGGCGTTCGGGTAGCGGCCGCGTCGGCCGTCTGGTGGCGGGTCGTCCGGCTGCGTCAGGGTGCCTGCCAGCGTGGCTTCACCGGCGCGCACCGTCAGTTCTTCGACGCGGGCCATCCGCGGAGCGTACTGCGCCAACGGCAGCATCGTTCCCGACCGGCAGTTTCAGATGGGGGCGGCGTTGCGTTGCGGAAGGCGCCCGTTGATCGTCGTCATGCAGCCTGTGGGCTGCATTAGTCGGCAACTCCGGCTATTTGGGGCGTTTGTGCAGGCGTGAGCGGAATCTGCCGAAACGGTGCCCGGCCTTCAGGAAAGTCCGATGCGTATGCCGCATCCGCGGCCCGGCCGGCACTACGTCGCCGGGGATCGGTCTTTCAGGATCCGCTGCGCCGCCAGGCGCCCGGGAGCGCCCATCACGCAGCCGCCCGGGTGCGTTCCCGACCCGCACTGGTAGTAGCCGGCCAGCGGCGTTCGGTACTGCGACCAGCCAGGCGCCGGCCGGAAGAAGAACATCTGGGGCGCCAGGAACTCCCCGGCGAAGATGTTCCCCTCGCTCAACCCGACGGTGCGCTCGATGTCCAGCGGGGTCTGCACCTCGCGCTGCAGCACCAGGTCGCCGAAGCCCGGGAAGAAGCTCTCCAGCGTGGCCTGCACCGTGTCCGCCATCGGATCGCGCTGGGCATCCCAGTCGCTCTCGCGCAGCCGGTAGGGCGTGTACTGGACGAAGCACGAGAGCACGTGCTTGCCGGGCGGCGCCATGTCCGGGTCGATGGTCGACTGGATGGCGCAGTCGATGTAGGGGTCCTCGCTGTACCAGCCGTACTTGGCTGCGTCGAAGGCGCGCTCCAGGTAGTCGATCGACGGGCCGATGTTCATGAAGCCGCGGTACAGCTCCGGCCGCGCCCCCAGCTCGGGATGCGCCGGCAGGCCGTCGAGCGCGAAGTTCACCTTCGAGCTGACGCCCTGGAACTTGAGGCGGCGAATGTCCTCCACCATGTCGTCGGGCAGCTCCCGCGGATCGACCAGCTCCAGGAAGGTCCGTCGCGGGTCGAGCGCACTGACCACCACGTCCGCGCCGATCTCGGTGCCGTCGGCCAGAGCCACCCCGGTCGCCTCACCGTCGCGCGTCAGCACGCGTTCGACCGGGGCGCCCACCCGGATCTCGGCGCCGAACGACTCCGCCGCGCGGCCCAGCACCTGGGTGAAGCCACCGTTTCCCCCCTTGTGGAAGGCCCAGGTGCCGAACTCGCCGTCGTGCTCGCCCAACGAGTGGAAGAGCAGCACCAGGCCGGACCCCTGCGAGCGGGGGCCGACTTTGGAGCCGATGATCGAGCTGGAGGCCAGGTACCCCTTGAGGAGGTCCGACTCGAAGTAGTCGTCCAGGAAGTCGGCCGCGCTCCCGGTGAGCAGGCGCACGGCGTTGTGCAGCGTCCGCTTGTCGAGGCTCCGCAGCCGCGAGCCGAGGGCCGCCAGGGCCACCAGCTCTTCCGGATCGTCGCTGAAGATGTCCGGCGGGGCCATGTCGAGCAGCGGCTTGATGGCCTGGCAGACCCGATCCAGGTCGTGGCCGTACTGCTCGTATCCATCCGCGTCGTGCGGCGACTGGCGAGTGATCTCGCGCAGGTTCTCGTCGTGGTCGCGGGTGAACAGCAGATAGTCGCCATCGGTGCCGGGCGCGAAGCGGGTCGACATCAGCAGTGGCAGGAAGCCGTGCCTGGTGAGATCGAGCTCCTGGATGATCTGCGGCCGCAGCAGCGAGAGCGCGTAGCTGAAGGTCGTGAACCAGA
>CBFGSY010000080.1:0-10680 GCA_965651545.1 uncultured bacterium | reverse complement strand
GAATCTGGTGGGGCTGGCGCCGCTCGGATGGCTTATGGCGCAGATCTTCACCTTGCCGAATGGTGTGGGCTGGTGGGCCACGCCGCTCTTCGTGGTTCCGCTCTTCACCACCCGCCTGGCGTACCACCGCTACGTCGAGACCCGGGAGCTGTTCGAGCAAACCATCGGCGCCCTGGCCAACGCCGTCGACGCGCGGGATCGGTACACCAGGGGCCATTCGAACCGGGTGAGCCACATCGCGGAGGCGATGTGCAGGGTCATGCGGCTGCCAGAGCCGGAGATCGAGAGGATCAAGTGGGCCGGCCTACTGCACGACGTGGGCAAGATCGGCATCAGGGACAACATCCTCCTCAAGGAGGGCCCGCTCGACCGCGAGGAGCGGGTGCTCATGAACCAGCACCCCAGCATCGGCGCAGAGATCGTGGCGCCGGCTACCCAGCTTCAGGACGAGGCGCCGCTGATCCGCGCCCACCACGAATGGTTCAACGGCTCCGGCTATCCGGACGGGATCGAGGCCCTGGACATCCCGCTGGGTGCGCGCATCCTGACCATCGCCGACGCATACGAGGCCATGACCTCCAGCCGTCCGTACCGAAAGGTGGCGCTGACCCACGAGATCGCCATCGCCGAGCTGCAGAAGTTCTCCGGCATCCAGTTCGACCCGGATATCGTGCCGATCCTGGTTGGCCTGGATCGCGAGATCCTCGACCGCCCGCCGGAGCGTCCGGACGAGCTGCCGACGATGCTCCACTCGCCGGACCCACGCGACGTGAAGGCGGCCGCCACCGCGGGCACGAAGGAAGGACCCACGCCGTCGAGGCCACCCGCGTTGGCCTCTGACGATGTTTCTTAGCGTCGTCGCGCTGGCGCTGGTCGTTGGCGCCCTGGCCGGAGGCGGCATCCCTCGCCTGGGCGATCTCCGTCTCAACCTGGTCTGGGTCCTGTTCGGCGCACTGGCAGTCCGCGTGGGCATGGTCTTCCTGGGCCGGACCGATATCGGGGCCGAGCTTCCGCTGGGCATTGGATTCATCGCCGCCTACCTGCTGCTGTTCGTGTTCCTCGGCGCCAACTGGCGCGTGCCCGGGCTGCAGGTGGCGGCGGTCGGCATCGGCCTGAACACGCTGGCGCTGATCCTGAACAGCGGTCAGATGCCCATCTGGTCGGCGGCATTCGCGGCCGCCGGCTTCACTCCCAGCGAGCTCGAGGGCGACCCGTTCCACTTCCTGATCAGCTCCGGCACGGTCGCCGAGTTCGTCGCGCGTGGAGGTGTGCTGGGCGACGTGCTGCCGCTGCCAATTCCCCTCATCCGGGACGTCGTCAGCATCGGCGACATCCTGCTTTCGATCGGCATCTTCTGGGCGATCGTCTATTCGATGACCCGGCCGGAGGCGCCGCTGCGCCCCACCTTCACCTGGGTTCCGCCGCGCGCCGATCAGTTCCCGTCAGCCGCCCTGGCGGGTGCCACCGCAGCGGCCGGCGCCACGGTTGCGCCACTCCCCGCACCATCCCTGGTGGTTGCCACCGCGGCGGCGACCGTCGGTGCGCCGGCAGTCCGACGAGAGCGGGCGCAATCGCCGTACCTGGCACTGGTCCGAAACCGGAACTTCTCGCTGCTCTGGACGGGTCAGCTCGTCTCGTTCTTCGGTGATCGCATCCACCAGGTGGCACTGGGCGTCCTGGTGCTGCAGTTCGGCACGCCGCTCGACCTTGGGCTGACCCTGGGCGCGACGGCCGCCCCCAGCCTGCTGCTGGGCCCATTGGCCGGCGCCATGGTGGACCGATGGGACCGCCGCGCCACGATGATCGCCTGCGACCTGGCACGCGCCGGGCTGGTGCTGACCGTGCCGCTGGTGGTCAACGTCAGCATGTGGCTGGTCTACCTCGTGGCCTTCGCGGTCGCCACCATCGGCCTCCTGTTCCGACCGGCCAAGACCGCGATCGTGCCCGCCATCGTCGACGACGATCAGCTGGTGACCGCCAACTCCGCCACCAGCGTCAACGAAACGGTGGCCGACCTGCTGGGCTATCCGATTGCCGGGGCCATCGTGGCGACGCTAGCCGGGCTCATCGGCGCAGCCTTCGTCCTCGATGCCGGCACCTACCTGGTATCCGGAATCCTGATCTACGCGATGAGCGTCCCCCGCCAGGACCTATCGAGCGAGCCCTTCAGCCCGCGGGCCATCTGGCGCGAGATGGGCGAGGGCTGGCGCTTCCTTACTCGCCAGGCGGAGCTGTTGAGCAATACGGTCATCAGCACCGTCGCGCAGCTGGCCTTCGGCGCCGAGATCGTGTGCTCCTTCATCTACGCGAAGGAGGTGCTGGACCAGGGCTTCCTGCCCTTCCCGGAGAACTACGGCTGGATGATGAGCGCGCTCGGCCTGGGATCCGTGATCGGCGGGCTGGTGATCGGCGGTTTCGCGACGCGCACGCGCAAGGGACCGATGACCATCGCCGGCTTCGTGCTCCTGGGCCTCGCCATGGTCGTTGCCGGGCTGGTGCGCAACCCGTACGCGGCCATTGGCCTCTTCTTCGTCATCGGCGTCGCCAACATGCTCTACCTGGTGCCGACCATCACGCTGTTCCAGGAGAGGACTCCGCAACGGCTCTTCGGCCGCGTGGTCTCGACCCGCCAGGCGCTGACCTTCGGCGCGATGGCTCTTTCGCAAGCCGCGGCCGGCTACCTGGCCGGAGTCATCGGCTCGGCGGAGGTGCTGATGCTGGGTGGCGGGCTGATCGCCTTTGCCGGCCTGCTGGGACTGGCGCTTCCCTCGATGCGCAACGCTCGCTGACAGCATCGAGTCCGGTGGGACCTTGGTGGGACTATCTGCCGGCTGTTGCGCACTCGCACCGCGCGCCACCATCGGTCCATGTCTGACCTGGGACATGCGCTCAGCCTGGCCGCGCTGATGGCCGCGGCGCTCGAGTACGCGATCCTCATGCGGCAGCGCCAGGCACGCCGCTGGGAGCTCCAGAGCGACGCACTGATCAGGGAAACCGGCCTGCAAGCGCTGGTGCGGGTGACCCTGATCGACGACCAGGTTCAACGACTGCGGCCGGGATGGCGTTCACGATTCCGATCACATCCCTTTGGGCGCGGGCCACTGCTGCGTCGGATCCTTGGCCATTGGAACGTGGGTTCCCGGCAGATCCGCTGAGCGCCCGGCGCCGCCTCTTCACTGCACGGAGCTTGGCGACTTTGCTACCGTTCACGCCCCGTGGGCTCGATCCTCGACATGGCGGTGATCGCCGTGGCGGTCCTCGTCTGCATCTCCCTGGTGCTGCTGGCCTGGACGCTGGGCGTGAGCATCACCAACACCATGCGGCGCGGACGGGCCAGCGTGATCGAAGCGCGGCTGGAGATGGCCACCATGGAACGCAGGCTGCGACACGCCCTGCGAGCCACGGCCGGCGCGGAGTCCCAAACTGACGAAGGAGACGAATGACCGATCAGCAGCGACCCGCCGGCTACCGCGGCGCCCTGCCCCCGCGCAGCGATGAGCTGGCCCGACCCTGGGTGCTGCTGGTGATAGGCCTGTTCGTGGCCATGTTTGTGCTCGCCTTCCTGGGCTTTCCCTCGTCGCTCTTCCCGAGCGCGTCGAACTCGCCGCTGCCCAGCTTCAGCCTGGCACCATCCGGAAGCGGCATCGCGACACCGTCGCCATCCCCCACCGAGTAGCCGCAGCCGCGCCCCGCAGCCATCTCCCGTCCGATGGGTCACTGGACCACGGAAGCCACATTTCCGCAGGCTCCTGCGCCAGATTCCCGTGGGGTGGTTCAGGCGACCAGGGAGCGGGCACCGGCGGCGGGCTCGCTGGTCCAGTGACCCACCAGCTGGAACGCTCCAGGCGTTGAATGCGTGCCGATGGCCGACACGGTGTACGATTCCCGTCCGGCTTCGCTCCCGATAGCCGCTACGGAGGGGAATTGCCAAACCACATGGCAGACACCAGGTCGGTGCTGATCGTCGATGACGATGCCCAGATTCGTTCGCTGCTGGCCGACCTTCTGAAGGACGCCGGCTACCAGGCTCGTGAGGCCAAGACCGCCGCCGCGGCCGTCACCGAGATCGGCAAGAAGCGTCCCGACCTGGTGATGATGGACATCAAGCTGCCTGACCAGGACGGCCTGGACTTGCTACGCCAGATCAAGCGCGAGCACTCGGAGCTGGACATTATCGTGATGACCGCATTCGGCGGCTCCAGCTCCGCCATCAAGGCCATGGAGAACGGCGCGTATGACTACGTCCTCAAGCCGTTCGACGTGGACGACCTGCTTGCCACGTTGCGCCGGGTCTTCGAGCACACGGCCATGTCGGAAGAGGTCAACACACTCCGACTGGAGCTGGGCAAGTCAGCCGCCGAGCGCGAGCGTATCGTCGGCTCCTCGAAGCCGATGCTGGAGGTCTACAAGCTCATCGGCAAGGTGGCCGGCTCGGATGCCACCGTGCTCATCAGCGGCGAGTCCGGGACCGGGAAGGAGCTGGTCGCGGAGGCACTGCATCGGGCCAGCAAGCGCAACCCGCACCCGCTGGTAAAGGTGTCGTGCGCCGCCCTGCCGGAGACGCTGCTGGAGACCGAGCTGTTCGGCCACGAAAAGGGCTCGTTCACCGGCGCCATGACCATGCGCAAGGGCCGATTCGAAGGCGCCAACAAGGGCACCATCTTCCTGGACGAGATCGGCGAGATGACGCTTGGCACCCAGACCAAGCTGCTGCGCATCCTGCAGGAACATGAGTTCGAGCGCATCGGCTCGAATGTGCCGATCAAGGTCGACATCCGGGTTATTGCTGCCACCAACCGCAACCTGGCCGAGGAAGTGGACGATGGGCGATTCCGTGAGGACCTCTACTACCGCCTCAACGTGATCCACATGCACATGCCGCCGATGCGCGACCGGATGGAGGACATCCCGCAGCTGGTGGAGCACTTCCTGGCCAAGTACCGATTCGCTCCCGATGCCATCCCAACCTCGATCTCCGCGGAGGCGATGTCGCGGCTGATGGAGCACGACTGGCCGGGCAACGTGCGCGAGCTGGAGAACGCCATCGAGCGGGCCGTGGTCCTTTCACGCGGCGCCACCATCATGCCGGAGCACCTGCCACTCGCCGAGTCCCCGGCCAGTGCCGGCGGGCGGGCCCGCAGCCGCAAGGCCGCCGCCAAGGCGTCCGCAGCCTCCGAGGCCGATGCCCCCACTGGCACCGATGAGGCCGTCCCTGTTGCCGTCGGCGGTGCGAACGGCGCCGCGACCAACGGCAAGGGCACGTCCGGCAAGTCGTTCAAGGAGGCGGTCGGGTCGCTGGAGAAGCGGCTGATCGCGGAGGCGCTGGCCCGGAACGCCGGCAATCGCTCCAAGGCGGCCGAGGAGCTGGGGATCTACCGCCGCCTGCTGTACGCCAAGATGCGCGAATACGGCCTCGGCGAGGAGTAGTAACCCCCGCCTCCGGGCCCTTGGACATCACCTTTCGGCCGAATTGTCACCACGCGGAACGTATGGCACGTTCGGCCCGCCGCCAGGGCTCACCTTCTGGCCAAAGTGCCACCACGCGGCACGTATGCCAGTTTCAGGCTGCCGATTCCTGCCAGAAGAGTCACAGCGCGGGAATCTGGCCAGTTCCGGGACGGAGCTCAAGCTCGCACATGCAGACATCGGGGAGGGAGATCTCGCCTCGCTGCCGCCGCGTGCAACTTTGGCCAGAACGTTTCGAGCCTCCCAGAAACGCCCCGCCAAGCGTCGCCTTCTGGCCAAAATGCCACCACGCGGCACGTATGCCAATTGCAGACTCCTGATTCCTGCCAGAAGAGTCACGGCGCGGGAATCTGGCCAGTTCCGGGAGGGAGCCCACGCTCGCAGGTCCGGGCACGCCGCTCGGAGATCTCCCATCGCTGCCGCCACACGCAACTTTGGCCAGAAACGACCCGTGGACTGGCCGAATCCAGCTTGGCCAGAAGTGCCTCCGACCCGACCGACCAAAAGCGGAACGTCAGGTCACTCGAAGCGGGCCGCGCTCGACCGACGCACGCATCGCGTCACGATCCTGTGGCGGAACCCATTCAACCCACCACGTCGCGCCCGCCTCCGCGACGGCCATGATGTGCTCGCGCTCCGCGGCCTCGTCATCCGGCCGTGGATGACCCCCAACCGCGATGTCGAACGGCCGACCTCCCGCCATGCTCCGTAACTGCGCGACGTCCTCCGGGCTCATGACCCCTTCATCACCCGTCCCGTCGGCGGCAACCTCCCGCTTGTACAGGAACGATCCGTCCCAGCGCAGTGCCCGGCGCGTCGGACCGCGGTTCGGGTAGCCGCCGCCGACCCAGATCGGGATGCGCGGCTGCTGCACCGGCCGAGGCAGGAAGGTGACCTCGCGGATCGTGTAGTGCTTCCCCTTGAACGTGAAGGGCTCGCCTCGCCAGAGGCCATCGATGATGGTCAGCGCCTCGTCCAGCATCTCCGCTCGCACGCGGGGATCGGCCGCCTCAGCAAAATGGGTCAGGCTGGCATCCGCGACGACGTGGTCACCAACATCGCCGATGCCCACGCCCAGCACGAATCGGCCATTCGACAGCAGATCGACCGCGGCCGCCTGTCGCGCAACGTTCCACGGGCGCCGTCGCGGCAGCGGCGTGACCGACGTCCCCAGGACCATGCGGCTCGTGCTGGTAGCGATCGCACCGAGGACGGGCCAGACATCGCAGGTCGGCTCATGGGGATCGCCCTCGTAGCTGACGTAGTCCTCCAGGAACAGACCGTCCCAGCCGGCACGCTCAGCCAGTTCGGCCAGCTCGAGCAGGAAGCGGGCATCTCCGCATTCTCCACCGTTCGGAAGGCTGAGGCCGTACCTGAGCATGGCTACTCCTCGGCGACCACCCGTGGGACAGAGCCTTCCGGCATCGCCACGTGGTCATGCAGCGGCTCGACATCGGCGGCTACGGCATCGGTCTCACGCATGCGGATGTTGCGGACCGATGGAACCAGCACGACGCCGAAGCAGACCCCGATGTTGAGGATGCCGGCCACCGCCAGGGCCTCGGCGTTGCCGACGGCGGCGGCGATCGGGCCGATCAACGCATAGCCGATCGGGTTCAGCGCCACCGATCCAAGCCAGTCGAAGGAGCTGATGCGCGAGAGCGCGTGATCGGGCACGTTCCGCTGGAGGGCGGTGACCCACAGCGTGTCGCCCAGCGCAAAGCCGGCACCGGTGACGAAGCCGACCACCGTGATGGCCAGCAGCGGGAGCGGCACCGCCAGCGAGGCCAGCAGCAGGCCGGCGGGCAGAACGAACAGCTCGGAGGCGACCAGCGGCCGGCTGACCCTCAGTCGCAGCGCGAGGAGACCCCCCACCACGGCGCCGGCAGACTCGACCGCCAGGATCAGGCCCCAGGCGCCCGGTCCACCGAGCTCGTCCTTGGCGGTGATCGGTCCCAGCACCAGCAGGGCCGGGAAGTAGGTCAGCTGGAAGAGGCCGAATGACGCGACCATGGCGACCGCCCACGGGCGCGAGACGAACTCCCGCCAGCCGTTGCGAAGGTCACCCAGGACCGATGCCGCCGCCGTCCGCACCGTCGACGCCACGCGCATCGACGCTGTGAGCGCGGCCGAGACGAAGAACGTGAACGCGTCGATGGCAAGCGCCCACGCAGGGCTGCCGAGCGCCACCACGACCGCCCCCAAAGCCGGCCCGGCAATCTGGAAAACGCTGTGCGACAGATGGATGAGCGCGTTGGCCTCCTGCAGGTGGGCATCGCTCACCGCCTCCTTCACCAGCCCGATGGTGGCCGGCCTCGAGAACGCCGCGGCAATACCGAACAGGATCTGCAGGGCGGCGACGTTCCATACGTTGGCGGTCCCTGAGAAGAGCAGCGCGGCGGTGCCAAGCTGCGCCACGCCCTTCACGACGTCGCTGCCGACGAGGATCAGCCGCCGTGGAACACGATCTGCGTAGACGCCGCCGAGCAGCAGGAAGACAACCACCGGGATCTCGCGTGCGAGGAGCACGATGCCGAGGTCAGTGGCGCCGCCGAACTCGAGCACGGCGAAAGCCAGCGCCACCATCGCCATGCCCGTCCCGAGCATGGATATGGCGGTCGCCGCCAGGTATCGGGCAAAGCTCCGCTCTCGGAGCACCTCGAGGGACTGCGCCAACCGCACGTCGCGAGTCTATGATGCGAGCCCGAAGCTGTGGGCTTCGGGCTGATGGCTTCACGAGGGCGCAGGTTGGCGCGGCTCCGTTTCCGAGCCCGGGTCGCGATCATCGCCGGGGCGATCGTCTTCGCCTGCGCATTGCCGCCGGTCGCCGCCGCCGCCGAGATCACGTCCGACGGCCCGCTGACCCGCATCATCGTCACGCCGGACCTCAACTGCCAGGTCGCGCACGAGGCGGATCTCAGCTTCGAGTTCTTCGGTTCCGACGTTGGCGCGTGCGGCACCTTCCTGGCTGTCGGAGGCAGCCTCTATGGTCCGCCCGCAATCGCGCCGAGCGGCCCCGCCGGCCTGGTGCCATGGACACCCGTCAGCCAGACCGATGACGACGGCCTCGTCACCACCGCGGACGCGGGCGCGTCCGGGATCCGCGTCGAGCAGCGGGACTCATACCAGGTCGGCGAGGAGTCGTATCGGACGGACATCCACATCTCGAATTCGGGCGGGAGCGAGCAGAGGGCCGTCCTCTACCGCGCGGCGGATTGCTTCCTCCAGGACTCGGATACGGGTTTCGGGAGGGTCGATGACGAGGCGCCGGCCTGCGTCATCTCCCAGGAAGCCGACGCGAGGATCGAGCAATGGGTGCCGATCACGCCGGGCAGCAGCTACTTCGAGGGGACCTTTGCCGAAGTCTGGAGCAGCATCGGCTCACAGGAGCCATTCCCGAACACCTGTCGCTGCAACGAGGCGGTCGACAACGGCGCCGGGCTCAGCTGGGACGTCGTGATCCCGGCCGGGGGCAGCGTGGACGTGTCGCACCTGACGTTCTTCTCGCCGGAGGGCCGTCGGCCAACCGTCCCGTTGCGTGACTCCGTGCCCGGGCCGGCCGACATCTCGCTGGATCCGCTGGTGGTGGCCACCAGCCTGGCCGTCAGCGCCGGTGTCGTGGTCCTCGTGCCCTTCCCGGCCGCGCTCTTCAACAGCACCCTGGAGGAGAACTACGAGGAGGTGACGGGGGCGGTCGGGCGTCTGCGCCGATGGTTCGGCCGGCTGTTCGGCGGCCTCTTCGCGGCGGTAGCCGGTCGCCTCCGGCGCGCGCCGCCCGGCACACAAGCGGCGTCGAGCGGCGGACGCTTCAAGCTGGACGACGCCTTCTGGCGCTCACCGCGCGGGATCCTGACGTTCATCGGGGTCAGCGCCCTGCTCTACGGGCTGCTCGACCCCACCTTCGGCCTCAGCGTCGAGTCCCTGGCGACCGTGGTGGGGTTGGCGATCGGCCTCGGTGTCATGCTGCTGGCCTTCGCCGTCCCGACGTTCATCGGAGGGCGCCGCAGTGGAGTCGGCGTCCAGGTCCGCGCGCTGCCGGGCACCCTCCTGGTCGCCATCGGCTGCGTGATCATCAGCCGGATCGCCGACTTCCAGCCGGGCTACCTGTATGGCCTGATCATCGGCTTCATCTTCTCGCGAGAGCTGGCCAAGGCCGACGCGGGCAGGATCGACGCCTTTGCCGCCGGATCGGCGCTGGCGCTGGCGATCGTCTCGTGGCTGCTGCTCCCGGGCGTGCGCGAGGGCGCCAGCGAGGGGGCCTTCAGCGCCGTGCTGCTGGAGACGGCCTTCGCGACCGTGGTGGTCGCCGGGCTCGAGGCCGCCGCCATCTCCATGCTGCTCCTCCGCTTCATGCCGGGCGAACGGGTGCGGAGCTGGAGCCCGCGCGTCTGGATGGCGCTGCTCGGCATCGCGGCGCTCGGCTTCTTCCACATCCTGGTCAATCCCAGCTCCGGCTACCTGGCCGATAGCACCCGCAGCTCATTGGTCACCGTCATCCTGCTTCTCGCCGTCTTCGGTGGTGGATCGGTGCTCTTCTGGGCCTACTTCCGCTATCGGCCCAGGCGCGGGTCCGCGGCGCCTGAGCCGCCCCCACCGCTCGCCTGCCCTCCCGCCTGAGGCCGCGTAACGCTCAGGAGGCAGGGCCTGGCGAGTCATTGGCGGAGCCGATTCCCAGTGGGTGGGTCACTGGACCACCGAGCCATGGAATCCCCCACCACGCGCCATCGTCGCGTCACTTCCGTGGCCGTTTGATTCGTCCGCCGGGTCATCCGGCCACGGAGCTCATCGCCGGCTGATGCTGACGGGCTGCCTCCTGCGTTCCATGGTCGAGTGACCCATCGGCTGGGACACACGCCGGCAACGCAACGGACGCATGGACGCACGCCGGCAACCCAAGGGACAGGCGGACCGGCGGCCCCAGCGTTAAGGTGCTGAGATGACACGATCTCTGCTCGCCGATGCCTTCGACCACCACGTCTGGGCCACCCTGCGCCTGATCGACGCCTGCGCGGCGCTCACACCTGAACAGCTGGAGGCTGGCTTCCCCGGCCTCTACGGCTCCATCCTGGACACGCTTCGCCACACCGTGGCGGCGGACTGCGGCTATCTGTTCGTGCTGAGCGGGGGCAGCCGGCCGCGGGTCGACGACGAGGGATTGAGCCTCGACGAGCTGCGTTCCGAGATGGAGGCCAACGGCCCAGCCTGGACCGTGGT
>CBFGSY010000079.1:0-10793 GCA_965651545.1 uncultured bacterium | reverse complement strand
TCTCGCGATTGGCGATACCGGTCAGCTTGTCGTGGGTGGCGCGAGCCTCGACCTGCAGGAATGCGCCGGCGGCGGCATTGAAGGCGCGCGCCAGCCGTCGCTCAGCAGGGATGCCCGCCTCGCGAAGCATCACCGGCACGTCCGCATCGAGCGTGTCCTCCAGCGCGCGCGCCAGGCCGTTCAGCCGCCAGCCGATGTAGCTCCAGGCGGCAAGCGCCATGGAGGTCATGCCGGCCACCAGGGCCAGGCCGGCGAGGATCAGCTGGAGATTCCTGGCCGCGCCGGATGCGGTGGGCGAGGTGCTCAGCACCACGATGATGAAGGCTGCGACGGCGATCGGTGCCAGGAAGCCGAGGGCACGCGCGAATCGGAGCATGGTTCTCGCTGTACGGGACGCTGGTTGCTGGAGCGAGCATGGGTGACGGCGATGCCGTCGGCCATGGCCCGATGGTCACGCGTTGCGTCTCGGCACAGCGGGCCGCCACGCTTTCGAGGCCGAGTGCGGTGCGGTGCAGTACCCCGGCAGTACCAAGGTTGCGAAGGCCGCCAGCGCGCCGTTCGGAGCGCGCAGGCCGACCGGTGGGTGGCTATCATCGAGGCGTGCCGTACCCGCGCCTCGGACGCTGACTGCCCTGTCGTCACGGCAGGCGCCCGCCTTCCGTACCGAGGGATCACTGCACCCGGTCGCTGAGCTGCCCATCTACCAGGCCCACGGCCCGCGCGAGGAGTGCGGCGTGGTCGGCATCTACGCACCCGGCAGCCCGGTGGCGCGCCTCACCTACCTCGGCCTCCATGCGCTGCAGCACCGCGGGCAGGAGTCCGCCGGGATTGCCGTCAGCGACGGGACGCGCCTGACGCTGCACAAGCGGCTCGGACTGGTCAGCAGCGTCTTCGACGAGGAGACGCTCGCCGAGCTCGAGCACGACGGGGCGGGAGAGGCGCGAATCGCGATCGGCCACACCCGCTACTCGACCACCGGCAGCAACTCGCTGCCCAACGTGCAGCCAGACTACGGGGCATCCGATCTTGGTGAGCTGATGCTCGGCCACAACGGCAACCTGACGAACTCGACCTGGCTGCACGATGACCTCGTGGAGCAGGGCGTCGAGTTCACCACCGCCAGCGACACCGAGGTGCTCGCCAAGCTCATCGCCCACGCTCCGGGTCGCAGCTGGGCCCAGCGGGTTGAGCACACGTTCCACCGCGCCATCGGCGCCATCACGTTCAGCATGATCACCGAGCGGGCGCTGGTCGCCGGCCGCGACCCCTTCGGCTTCCGGCCGCTGTCGCTGGGCCGGCTGCCGGTTGCGAAGCCCCGCGACGGCACCGGCTGGGCGGTGGCGTCGGAGAGCGCCGCACTGGACGCGATGGGCGCCCAGTTCGTCCGCGACGTGGAGCCCGGCGAGATCCTGACCATCGACGAGGAGGGCGTGCACTCGCATCGGACGTCGGTCGGTCCCGGAAAGGAGCGGCTGTGCGTCTTCGAGTTCGTCTACCTCGCCCGGCCGGACAGCGTCCTGGGCGGGCGGCTCCTCTACGAGGCGCGGCTGGCGATGGGACGCCAGCTGGCCATGGAGCAGCCGGCGGACGCGGACCTCGTCATCCCGGTGCCGGACTCGGCCATCCCGGCCGCCATCGGCTATGCGGAGCAATCCGGACTGCCCTTTCGCGAGGGGTTGATCAAGAACCGATACGTGGGCCGCACCTTCATCCAGCCGGCGCAGCGCTCGCGCGAGCAGGCAGTGCGCCTGAAGTTCAACCCGCTGCCGGAGGTGCTGGCGGGCAAGCGGGTGGTGGTCGTTGACGACTCGATCGTGCGCGGCACGACCACCGCGCCCATCGTGGCCATGCTGCGCCGCGCCGGAGCGCGCGAGGTGCACGTCCGCATCCATTCGCCGCAGATGAGCTACCCGTGCTACATGGGCGTCGATACCGGTCGTCGCTCGGAGCTGATCGCGGCCACCAACTCGGTCGACGAGATATGCCGCCTGATCGGCGCCGACTCCCTGGGATACCTCTCAACCGAAGGGCTCCTGGCCGCCGTCGGTCGCGAGGAAGACGGCGAGCGCCGCCACTGCACGGCCTGCTTCGATGGCCGCTACCCGATCGACGTGCCGATGGACGTCGACAAGTTCGTGCTGGAGCGCGGCTAGCCATGGGCCGCAGCTATCGCGAGGCGGGAGTCGATCTTGACGAGGCGCGGCGCGCCGTCGAGCTGATCCGGCGGGCTGCGGCGTCGACCGCCACGCCGGCAGTGCTGGGCGGCGTCGGTGGCTTCGGGAGTCTCTTCCGCCTCGACCCGGCACCCTATCCGGACCCGGTGCTGGTGGCCTCGACCGACGGCGTCGGCACCAAGCTGAAGGTGGCCATCGCCATGCAGAGGCACGACACGATCGGCGTCGACCTCGTCCACCACTGCATCAACGATATCGCCGTCCAGGGCGCCGACCCGCTCTTCTTCATGGACTACCTGGCCACCGCGCGCCTGCGCGCCGAAGTCGTCGAGGAGATCGTGACCGGCATCGCCAACGCCTGCGCCGCCGCCGGCATCGCGCTGGTGGGCGGCGAGACGGCCGAGCTGCCGGACATCTACCAGGGTGAGGATTACGACCTGGCCGGCTTCATCGTGGGCGTGGTGGCGCGCCGTGACGTGGTAGACGGGCGCGCAGTTAGGGCCGGCGATGCCGTCATCGGCCTGCCCTCATCTGGCCTTCACACCAACGGCTACTCGCTCGTCCGCCGAGTGCTCCCCGCGCGCGACTGGGTCTCGGGGGCGCCGGGCATCGACCGCACCCTCGGCCAGGAGCTGCTGGAGCCGCATCGGTCGTACCTGGACGAGATCCGGATCCTGCGGCGAGCGCTGCGCACCGGCGGCGGCGACCTGCTGGCGCTGGCCCACCTCACCGGCGGCGGTTGGATCGAGAACATTCCGCGCACACTGCCGGCTGGCCTGGGCGTCGAGATCGAGACCGGCAGCTGGCACGTCCCGCGTATCTTCAGCCTGATCCAGGAGCGCGGCGACATCGCCGACGAGGAGATGGTGCGCACGTTCAACCTGGGCATCGGCTTGACCGCTGTCGTCCGGCCGGACCTGGCGGCGGTGGCAGTGGCGGCGGTGCCCGAGGCCATCCGGGTCGGCACGGTGGTGCCCGTTGAGACCGGCCGCCCACGCGTCAGCTTCCTCTGACGGCGCGACCGCCGTGAGGCTCGGGATCCTGGTCTCCGGCCGGGGCTCCAACCTGGAGGCGGTGCTCGACGCCGTGGCCAGCGGCAGGCTGGCCGGCGTGTGGCCGGTGCTGGTGGTCAGCAACCGGCCCGGCGTCCGGGCGCTGGAGGTCGCCGAAGCGCATGGCGTGCCGAGGCTGGTGCTCCGCCGCGCCGACTTTCCCGATGCGCAGTCCCGCGACGCGGCGATCGGGGAGGCGCTGACCCGGTCCGGCGCGGACCTTGCATTACTGGCCGGCTATGACCGCGTCCTGCATCGGTCCTTCTTCGACGCCTTCGGCGGGCTGGCCGTCAACCTGCACCCCAGCCTGCTGCCTCGCCACGGGGGGAGGGGCATGATTGGCCTCGAGGTCCATCGGTCGGTGCTGGCATCCGGTGACAGCGAGACCGGCGTGACCGTCCATGAGGTGACGCCGGAGCTGGACGCCGGTCCGGCGCTGGCCCAGACCCGGGTGCCAATCGTGCCCGGCGAGAGCGCAGAGGAGCTGGCCGATCGGGTGCTCGAGGTCGAGCACCGGCTGGTGGTCGACGTGCTCAATCGCCTGGCAGGATCGGCGTCCGGAGCAGGACCATCTGTTAGCATGGCCGCCGCGTTGCCGCCCCCAGCGGGCGACGACGGCCCGCACGAAAGGCACCAATCGCATGCCTGAAGGCCTGCCGGATCCCGGAAAGATCTGGAACGACTTCGTCACCAATCCGATCGTCGGCATCGCCGTCAACATGACGGTGATCTATGTCGTCCTGCTCTGGCTCGGCACCGCGTACTGGGCCTTCCGTGACATGCAGGCGCGCAGCGAGAACCCGATCCTGCCGTACTTCGCCTCGGCGCTGATCATCTTCTTCACGCCACTGCTGTTCATCTTCGCGGTGGTCCTGTACCTGATCCTGCGGCCTCGCGAGACGTTGGCCGAGGTCTACGAGCGCTCACTGGCGGAGGAGTCGCTGCTGGCCGAGGTCGAGAAGAACGAGCTTTGCCCGGTGTGCCGCGAGCGCGTGCACAGCGACTGGCTCGTCTGCCCGAACTGCCGCACCCGCCTGCACCGCGTCTGCCCGTCGTGCAACAGGCTGGCCAACCCCGAGTGGCCGCTGTGCGCGTATTGCGGCCACGAGTTCCAGCGGGCACCCACTCCGCGCCCGGCCGAGATAGCACCGGGTTGGGCCGCCTCGCAGCAGGTCTCGGAGCGTCCGTCTGAGCCCGGCGGGCTGCGGCACCCGGCAGGCGGCTGACCAACTCCCACACCCAACCGATGCGCTACGGCTGGCTTCAGGCGCTGGCCGTCGTCCTCATCGCAGGCGGGGCAGCCGCTGCGGTCCTGCTGGTTGCACTGAGCCCGTGGTTCCTCGACGCAGCCGAGCGGCCCTCCCTCGACGAGCGGACCGCGAGCGTGGCCGTCGGACTCTTGGTGAGCGGGCTGGCCGTGCTCGTGGGCATCGGCATCCACGTCGGCCACTCCATCGTCGTCCGTGAGGCTCTGCCGCCCGACCGCTACCGCGGCCCATCCGTCATCGCGCTGCTCGTGCTGGCAATCGTCGCTTCCAGCCTGGCCTCGCTGCCGGTGGCGGCCGATGCCGCGGCGCTGGTCCAGGGCGCCGATCCCACCCTGTACGGCTCCGTCGTCGTGCTCACCGTCACCCAGGCCGGCCTGCTCGGCGTGGCAGCGCTCTTCGTGGGGGCGCCCAGGGCGCTGGCCGGGCTGCGCCTTGTCCCGGCAACGGGGATCGGCCGCTCATTGTGGCTCGGCGCCCTGCTGGGCATCCCGGCGTGGATCGGCGCCACGGTCCTGGCCGCGATCATCGCCAGCCTCCTGGAGCTGGCGGGGCTGCCGCCCGAGCCGGGGATCGCCGAGGCGGCCATCACCGTCGTCAATCCAGTGGTGCTGGCCATCGCCCTGGTATTCGTGGCCCCCATCGCTGAAGAGGTCTTCTTCCGCGGCATCGTCTACAACGCGTGGCTGCGCGAGTACGGCGTACGGCGCGCCATGGTCGGCTCGGCCGCCCTCTTCGCCCTGATCCACGGCTCGCTTCTGCTGCTGGTGCCGTTCTTCGCGCTGGGGGTGGCCCTGGCCGAGGTGTATCGACGCAGCGGCTCGCTGGCGTCCGCGATCGCCATGCACGCCACCGTGAACGGCATCTCGCTGGGCCTCGGCCTCGTCCAGCGGTTCGACCTCATCAGACTGCCCTGATAAGCGGCCGGTAATCGACCGCGCGGCGATGATCGGTATCGTCACCCCCATGCCGGCCGAGATCGTGCACCTCCCCGTTCGCGGCCGCCGGCCGCCGGCTTCCGGAGGGCGGGTGGTCCCACTGCATGCCCTCGACGCCACCGGCGCCCCGTCGCTCTCGGACGCCGACCTGCTGGCACTGGCCAGCGGCGCCCCCGCTGTCCTGTGCCGCGAGCTGCTGGCTGCCGATCCCGCCCTGGTAGGGCTGCAGCAGGAGGAAGCGACAGCGGTCGCCCGACGCGGTGGCGTGAGCGTGGCGACCGCCAGGCGACTGATCGCAGCCAGCGTCCTCGCGCGGCGCCTCTCGGCGGCACGCGCGCGTCCCGGCTGGCGGATCCGAACGCCGGCCGACGTGGGGGAGCGAATGAGACCCGCCATGTTCCACCTGGAGCACGAGGAGCTGCGGACCCTGCTGCTGAACACCAAGAACGTGGTCGTCGCCGAGCAGACGGTCTACGTCGGCAACCTGGCCGGCTCCGCCGTGCGTGTGGGCGAGGTCTTCCGCGAGGCGGTCCGGCGCCAGGCGGCGGCGCTGGTGGTGGTGCACAACCATCCTTCCGGCGATCCGACGCCGTCGGCCGACGATCTGCGCATCACCGCCGAGCTCGTGCAGGCGGGGCGTCTGCTGGATATCGAGCTGCTCGACCACGTTGTCATCGGCGCCGAGGGCTGGGTCAGCCTCAGGGCGCTCGGCGCCACCTAGTCAATGCTCAGCGGTCGACCAGGACCCGATAGATCCCGCCACCACCCAGGTCTGCCAGGTAGAGCTCGCCGGATTCATCGGTCCCGAAGCTGCTGACGCTCAGCTCGCTGTCGAGGACGCGGCGGACCGTCTCGTCCCTCCCGCCGGCCCGGATGGTGAAGACGATGCCCGAGCAGTAGTCGGCGAAGACGTAGATGCCGCGCAGCGCGGGCTGTGCAGCGCCGCGGTAGACGTAGCCACCGGTGACCGAGCAGCCGCCGTCACGACCGTACTCGGCGATCGGCATCACGAACGCTGAGGGATCGCAGCCGTCTCGGTAGCAGTGGCCGCCTTCGAGCTGGTTCCAGCCGTAGTTCTCACCGCCGGCGGAGCCCCCCGGCTGCCGGTCGATCTCCTCGTAGGAGGACTGTCCCACATCCCCGATGTAGAGGTCCCCGTTGGCCGGATCGAAGCTGAATCGCCAGGGGTTACGCAGGCCGAGCGCCCAGATCTCGGGCAGCCCGCGTCCCGGCTCGATGCCATCGGCCGCGTACGGGTTGTCCGGCGGCAGCGCGTAACCACGCCGTCCGGCCGGCTCGCCGTCGACGTCGATGCGCAGGATCTTGCCGAGCAGCACGTTCGGGTTCTGAGCGTTCTCGAAGGGGTCGCCGCCACCGCCCCCATCGCCCAGGCCGATGTACAGGTAGCCGTCCGGTCCGAACGCCAGCTGCCCACCGTTGTGGTTGGCGAAGGGCTGGGTCACCGTGAACAGGATCCGCTCGGATCCCGGATCTGCCGTCTGCAGGTCGGCCGAGGCGCGGAGCTCGCTGACGACGGTGGCACCATCGCCGGACCGGCTGTAGTGCACGAAGAGCCGCTGGTTGGCGGCGAAGTCCGGGTGGAAGGCCACGCCCAGCAGGCCACGCTCTCCGCCCGCAGCCAGGCGGTTCGAGAGGTCGACGAACGGCTCGCCGCGCAGAGCGCCATCGGGGCCGATCACCCGGACGCGCCCGCCGCGCTCGTTCACGAACAGCCGCCCGCTGCCATCACCGGCCGAGGTGATGCCGATCGGATCGTCCAGCCCACCGGCCAGCAGCTCGACCCGCAGCCGCTCGGGAGGGGGAGGCGGGGTCTCGTTGGGAGGCGGCGTTCCAGCGTCCGGCGTGGCGATCGGGCTGGTGGAGACCGCCGGCGAGGCAGAGTTGCCGCCCGTCGGCGATGGGCCGCCGCAGGCCACCAGCGACCAGCTCAGCGCGGCGATCGACAGGAGGCTGAGCGTACGGCGCGCGCTCGGATGGCGGGCAGCGGTCATCGTGCGGAGACTACCCCGCACCGGCTCGCCCGGTTCGTGTGGATCGGGTAGGGTGATGGCCAGAGCGATGACGACGACGCGATCACGCCCTCTCAGGACGCAGCCAGTTACGCGGGCCGACGACGGGAGGCCGGCCACCGCGGCGGGCGCCATGCGCGAGCCCGACGAGGAGTTCGTCGGCACGCGGCGGTCCATCATCATCGAGCGCATCGCGCCACAGGTCGACGACGGACGCGAACCGGTCAAGCGCGTCGTCGGCGACGACCTGCTGGTGACCGCCGACATCTTCGCCGACGGTCACGACCGGCTGGACGCCGCTCTCCGGCTGCGGGCGGAGGCCCGCGGCGGCCGGGGGATATGGCGAGAGGCAGTGATGCGGCTGATCGACAACGACCGCTGGTCCGCATCCATCCGTCTCGAGCGCAACGCCCGCCACCGGTTCGCGATCGAGGCCTGGCGGGACAGCTTCGGCAGCCTGCGTGCCGCCCTGCTGAAGAAGGTGGATGGCGGGGTCGATTTCGCCGTCGAGCTCGAAGAGGCGAGGCTGCTGCTGATGGCGGCGGCCACCCGAGCCGAGGGAGCCGGACGAGCCGGCGCAGCTGACGCGGGCCTCATCGGCGAGGCATTGGCCACCATGCGCCGCGCGCGCAGTGACGCCGGTCGCGCGGCAGCGGTGAGCGGCGAGGAGCTGCTGGCGGCCGTGCGCCGCCACCCCGATCGAGCGGCCGCCACGAGGTCGGCGGAGCTGCCGCTCATGGTCGACCGTGAGCGGGCGCGCTTCGCCGCCTGGTACGAGCTCTTTCCGCGTTCCCAGGGCCGCGACCCGGCCAAGCCCCAGGCGACCACCTTCGAGGAGGCGACCTGGCGACTGCCGCAGATCGCCAAGCTTGGTTTCGACGTGGTCTACCTGCCTCCCATCCATCCCATCGGGCGCACCAACCGCAAGGGCGTCAACAACGCGATCCGGGCGCGCCCCGGAGATGTCGGCAGCCCGTACGCCATCGGATCGGCCGACGGTGGCCACGACGCGGTGGCGCCGGAGCTTGGAGGACTGGATGGATTGCGCGCCTTTCGGGAAGCGGCCGAGGCCCATGGCATGGAGCTGGCGATGGACATCGCCATCCAGGCATCTCCCGACCACCCGTGGGTCCGTGAGCACCCCGAATGGTTCCGTCACGCACCCGATGGCACCATCAAGTACGCGGAGAACCCGCCGAAGAAGTACCAGGACATCTACCCGATCGAGTTCGCAAATGACGACCCCGAGGGACGGGCGGCCCTGTGGCGCGCCTGGCGGGACATCTTCAGGTTCTGGATCGAGCGTGGGATCCGCATCTTCCGCGTCGACAACCCGCACACCAAGCCGATCTCGTTCTGGCGCTGGCTGATCGCCGACATCGGGTCCGACCATCCCGACGTCATCTTCCTGTCCGAGGCATTCACCCGGCCGAAGATGATGCAGAAGCTCGCGAAGATCGGCTTCACCCAGAGCTACACCTACTTCACCTGGCGCGAGACGCGCGATGAGCTGCGCGACTACTTCACCGAGCTGACGCAGACCGAGATGCGCGACTACTTCCGCCCCAACCTCTTCCCCAACACGCCGGACATCAACCCGCATCATCTCGACCATGGCCGCCCCGCCTTCGTGATCCGCAGCGTGCTGGCCATGACGTTGGGCAGCAGCTACGGCATCTATTCGGGCTGGGAGCTGTGCGAGAACGCGCGGTTGGACGACCGGGAGGAATACCTGAACAGCGAGAAGTACGAGATCCGCGCCCGGGACTGGGACGCGCCAGGCAACATCAAGCCGCTGATCGCCTCGCTCAACCGGCTCCGCCGCGCATGGCGTTCGCTCCAGCTGTTCGACAACCTGCGTTTCCAGTACGTCACCGGCGAGCGGACGCTCTTCTACCGCAAGGCGCTGCCCGCCGGCACGGTCGACCCGCTCACCGGCTACCCGGACCGCTGGCGCGAGCCGGTCTACGTGGCAGTGAACTGCGATCCCACCAGCGCCGAACGTGCCATCCTGCACCCGGACCTGCCGGCGGTGGGGATCGGCTGGGACGAGCCGTACGAGCTGGTCGATCTCATGACCGGGCGCATGCGTCGCGAGCGTGGAGCCGATGTGCCGTTCGACCTGGATCCGGCGCGTGAGCCGTTCCGCATCTTCACCATCCGCCCCGTCAGGGCCTGAGGCCCATAGATCGATGAGTCGGCCGGCTCTCGCCCTGGTGCTCGTGCTGGGCGGCTGCGCGTGGGGCCCTCGTGTCGAGGTCGTCTGCTACGGGAATGGGAATGACCAGGTGCTGGGAGGCGGCGGCTGCGGCCGGGCCGCGACGCACGGTGCACGGGTCATCTCCGTCCCGCTACCCTCTGGCGCATGACCAGCCAGCCCGAGCACGAGGCGCTTGCCATTCCGGCGCCGAGGCCAGAGCCCGCGGAGCCGATGGAGCCGCTGCACGCCGTGGAACCGGCGGAGATGGCGGTCGCCACGACCCGGAAGGCATCCACGCTGGCGGACGACCCGCACTGGTACAAGGACGCGATCATCTACCAGCTCCACGTCAAGGCTTACCAGGACTCGTCCGGCGATGGATTTGGCGACTTCGCGGGGCTGACCAGCCGGCTGGACTACATCGCCAGCCTGGGTGTGACCGCCATCTGGCTGCTGCCGTTCTATCCGTCGCCGCTGCGCGACGACGGCTACGACATCGCCGACTACACGAACATCCACCCCGATTACGGCACCAGGCGCGAATTCCGCACCTTCGTCCGCGAGGCGCACAAGCGCGGCCTGAGAGTGATCACCGAGCTGGTCATCAACCACACAAGCGATCTGCATCCGTGGTTCACCGACTCCCGTGAGGGTCGCAACGCGCCGAAGCGCAACTGGTACGTCTGGTCCGACGACCCGGAGCAGTACGCCGAGGCACGGATCATCTTCACCGACACGGAGACCAGCAACTGGGCGTGGGACCAGGTCTCCCAGCAGTATTACTGGCACCGCTTCTTCAGCCACCAGCCGGATCTGAACTACGACAACCCGGCGGTGGTGCGCGCCATCGTCAGCGTGATGCGCTTCTGGCTGGACATGGGCGTGGACGGCCTGCGGCTGGACGCGGTGCCCTACCTGGTCGAGCGGGCCGGCACCGGCTGCGAGAACCTGCCGGAGACCCACGCGGTGCTGAAGCGGCTGCGCGTCGCCCTCGACAAGCGGCATCGCAACCGGATGCTGCTGGCCGAGGCCAACCAGTGGCCGCCGGACGTGCGCCCCTACTTCGGCGACGGCGACGAGTGCCACATGGCGTTCCACTTCCCGCTCATGCCGCGCATCTGGATCGCGCTGCGG
>CBFGSY010000078.1:0-10808 GCA_965651545.1 uncultured bacterium | reverse complement strand
GGTTCCGTCAGTCCATGGAATCACGCGCAAACGGTCGCACCTCGATCGGCGCGCGGACGCAGTCGCTGGTCCGCGACGCCCACTCCAGCGCCTTGTCCAGGTCCGGCGCCTCGATGATGTAGAAACCCGCGATCTGTTCCTTCGCCTCGACGAACGGGCCATCCGTGACGCGAAGGCGGCCCTTGTTGCCGTGCGTCACCTTGGCGGCCGATGGTTCGGTGAGCCGCCCACCGAACAGCCACGCGCCGGAAGCCTTCAGGTCGTCATTGAGCGCCTTGACGTCCGCGTACCACTGCTTCATCTCCTGCTGGCTGGGGCGAGGGCGCTCCTCGCCTTCGACGCTGTGGATGGACAACAGGAACTGCGCCATGGGGAGTGCTCCTCCTTGGATGGGATGGGTTGGAGTCGGCGGGCGTCTCCCGCCGTCGTGAAGGTCTACGAATCGATGCGCCTGGATTCGACATTTTGAGGGAAGCGACGAATTGGCCAAAGCGACGAATCGGGGCCAAGTGCCGGGTCGGCCAAGCCGCCAATGCGCCAAGCGGCCGATTGGCCGTATTCAGACCAGGTGCGCGTTACGTCGGTGGGCGGCTCACGAATCGGCCGAATTCAGACCAGGTGCACACGGTGCCGCGAAAAGGCCCGAAAACAGCGTCCGGATGCGCACCAGGTGTGAATCTGGGCCATTTCCTCTCCGATTGCCTCATGCAATGCGCAGGTGGTATGAATTTGGCGGCTTCGCGGCCGAGATGGGGGCGAGTCGGGCAGGGAGTCGCACTGCCGCGAGCGGAAGAACCTGGCTACTCGACCGACGCCTCCAGGAGCTCCCACTCGCCGGGGACACCCTTCAAGGTGACTGAACCGATGGGCCGGAAGGCGAGATCGGTGCCCGCGGTCAGGTCGCGGACGGTGCTCGTCACCAGCACCTGCCCCGGCCCGGCCTGCCCCAGGACCCGCGCGGCGATGTGCACGCCGATACCGCCGAAGCCGCCCTCGCGCCGCTCTACCTCGCCGGTGTGGATGCCCGCGCGGATCTCCAGCCCGAGATCGGTCAGGGCCGCGCGGAGGCCGAACGCGCAGCGCAGTCCACGCGTGGGCGTATCGAAGGTGGCCATGATTCCGTCGCCGGTGCTCTCGATGTGGCGGCCCATCCATCGGTCCACCTCAGCGCGCGCGATCTCGTAGTGCCGATCGACGAGCTGGCGCCAGGCACGGTCACCCATGGCCGCCGCGCGGGCGGTGGAGTCGACAATGTCGGTGAAGAGGACCGTCGCCAGCGTGCGGTCCACGTTCTGGGCGGCCTCGAGAGAGCGCACCTGCTCATCGGTCCATGCGTACTCCTCGACAAATGGGGTGCTGGGCTCCTGGGCTTCCGGCACGTAGGTGAGGAGGACGACGCCCGACGGGAATGTCCGCGTGCTGACCAGCCGCAGGTGCTGCATGTCGATGCGATCGGCGAAAAGGTGCTTGCCGCTGCCGAGCACCACCGGGAAGACCTGCAGCCGATACTCGTCGATCAGCTCATGTGACATCAGCGTCTTCGCCAGATCGGCGCTGCCGTAGAGGATCAGCTCGCCCCCGTCGCGGGCCTTGAGCGCCTGGACCTCGGCGGCAGGATCGCCGGACAGGATGGTCGTGTTGACCCAGTCGGCGCGCTGAAGCGTTCGCGAGACGACGTACTTCGGGATCTCGCGCATCCGGTCGGTGAACTCGCTGGCCGGGGCAGTCGGCCAGAAGGCAGCCCAGATCTGGTACGTGGTGCGGCCCAGCAGGATGGCATCCGCTGCCTTCACCTGGTCCGCGTTCCAGGTCTGGTTCTCTGCATCCTGGCGGCGGAGTGCCCACGCGTTTCGGCCGTCCCGGTGCGGGTCGAAGCCAGGCGCCTCCATGACGCCGTCCAGGGTCACGAAGGCGGAATGGATAAGCCTCACGCCGCTGAGCGTACCGGACAGGCTCCTGCCCGACAGCCCGTGCTGGCGGCGGCCGCTGACATGGAGGGGCCGCGGCCGCAGACAGTGGTTGGCCGCCGCTGCAGACATGGACGGGCCGCCGTCGCAGACATGGACGGGCCGCCGTCGCAGACATGACAAGGCCGCCGCCTCGGAAGGCAGCGGCCCTGTCCCTGGGTTTAGCTATCCGAGCCGAATCGGCTAGCGCATCTCGCCGGTGTGCGTGGTGCCAACGGGCTCACGCGCGGCGTAGTAGCTGGCGATCTCCGCGCGATAGGCGGGGTCGTCCCGATACCGACTCTCGTCGAACTCCGGAGAGCTCTTGATCTCGTCCTGCGTCCGACTGACGAACAGCCGGCGGTTGTCGATGTCGACCTGCTGGATGATGCCGGCAGGAAGCAGAACCTTCTTGCCGAAGATCCACGGGCCGGTGTCGACCACGACGTAGCTCGAGCCAACGTCGTACGTGGCCTCGTCGACCGATCCGATGTCGCCGTCCAGTGCCTGGACAGTGAAACCGGTGATATCGGTCCCGGACCAGCTCTCGTACTCAACGAATGTCCACATGTCTCGCATGGTTAAGGAACCCCCTGTTCTTGGTTGGACACCATCAGGGGCCGCAGGACCCATGCCAATCAGGTCGGTCGCTCGTCCGCCAAGCCCGAGTGGGCCCGTCGGGGCTATCGGTCGGCTATCGGTCGGCTATCGGTCGGCTATCGGTTGGCTTTGAGCTTGCGCCAGCCTCCAGCCCGATTGTTGGCGATGATGTGCCGGAACATGGCCAGCATGGCCGGCCGGTTGATCGGCTCGCCCTCGCGGATGCCGATGGTCCGAGCCGACTGGTTGTCGTGGCCGGCGGTGATGATGCCGTCGGGGTCCGGCACGATCCCGCCGTCGTACGTGAAAACGTTGACGTGATCCTTCGCCGCCAGCAGCGCGATGACGTTGCCCTGCAGGACGAAGTAGGGCTGCACGCTTCGCTTGATCGTCTCCTCGACCTCGGGGTCGGCCTCGTGCACGAGGTCGCGAACCTCACGGCAGATGGCCTGCTGCCATTCCGGCAGCGCGTCGATGTAGGCGTCGACGCGCGGGTCCTTTACGTACGCCATGCCGCCATGCTACCGATGTCGGCGGTCAGATCTCCGCTTCCGGCTCCGGATCTTCGCGCGGCAGGGTCATTGGCGGCTCGTCGCTGCCCGGCGCCTCAAGGCCCGGCTCTTCGTGCGGCGGGATCTCGGTCGGCGTGTCAATCGGCCGGTTCTCGGGCAGGGTCGGATCCTGGATCTCGGGCTCAGGTGGTTGCTGTGGAATCGTCATCGGACGGGTACCTCCGGCATCGGCTCATGCAGAGGGCGTGCCCGCCGAGGAAGATGCCCGAGTCGCCGACGGCACGATCGGGGGTGTTGCGGGTGGTGGGTCACTGGACCACGGAACCCGATGACGGCGGCCGCCGGAGTGGTCTCCATGGCGGGATTCCCAGCGGGTGGGTCATCTGGCCATGGAGCGTCGTTGAGCATCGTGCCTTGGACGGCTCCATGGTCGAGTGACCCGCGTGGTGCAACCGGAGAAGCGTCAACCGGAGAAGCGTCCAGGCCGGACGGAGGATGGCGGGAATTCACAGTAACCTTCGTGCAGGCATCAGCCTCACACAACGCCCTCACACGGCGTTCCACCCAGCGAACCCAACGAATCCAGCGAACCACGAACCTGATGGCACCTGAGGAGCCCGATGCGCACGGCATGAACTCTCGCGGCACAACTCTCGACTGGATCCTCTTCATCCTGCTGGGCTTCTTCTGGGGCAGCAGCTACCTCTTCATCAAGATCGGCGTCGAGGCGGGCTTTCAGCCGTTCACGCTGGTCGCGTCGCGCTTGCTGCTGGGTGCGACGCTCCTGGCCGGCGTGGTGGCGATCGCCCGCGAGCCGCTGCCCCGCAGCCTGAGGATGTACGGCCACCTCTCGGTGATGGCCATCTTCAGCGTCGCGCTGCCGTTCTCGTTGATCACCTGGGCCGAGCAGAGCACCGACTCGACCCTGGCGGCCATCCTCAACGCGAGCGTGCCGCTGTTCGTGATCCTGATTGCCGCAGCGGCGCTGGTTGACGAATCGATCACCGCGAATCGGGTGGTCGGCCTGGTCATCGGCTTCATCGGGGTCGCCATCCTGGTCGGCTTCGACCCTGGCGTGCTGGCCGGGACCGATGTGGTGGCGGCCCTGGCCCTCATCGGTTCGTCCGCGTCATACGCCGTTGGCGCGGTGTACGCCCGGCGCTTCGTGCATGGCTTGAGGCCGATGATTCCCGCACTGGTGCAGGTCACCTTCGCGTTCGTGGCGACCTTCGTGCTTGCCCTGATCTTCGAGCGACCGATCACCGTCCCGGGCCGTTTCGATGCGATCCTGGCTGCGGTGTGGCTGGGCCTGCTCGGGTCCGGGACGGCCTACGTGCTCTTCTTCCGCCTGCTTGGCCGATGGGGTGCCACCCGCACCTCGCTGGTGGCCTACCTGCTGCCGGTGTTCGGCATCGCGCTGGGCGCGCTGGTGCTGCGGGAGCCGGTCGACGCGCGGATCATCCTGGGAACGGCGATGGTCATCGGGGGCATCGCGCTCGTCAACGCGCGGGGACGGCTGCTGCCGGCGTTCGGGCGGAAGTCGGTGGTGTCGGAGGAGGGGTAGGCCCGCATCCATTTACATCTCAGGTACACATCCGACAAAAAAGGCGGCATGTGCCGCGAAATCGGGGCTAGGGAGCACGTCTGAGCGCCTGGGTCCGGCCGGGATGTGCGTATCAGGGCAAATCGGGTCCGCAGCACCACATGAGTGGTCCGTTATGTGCCCCTCCTGTAAATCGCCGGGTCAGCGTGTAAATCGCTGATCAGGCTGATGGCGCCAGCGAGTCCAGCTCTCCCTTGAGCGCAGCCAGGTCCGGATCCTCAGCCGCCGCCTCGAGCAGCTCGTGGCGCTGCGCGAATGCGATGCGCAGCAGCCGGCGCGCCTCGTCCAGCTCACCGGCCAGGGCGTGGTGGCAAGCGATGTTGTAGAGCATCACGCCGGTATCGCGCGGGCGGAGGTGCCGGCGCGCCAGGATCCGCTCGATCTGCTGGACGAGGACGTCGTAGCGCTGCTGCCCGCCGTTGACCAGCGGCGCTATGTCCGAGAGGTGGGCCATCGCGTGGTTGGCGCCGTTCGAGCCGATGCCCGTCACCGTCCCGTCGCACTCGCACAGGACGTCGTGGCTGCTGAGAGCGATGGCGTTGATCAGCGAGCGGACGCTGGTATCGGCCTCGCGGTTGACCTGCTGCCACGACCACGCGCCACGCTGGGCGTGGAGGTTGGCGTTTGACTCGTCGATCGGTTTGTCGGTGCCGGGGTCATCGGGCTGGAAGGGCTCACCGCGCGCGGTTGCCTCCAGCCTGCGCGCCTCGATGGCCCGCCAGGCAGCGAGGTGAGCCTGCACGTCCTTGGCCGACCATTCGCCGATGGTCCTCGGGGCGTCGCGGGTTGCGGCGGGCAGCAGCGCGAAGATGTCGCGCTCGGCATCTCGCGCCGCTGTGATGAGCTCGACCAGATCGCTGTGCAGTCCACTCGCGGGTTGCGTCTGCGCCATGCGCGAAGGGTAGCAGCACCGGTGCTAGGCTCCACGCATGGGGAGCGGAGAGGGCCTGATCGGCGCGTCATGCACGCTCGGCGCCGCCGACCTTCGGGACCGCGTCGCCGCGTGGAGCTCGTTGCGGGAACGGGCGGCATCCGTCCGACCCATTGATGGCGGGGTGGCGCTCACCCTCCCCGCGGACGTGTCCACGGCGGACGTGGCGGAGCTCGTGGCACGTGAGTCGGTATGCTGTCCCTTCTACGCGTTCACGCTCCGCGTCAATGGCCCACAGCGTGAGCTGCAGATCAGCGCCGGCGTGGGGTACGAGGAGGCGGTCGAGGCGCTGTTGGGCGAGCAGCGCTGACGGTACGATGCGCATGCCGAACAACGATCGTTGACGGAGGACCGATGACCGACACGCCACCGCCCGACGCCACACCACCACCGCCCGCAGCGCCCTCGCCGCGCGCAGGGGATGCCTTCACGGTGCAGCGCATGGGCGCCGAGGAGGGCCCCTACTCGCTCGCCGAGCTGCAGGCCCAGCTGCGAGCCGGGCAGCTCCGCTCCAACACCCTCGTGCGCCGCGGGAGCAGCAACTGGTTCAACGCCTCCGAGATCCCCGGCCTCTTCTCGGACAAGGACTGGGTGACGACCGTCCTGATCTCATTCCTGGTTGGCTGGCTGGGGATCGACCGCTTCTACCTGGGCTACACGGGCCTGGGAATCCTGAAGCTCGTCACGATCGGTGGCCTGGGGATCTGGTACATCATCGACCTGATCCTGATCGTGATGGGCCGGATGACCGACGCGACAGGCCTGCCGCTGCGCCGCTGAGCGGCCATCAGCACGTTACGGAGGGAAGAGGGGATGACCGCTGCCACCGGCTGGGTCTGCAAGGTCTGCTGGAAGTGGAACCGTCCGCAGGATGATCCCTGCTTCAAGTGCAAGTCGCCGCGCGGCGTAACCGACGACGCGGAAGTCGAGGCGCATCGCAAGGCCCTGGAGGCCAAGGCAGCTGCCCCGGAGCCGGTGCCCGACCTTCTCGTGGCGGTGCCGGTCGTGGTCTTCCGTGGCTACGCCAAGGCCTGGTTCCGCGGGGGCCTCAGCCTGCTCGGGGTGTTGGCGCTCATGGTCTTCGCCACGGTGACCGAGCCGATCTGGTACATCCTCACCATCGGCTTCAGCGCCGGCCTGATCGTGTCGGGCTTCCTGGCGGGCGAGGTGGCCGAGGGGATGCGCGATCGCGAGATCTGGGCGTTCCTGGTGGGGATCGCGCTGTCGGTGGTGGCCGTCATCGGCTCCATCCTTGCCTTCTCGGTCTTTGCACCAGGCCTGGTCAACCCGATAGCCGTGCGATGGGGGAGCGTGCTGGTGTTCGGCGGCGCCGGCGTGGCCGCGCTGGCGGGACTGGTCATGGTCCTGCGGCACAACCGCAGCAACCCCGGCGTGGGTGGCTGAACGTGGAGCACGCCAGGCATTGCCTGTAAGCGCGCTGGCGCGCCCCACGACCTCTGAGTAGCCGGCTCGGCGCTCAGCCGTTGGGCAGGATCGGGCAGCGGAAGTCCGCCGCCTCGTCACGCACCACCGTCAGGTCGCCGGCCAGCACCAGCGTGTGGAGCTGCTCGAAGCTCGTCACCAGCGTGCTCGAGTCGCCCTGCGCAGTCCATGTCGCGTGATGCACCGCCCAGCGCCCGCCATGCGAGCCGGGGCCCGGCGCGTACTGTGCGACCGAGAGCTGGTTCGGGTTGGTCGAGTTCTCGAAGGTGAAGATCGGGTCCGTGCCGGTCCCGGGATCGACGCGGGCCGGGTTCCCGAACGTACGGAAGGTCTCGCCCTCCGCGTAGAGGCGGCCGAACTCCTTGGCTCCGACCGGAGCGGCAAGGGCGACCGTTGCCAGCACGACGGCCAGCATCGCCACCAGCGTACGACGCATGAGGTTTCCTCCTCTGCTGTTGGCTCGGGAGGCTCACCCTGATGGACCGATGCCACGGCCTGACAACGGTTCGATAACGAACAGATGAAGATCTGCGGCCGCGAACACGTCCATCGAAGGATTCCGGCATTGCTGAACGACTAACGTGCATGGGGTCAATAATCGAGCCCACGGGCGTGGGAGACAGCATGCCGATGGCTCCGCTCGATCACCCGGAACGGACGACGACCCTCGACGCCCTGGTTCAGGACTCGGACGCGTTTCGCAGCTGGTACGACCTCGTGCTGCCGAGGGTCTACGGATACCTGCTGGCTCGTGCCGGGGAACCCGGGCTGGCGGAAGAGCTGACGCAGCAGACGTTCTTGGAGGCGATTCGCAACCGCCACCGGTTCGACGGCCGCTCGGACGTCGTCACCTGGCTGTGCGCGATCGGCCGCAACAAGATGGTTGACCACTATCGCCGCTCGGGTCGCGAGTCAGATCGCCACCAGCGCCTGTCCCTCGCCCATCAAGAAGCGTCCGATGCGACAGCTGCGTTCGACCAGCGAGATGCGATCCACCAAGCGCTGGCGCAGCTGCCCCACGACCAACGGCTGGCCCTCGTATTCCGCTACCTCGACCAGATGACCGTGCGTGAGGTGGCGACCCAGCTGAGCCGCAGCGAGAAAGCTACCGAGTCGCTCCTATCCCGGGGGCGCGAAGCGTTCCGCCATGCCTATGGAGGCCCGACCGATGTCTGACGAGCGACAACAGTCCGATGAAGAGTTCGCGCGGCTGTTCCAGGCGCTGCGGGCCGACGAGGATCCGAATCAAGCCTATGCGGACGCTCTCTTCGCGCGGCTGGAGGACGAGGCCACGCCACATCGCCGCCCAGGTCGCACCTGGGTGTTGCTGGCGGCCGCCGTCCTGGTGGCCAGCCTGGCGACCGGCGCCGTCTTCGGCAGCGGCCTGGTGAGGGTGCCATGGCTCATCGCCGACGCCGACGGGTCTCCTGAGCCGACCGCCACGGCGCCGGAGCCCGCGCCGACGAGATTCGTCGCTCGGGTGGCCGCGGCGGGACTGATGCTCCGCGTTGCCCCAGGCCTGAGTGCCGAATCCCTGGGATCGTTCTCCGGGGGTGAGCTTGGCCTGGTTGTCCAGGGACCGGTCGTCGCCGACGGGTACGACTGGTATCAGTTCTCGGCCCTCGGTTTGCCGCCGAACACCGGCTGCGCTTTCCCGGTGCATGAAGAACCCCTCCTCTGTCCCACGTGGTTCGGATGGGTCGCGGGAGCCAGTCCGGAGGGCGATCGCTGGATCGAGCCAGCGTCGCTCGATTGCCCGGACTCACCGATGAACATGCGGGAGCTCGCGCTTGGTCGCGGGAACATGGAGCGGCTGGCCTGCAACCCGGATCGGACCGTGACGGTGCGTGGGTGGTGGCCCAAGGAGGGCGATATTCGGCGTGGCGGCGGATACTGCCCCTCCGGTCCGCCTGCCGGCTGGTTGTACTGCCAGAATTACAACTACGTGTTCATGAGCGAGCGTGAGAACGCCGAAGGGGTGGGCCTCAACGTCATCATTGACCCGTTGTCCGGCATCACGATGCCGGAGCGCGGTCAGTGGATCGAGATCGTGGGCCACTTCGACGACCCGGCTGCCCAGGACTGCGATGAGAACTCGGCGTTGCCCGGCGGCGGCCTCGAGGATCCGGATCAGGCGGTTCTGCTCTGCCGCGCCCGCCTGGTGGTGGACTCGGTGCGGCCAGTGAGCGGTCCGTTCTGAGGCCGCTAGATTCGGCCGCGCCAGATGCCGGCCGGCTCGAAGTCCATCGGCACGTCGACCAAGATCAACTCGCTCGCTTGCGAGGCGCGGATGGCGAGCTGAGGCTCATCGGTCACCTTGACGGCGTCTCCGGTCTGGAGCTGCTGGTCCCCGAAACTGGCCTCGCCCTCGATCAGGTAGCCGTAGACGCCTCTGCCTTGGCCGATGGGATGCATCACCCCGGTCCCGGCCGACTACGACGCGACATGGACCGATGCGTCCTGGTGGACCTTCACCACCTCGCCGCCCTCGGGCCCGATCACCTTCAGCAACCGGTCCATCCGATCCGCCCTGGTGAAGATGCGCTGCTCGACGGCCGGGGTGAGATCGGCGGTATCGGGCAGGATCCATATCTGGATGAATCGCATCGGCTCCGTCTCTGAGGCGTTGAGCTCGGAGTGCAGGGCGCCCGAGCCCAGGGTCATGCGCTGAACGGATCCGGCGGGGAGGGGACCGAAGGCCCCGCCCACGTTGTCCTGGTGTCCGAACGTGCCCTCCACCACGTACGTCAACCCTTCGACGTCCCGGTGTGGATGCAGCGGCCAGACGGCACCGGGGATGAGGCGGTCGTCGTTGAAGACGCGCATGGCGCCGAACGAGTCGTTCTCCGGATCGCGGTATGTATCGAAGGAGAAGTGCCAGCGCGCGCGGAACCAGCCGCCGGAGGTGTCGAAGATGTCCTTGTCGCGCCGTACGGTGATCACGTCGCGGCCATTGTCCCAGCCCATGGGTCACTCGACCACGGAACCATCGAAGATCGCGTTCGACGAGGGGCTCTTGCGTCGAATGGCCCGCAGAATGGGTCGAATGGCGAATGAGCGGTCGCTGGTCAAGCCGAATACCGCGTTGCTTGGTCCAGTGACCCAGCTGCTGGGACGCCATCGGTTGGGACGCATCGGACCGGGACGGACGACCACCCTTTCTATACGGCATTACGATTTATGCTTGGATGGGAGACTGCAACCGGAAGAGGTCTTCCGCGCTGTCATGGCGGGAGAGTCTGAGGACGCCGTCCGGCAGCGGCGCCTGTGGCGCCGGATCCCCAGCAATCCCCGATGCAAGCAGTGCAACGCTCCGTTCGGCTTCCCGGGCCGCCTCTACTCGCGCGCTATTGGGCGCGCGCCCTGGCCTAAGAACCCTCGCTTCTGCAGCAAGTGCTACACGTTTCTGCGGCAGCATGGCATCGGCGGCGCCGAGATCACGCTGACCATCCTGTTTGCCGATGTCCGTGGCTCGACCGCGCTTGCCGAGCGGCTCGGCGCCCGCGAGTTCACGCGACGGATCAACCGCTTCTATAGGGATGCCGGCGGTGCCCTGCTGGAGGCCGACGGACTCGTTGACAAGTTCGTGGGTGATGGAGTGATCGGCTTATTCATCCCGGGCATGATTGGGATGGACTACGCCAGGAAGGCGATCGAGGCCGCCCGCAAGATCCTGCTGTTGAGCGCCGAGCGCGGGGACGATGATGGCCGCCTGCCGATAGGAGTCGGCGTCCACACCGGCGTGGCGTTCGTCGGCGCCATGGGCGATGGCG
>CBFGSY010000077.1:0-10824 GCA_965651545.1 uncultured bacterium | reverse complement strand
GCCGGTTTCTGCCAGGGCCATGGCCGTGGCCATGATGCGCGACATCAGCCGCCCGCCGGCAGCGCCGACCCAGGCGAGCCGCCTGCGCCGGCCGCGCCGCGAGCTGCCCTTCCGTCCAGCCAGCGACGCCCATCCTCTGCTCGTCGCCCATGGCGGCGTGCTGACCGTGGAGCGGCTGGGGACGGTCCCCTACTCCCCGACCTGGGAGCTGCAGGACGAGCTGGCCCAGCAGCGCCGCGAGCGGCGCATCGGCGACCGCCTGCTGCTGCTCGAGCATTTCCCGGTCTACACCATCGGGCGCGGTGGCGACGAGGGGAACCTGCTGGCCGGACCCGAGCGGCTGCGCGAGCTTGGCGCCGAGTTCGTGCGCATCGACCGCGGCGGCGACATCACCTTCCACGGGCCGGGCCAGCTGGTTGCCTATCCGATCGTGGAGCTGCGCGACCCACTCGACCTGCGGCGCTACGTCCGGACGCTGGAGGCGGCCATCATTCGCACCGCAGCGGCCTTCGGGGTTCGAGCGGGCCGGATCGACGGCCTGACGGGTGTCTGGGTCGCCGGACAGCGCAAGCTGGCAGCCATCGGGGTGCGTGTGCGGCGCGGCGTGACGACCCACGGGCTGGCGCTGAACGTGAACACCGAGCTGCGCTGGTTCGACGAGATGATCCCCTGCGGCATCCGCGACAAGGAGGTGACCAGCCTGGCGCGGGAACTGGGCCACCCGGTGCCGATGGAGGCCGCAGAGGACGCCATGGCCTCTGCGTTGGCCGATGGCCTCGGCCTGACCCTCAGGCCTGGCGCGCCGGGCATCGCGGGACCTGCCGGCTCCACCGAGCAGTGAGCGCCCCCCGGCCGATCATCGAGCGCGGTCGTGGCACCGAAACGCACGCGCCGCGGATCGAGGTCGGCGCCTTCTCGCCATTCGACACCAATGCCTACCTGGTGTGGGACGGCGACTCCCCCGACGCGTTGGTCCTCGACCCGGCCATGGGCTCTACGCAGCCACTGGCGCAGCGGGCAGCGGCCAACGGGCTGCGCGTCCACCTGATCGCCAACTCGCACGGCCACATCGACCACATCTTCGATAACGGCCCGCTCAAGGCGGCCACCGCCGCCCCGCTGGCGATCCACCCGGACGACGCCTATCGGCTCGACGGGCGCAACAACTATGGCTTCGAGATCGAGCGGGTAACGGCCGATGTCGATCTGCGCGAGGGGGACGAGCTGCGCATCGGCCGGCTCATCTTCGGCGTGCTGCACACGCCCGGGCACACGGAGGGATCGGTCTGCCTGTACGAGGCTTCGCATGGCCTGCTGCTGGCCGGCGACGTCCTGTTCGCCGGCTCCTACGGCCGCACGGATCTTCCCGGTGGTAGCGACGAGGCCATGGTGGCCAGCCTGGCCAGGCTGGCACGCGATCTGCCGGACGAGGTTCGCGTGCTGCCCGGCCATGGGCCGGAGACCACCATCGGGCGCGAGCGATCCTGGTTGGAACGCATCGCCAAGGCCGGCAGGCTGCTGAATCCGGGCTGAAGAGGAGGACCATGGCCAGGCTGAGGATCACGAGGCTGGGGCACGGCGGGGTCCTGTATCGGTCGCCCCACGACAAATGGCTGTGGGTGGACCGCTGGACCGGAGCCCCCAACTATGCCGATGCCTATCGGACCGCGGAGCAGGTCGACGTGGTGGCGCCGACACATGGCCACTTCGACCACGTCGGAGACGACGCGGCTGACATCGTGGAGCTCGCGCGCTCAGGAGCTCCGATCGTCTGTTCCCACGAGATGAGCCTCTTCCTGGCCGAGAAGGGAATCGAGGCGGTCGGCATGAACCGAGGCGGAACGTTCCAGGCGGCGGGCATCGATCTGACCATGGTCCACGCCGAGCACTCGGGCGCGATCACCCTGACCGGCGGCGGGCCGACGACGCGGGAGGTCGGCTGCTGGGGCTGGGTCATCGGCTTCGAGGACGGCACGGTGGTCTACCACACCGGCGACACAGCGCTCTTCGGCGACCTGGCCCTGGTCAGGGAGCAATGGGCACCGACCATTGCTGTCATACCGATCGGTGGGCACTACACGATGGGGCCGCGCGAAGCGGCGCGGGCGGTGGAGCTGATCGGAGCGCAAACCGTCATTCCCGTTCATTACGCCACCTTCCCGATCCTGGCCGGCACGCCCGCCGAGCTGGCCTCGGCGACGTCGGCCACGGTGGTGGCGTTGGAGCCCGGCGAGACATGGGAGGCCTGATGCGATGCACCTGCTGATCTCGATCCCGGCGGCGCTGCTCGGCAGCGTGCTGGGGTCTGCCGTGCGTGGCGCCGTGGCGACGGCGCAGGACCGAGCCACGGGCGTCGGCGAAGCCGCGACCGAGGGGGTCGTCAACGTCAGCATCTCGCCGGTCGCCGGCCTGGTAGGCGGGGTCGCCGGCGGCATGCTCGGCGTGGGCACCGCCTTCTGGATCGGGGCCGTGCTGGGAGCGGCCGGCATGGACCGGCTCGACGCGAGGTTGCTGGGCCAGATGGGCGTCGACATGGACGCGCTGGTTGCCAGGGCGGTCGAGGCCGCGGACCAGGCGCGCAAGGGCGTTGACGCGGCGGTCAAGAACGAGGCGGCTGAACCGGGCGCCACCGGCACGGAGCAGGCCTGAGGTCGATGCCCCGACGGGCCGACAAGCTGCGCGTCGCCCTGGAGCGCGGAGACAAGCGGACGTTCGCCTGCGCGCTCGACTGGCCTGGGTGGTGCCGAAGCGGCCGCGACGAAGATGAGGCAATCGCCTCCCTGCTGGCCTACGCGCCGCGCTACGCGAAGGTCGTCAAGCGTGCCAGCCTGCCGGCGGATGGACTGGCGGGGGTC
This sequence comes from uncultured bacterium, assembly GCA_965651545.1. Taxonomy (GTDB): domain Bacteria; phylum Chloroflexota; class Limnocylindria; order QHBO01; family QHBO01; genus DASSCW01. Next base: position 7,969 of record CBFGSY010000077.1, on the reverse strand, counting down.
CAGTCCGTCGACGTCGTCCAGACGCTGCGCGGTGGCGGAGGCACCGACTTCGGGGTGCCCGGCGAAGCGACGAAGGACGATGCTCAGCCACTGAATGGCAAGGAGCTGGACCGGCAACGTGCCCTGCTGGAGGCGAGCTGGAGGGCCTTCGACGGTGCCGGGCGGTCAGCGAAGGGGAAGACGCTGCGACTCGGCCCGCGCGGCGGCGGGCGGAACGTGGCCAAGATGACCGGCCACGTCCTCGAGGCGGAGGTCGCCTACCTGGGGGCGCTGGGCAGCCGGTACTCCCGCCCGCCGAGGGGCCAGGACGAGATGAAGTGGGTCCGCAAGCTGGCGCTGACGACCCTCGAAGCCGTCGTCAATGGCAAGCCGATCGAGAACCCGCGCAACACCAGGCGCCCGTGGAGCCCCCGCTACTTCATCCGGCGCTCCGCATGGCACGCGCTCGACCACGCCTGGGAGATCGAGGACCGGATTAAGCTCTGATGCTCAGGCCCCCGCACGCGCAAGCGACTCGACGAGGACGTACCAGACCAACACTCCTGCCAGTACGGCCGCCATGAGCGCCACGCTGGCGTTGAGCGCCAGGGCACGCACCCTGATCACCGCCTGCACCGCGCCATCCCGCCGCTCAACGCCCAGCCGGATCAGCGGCGCCAGTGCAGCGAGGGCCGCAATCGGCGGCGCGCCAACCAGCAGCAGGTCCACGAAGGGCCAACGCACGACCGTGTCCATGACCGGCGCTGCGACCAGGCGCACACCCTCGAAGCGGAGCTCATATGCCAGCAGCGAGGCGGTCACGAAGAGGAAGGTCGGCAACAGCAGCAGCGCGCCGGCAACGGCGAAGGCCGTCGGGTGACGCCATGCGGGTCCGATGCTCATGCCCATGCCTCCATCGATCGCCGTCCGAAGCGCGTGCGCTCGCTGCCGCATACCCGCCACCATCAGGTCCTGCGCCGTCCGCGGTGTCAGGCCCTCCTCGGCGATGAGCGCGAGCAGCTCGTCGCCGTAGCGATCGCGCCACGTCCGCGGAAAGAAGAGCAGGAGCCAGCGCCCACCATTGCGACGAGGAAGGCTCACGCTCGCACCCGCGACAGGCCGGTTCGCACCGCCTGGCTCAGCCCGCCCAATCGCTCCCCCAGCGTCCGTCGTCCACGTGGCGTCAGGCGATACGGGCGCCGGCGGCCATCGCTGGGCAGCGGCGTGACGTGCCCCTGCTCTTCCAGCCGGCTCAGAGCGCCGTAGAGCGTGCCGGGGCCGAGCCGCACGCCAGCGAACTCGGCGATGTCCAGCAGCATGGCGTGGCCGTGCTTCGGCCCACCGGCCAGGCTGATGAGCAGCAGCAGGCCGGGGTCACTGCCTGGCGTTCGTCCTTCCATCGGTCCCTGACTACTACGTACCACGTAGTATGGCCGGCGGGCCGTACGCGAGTCAAGCGGATTGTCGACCCATGTAGGACAGGTCGAACGCGCGTGGCGGCGTCCCGAAGGTCCGCTCGAAGGCATCCAGGTCGGTATGGTTCGGCCGCCCCAGCGACAGCACCTGGTCGTGGCTGACCGGGAAGATCGGCAGAACGCGATCTGTCACGGCGGTCAGCGCTCGCAGCAGCGGGACGGGCATCGGCAGCTTCAGGCGCCGCCGTCCGGTCGCCGCCATGACAGCGTCCACGATCTGCACATAGCTCAGGTACCGAGGTCCGCCCAGCTCATAGACCGATCCGCTCCGCCCCGGCTCGGCCAGGCAGCGTTCGACAGCGATGGCCAGGTCCTGCACGGCCAGGGGCTGGAAGCGGACGTTGCCGGCGGCAGGGATCGCCACCACTCCCGGCGACCACCAGCGCAGCGTGGTCTCGATCAGGCTGAAGAAGCCATCCCCCTCGCCGAACAGCAGCGAGGGACGCAGCACCACCCAGTCGAGGCCGCTCGCGCGGACGAGTTGCTCACCCCGCCACTTGCTCGACAGGTAGCGGTAGCCCGGATCGTCGGTAACGCCAAGGACCGAGAGGTGGACGATCCTCCTGGTGCCGGCGGCGTGCATCGCGTCAAGCACGCGCGCCACGCCGCCGACGTTTACCGCATCGAAGGTCCGTCCGTCGGACTCGCGTGGGATGGCGACCAGGTGGACCACGGCATCGGCGCCGACCATCGCGGAGCCGAGGCCGCTGCCGGTCTCTACGTCGGCGGCCAGCGGATGGACGCGCTCGCCCCAACCCGGCCGGCCCTGGCCCCGTCGAGAGACCGCCCGCACGGTGTAGCCGCACTCATGCAGGTGGGCCACGAGGTGGCGGCCGACGAATCCGGTCGCACCGATGATGGTCACGATGCCGCCCGCGGCGTCCATCGGTCCATCCTGCGGCATAAACCTGCTACTGTCAAGGCGCACATTATCCGGCGCTAGAATCGGTCCATGCCCCCGTCGGAAGAGATCCTTGTCCATGCCCGCCGATTGACGAAGCGATTCGGCGACTTCACGGCGGTGAACGCCGTCGATTTCGACGTCCGCACCGGCGAGGCATTCGGGTTCCTGGGGCCGAACGGAGCCGGCAAGACGAGCACCATGCGGATGATCGCCTGCTCGTCACCGGTATCCGACGGCGAGCTCAGCGTGATCGGCATGGACCCACGCAGCCAGGGGCCCCAGATCAAGGCACGGCTGGGGGTGGTGCCGCAGCTCGACAACCTGGACACCGAGCTCACGGTCCGCGAGAACCTGGAGATGTACGCCCGCTACTTCGACATCCCGCACAGCGTGGCCAGGACGCGCAGCGACGAGCTCCTGTCGTTCGTGCAGCTTGCCGAGCGAGCCAACGATCAGGTCGAGCCGCTGTCCGGTGGCATGAAGCGCCGGCTGACGATCGCGCGGTCGCTGATCAACGAGCCGGAGCTCATCATCCTCGACGAGCCGACCACCGGCCTCGATCCGCAGGCCCGCCACCTGCTCTGGGAGCGGCTGTACCGGCTGAAGCAGCGCGGCGCGACGCTGATCATCACCACCCACTACATGGATGAGGCCGAGCAGCTATGCGATCGGCTGGTGGTGATGGACAAGGCAGAGATCGCCGCCGAGGGCTCGCCGCGCGAGCTGATCGAGCGCTACTCGACGCGCGAGGTGCTCGAGCTGCGCCTGCCCGACGACGTGATCGCCAACCTGGATGGCAGGCTCGACGGGCTGGCGGACCGGGTGGAGGCGCTCCCCGACCGCCACCTGCTGTACGTCGAGGACGGCGAGCGAGCGCTGGAGGCAGTGCACGCCCGTGAGGTCCCGATCGAGTCGGCCCTCGTCCGCCGCGCGACGCTGGAAGACGTCTTCCTGCGCCTGACCGGCCGCTCGCTGGTCGAATGAGCCGATGACCGCCGCCGTCCGGGTCCTGCAGCGCAACCTGCTGGTCTACCGTCGCACCTTCCGGGGAAGCATCTTCAGCTCGTTCGTGACGCCGCTCCTCTACCTGACGGCCATCGGGGTGGGCCTCGGCTCGATGATCACGGCACAGGGCCGCGACGTGATCGGCGGGTACCCGTATGTCCACTTCCTGGGACCCGGCCTGCTGGCCGCGACGTGCATGCAGTCCGCCGTCTTCGAGTCCACCTTCCCGATCATGGGCAAGATCATGTGGCGCCGGAACTACGAGGCGATGCTGGCCACCCCGCTCAGCGTGCGCCATATCGTGGGCGGCGAGCTGGCGTGGATCGGCTTCCGGATGGTGCTGATCGCGACCGTCTTCCTGAGCGTGCTCTGGCTGTTCGCCATTCCGCGCTCGCCGCTGGCCGTGGTCGCGGTCCCGGCGGCGGTGCTGACCGGAGTGGCCTTCAGCGCAGCCATCATCAGCTTCGCCGCCACCCAGCGCAACGATGCCGGCTTCGCCTGGATCTTTCGCTTCGTCATCAACCCGCTGTTCCTGTTCAGCGGCACCTTCTTCCCGCTGACCCAGCTGCCGATGCAGGTCCAGTGGGTGGCGCTGGCGACGCCCCTGTACCACGGCGTCTCGCTGACGCGCGGGCTCGTCCTCAACGACGCGACCCTGCTGGCCGGCTGGTACTGGCACGTCGGCTACCTGGTCGTCTTCGCCGGCGCCTTCGCGCTGGTGGCGCACCGGCTCCTGAGCCGAAGGCTGGTGCGCTGATGGCCGGGCCGATGGAGGCGGTCGTGCGCCGCACCGGCGGACAGCCCGCGGCGCCAGCCGTGATCGGCTCGCTGCTGCGCGCCAGGCGCCTGGTCGAGCGCAACCTGCTTGTCTACCGGCACACCTGGATCGTCATCGTCTCGGGCTTCTTCGAGCCGCTCTTCTACCTGCTGGGGATCGGCTTCGGGCTTGGCACACTGGTCGGCGGCGTCGAGCTCGCTGATGGGAGGACGATCTCGTACCAGGCCTTCGTGGCGCCGGGCCTCATCGCCCTGGCGACCCTGAACGGGGCGATCGCCGAGTCGATCTTCAACGTCTTTTTCAAGCTGAACTTCGCGCGAACCTACGACGGCATCCTGGCCACGCCGCTCGGCATCCGCGAGATCGCCATCGGCGAGCTGGTCTGGTCACTGATGCGCGGCGGGATGTACGTCATCGCCTTCCTGGGCGTGATGCTGGCGCTGGGGCTGATCCTGTCGCCCTGGGCATTGCTTGTGCTGCCCGCCGCCGTCCTCCTTGGGGCTGCGTTCAGCGCCGCCGGCCTGGCCACCACCGCCTACCTGCGGACGGTGCAGGACTTCGACCTGCCGATGGGCCTGGTGGTGATGCCGATGTTCCTGTTCGGCGGCACGTTCTTCCCGGTCGCGAACTTCCCGGAGCCGGTGCGCTGGCTCATGGAGGCGATCCCGCTGTACCACGGGACGGAGCTGCTGCGCGGGCTGACCACCGGACTGCTCCAGCCGCGGATGCTCTGGGACGTGGCCTACCTGGTCGCCTTCTGCGGCGTCTGCCTGTGGGTCGCCATGCGCCAGATGGAGCGCAAGCTGATCAAGTAGGCGGCGGCTCGATCGTGCGCCCGAGCAGGACGGGCAGCGCGGCGCGGATGTAACCCCAGCCGGAGGCCACCGACAGGGCGGTGGCGATCACCATCGTCCAGGCACCCGCCAGCTGCAGCAGCGCGCTCAGACCGCTGCTGGCCAGCGGCCCGCCGGTCCTGGCGTCGACGGCCAGCAGCAGCAGGCCCATGCCGACCAGGGTGGCCACCGTCTTGCCCTTGCCCAGCGATCGCGCGGCGATGACGACATCGGCGCTGGCCGCAACCTGGCGAACTCCCTGGACAACCAGCTCGCGGATGAGCAGCAGCGCCACCAGCCAGGTCGGCAGCAGCCCGACCTCGACCATTGCCACCAGCACCCCCGCCACCAGGACCTTGTCCGCGGTGAGATCCATGAAGATCCCCAGCGGGCTCACCTCGCCGCGGGCCCGGGCGATGCGCCCATCGACGAAGTCGGTGGACGCCGCCACGGCGAAGACGGCGAACGCCAACAGACCGCCGCCCGGGAAGGGGTAGAGCAGCAGCGCGATGACGATCGGCGTGGCGGCGATCCGCCCCAGGCCGAGCAGGTTGGGCAGCGAGGTGAGGCGCGCCGGGCGCTCAGCTTCGGCCATCGGATTCCATCGGTGCCGGCTCTCCAAGGCGTCGCTCGGTGCCGGATCGCAGCCGGCTCAGGTTGTCCCCGTGCGAGGCGATGATCAACAGGCCGGTCGCCAGCGCGAAGCCGGTCGCCGGCCAGCCCACGATACCCGCGGCCGACAGGCCAGCGGTGAGGATCGGCGCCGCGGCCGCGGCCACCAGCGAGCCGACCGATACGTAGCGAGTCCGCCAGATCACGGCCGCCACCAGCGGAATGAGGACCAGGAGTGTGATCGGCGAGATGAGCAGCAGACCGCCGGCCGAAGTCGCCACACCCCTCCCACCTGAGAAGCCGATGAACGCCGACCAGTTGTGGCCGACCACGGCAGCCACGCCGGCCGCCGCGGCCACCCACTCGGGCGAGCCGGGTGGTCCGGCCACGTAGGCGGCGCGGACCAGCAGGACCGCGGCGATGCCCTTCGCCACGTCGAGCACCAGCACTGCCGCCGCCCAGCCGGCGCCAAGGGTGCGCAGCGTATTGGTGGCGCCCGTTCGCCGCGATCCGTGCTGCCGCAGGTCGACGCCGCCCGCCAGGCGACCGGCCAGCACGCCAAACGGGATGGCACCCAGCAGGTATGCGAGACCAATGAGCCCCGCGGCGCCGAGCGGCCCGCTCACCCCGGCGTCAGCGCCGTTGCGTGGACATGCGCCGTTGCAGGAAGCGCACGCCCACGACGATCAGCCCCCAACCCACGGCGGTGGCAACCCCAGCGTAGAGCGCGAGCGGCATCGACGGCCAGGCCAGAGAGAAGCCGATCAAGGCCGCCACCGCCGCGCCGCCGATTGCCCACGCCAGGAATCGGCCGGTGACGAAGGTGAACGGCCCGGACGGTTCCTGCCGACGCGTGCGTCGACGCGCGGCGACGGCACCCGCGGCCGTCCCAGTACGGCTGGGCAGCGCGTACGGGTCCTGGTTCTTGGTCATGCGCTTGTAGGCGCGGCGCTCCTCGCGTGACATCGGGCCGAGTGTACCGGCGCTACGAATCGTCGTGAACGGGAGGGCGCCGGATTCCGGACGATCCCATTCCACTGTGAACGTCCTCCACCTTGAGCTGGACCGGATCGGTCCCGAAGATGGCAGTCAGCAGCCAGTCAAGACCGACCCGCACCTTTCGGTTGATGCCCGGCGTGCGACTCCAGTAGTAGCCGCGCCACATGAACCAGGCAATCAGGCCCCGCACCCGCACGCCGAACACGACCCCCACGCCTGTGTGATGGCCGATGGAGGCCAGCTGGCCGAGCGGCCGGTAGCGGAAGGGAACCAGCACGCCGCCGTCGATGTGCGCGACGAGGTTGCGAGCCAGCGTCTTCGCCTCGCGCACGGCGTTCTGGGCAGTGGGGGCATGCGGCCGCTGCTCGGGGTCGTCGAGGTCGGGGATCACGGCGCAGTCGCCTATGGCGAAGACGCCCTCGCGGCTGGTGGCCATCGTCGGCGCGGTGATCGCCCTTCCCGCGTGGTCCACCTGGATCCCGGAGCGGGCCACCACTGGCGCTGGGCGCACCCCGCCGGTCCAGACCACCGTGCGGGTGCGGATGGAGCGCGCGGCATCTCCCTCGCCGATCAGGACCTCGTTCTCGCGCAGCTCCGTGATGGGCGTATCGGTGAGCACCTCGAAGCCACGCCGCTCCAGTTGGTGACGCGCGTAGTCACCCATCTCGGGCGGCATCTCGGGCAGGATGCGGTCGCGCAGCTCGACGAGGTAGGCGCGGATCTCCTCCGCGCCGATCTTCGGGAAGTAGCGCTTCCGCACGCGACGGATGAAGTCCTCGATCTCGCCGGCGGTTTCGACCCCGGAAAAGCCGCCGCCCCCGACCACAAAGGTCAGCTGCGCCTGCCGTTCATCCGCGTCGTCCTCCAGGTCTGCGCGCTCCAGGATCTCGATCATCCGGTTGCGAAGGCTGAAGGCATCGGCCAGCGACTTCATGCCAACGGCGTGCTCCCCGATGCCCGGAATGCCGAAGGTGTGCGTGATGCCGCCAAGGGCGAGCACCAGGCTGTCGTAGTTGAGCCGATGGATGTCGCCGTCGCCGCCCAGGACCTCGATCACCTTTCCGTCCAGGTCGATCGTCTCGGCCTCTCCGGTAATGCACCAGCTCGACGGCCGCCGCAGCATGCCGCGCAGCGGGGTGACCACGTGCCGCGGCTCGAGCACCCCGGAGCAGACCTCCGGCAGCAACGGCGTGAAGAGCATGAAGTTGTCGCGGCTGACGAGCCAGATCTCGACATCGGTGCGGCGTCCCAGCCGCCGCTCCAAGGCCTGGGCGGTCATGACCCCGGCGAATCCACCGCCCAGGATCAGCACCCGGTGCGGCCACGGCGGCTCGGCGCGATAGATGGTGCGCATCGGCTCCCATCATGGCAGCAGCGATGCCGC